>PGZD01000110.1 GCA_002843155.1 Gammaproteobacteria bacterium HGW-Gammaproteobacteria-3
AATGAAACGGGCCATGGGGATTCTGGATTGTTATGTTGGTTAGGTCGCTATTTTACCAGAAAGCCACGTTAGCTGGCGGAAGTCCGACAGGCTCCTAGCCATCAGATTCAGTGTTGTATAGCCAGGTGCTTTGATGGATTCAGTGAAACCAATCTCGCGACGGCTGACAGCTTGCAACCCCGCCCCTAGTTTTAAACCTCTCAGGTTGGCGTCTTGAAATTCATAGGTAGTCCATAAGTTACCGTTATGTGGGAGCATTATGTAGGCGTTTTCCGACGGTTCCGGCCGTTTCTGAGTCCTTCACTGTTTTGGCAAATGGCATATAAGAATAAGCACCTATCACCCTCAATCCTGGTAAGATTTCCCCGCTAAAATCCAGCTCGATACCGCGACTTTCCGCTTCACCGACTGCTCGAAAAGAGTTGCCTACTTGTGTTACCTGCATGGGTAAGTTTTGTTTTTTCAAATCATAGTACGCCAGAGTACCTGTGAAACGGCCATCGAATAACTCCGTTTTTACACCGGCCTCCCATTGTTGAGCAGTTTGAGGTGATAACCGTTCGCCGTCCTGAGTCACAAAAGCAGCGTTAGAGGCGCCAAAGTTTTCGGTATAGCTGCCGTAGAGCGATAGTTCAGGTAACGGTTGCCAAAGAATGCCACCTCGTGGCGAAACGCGGTCATCGGTAATAGTCGGGTTAATGATTTTGGTATTGTCTCCAAAAGCACCGAAAGCGGAGTCGCCTCCAGTTTCGGCATTGTCGTAACGTAACCCGGCCAATAAATGTACATGATACGGAAGCTCAATTTGATCTTGACCGTATACCCCAAACCAGGGTTGTCTAAAACCGAATGTATTAAACTGGGTGATGGCTGGTGCCTCTGTAAAATGAAATGGGTTATTGATGTTGGTGCCTGATGGCGAAAAGCCAAACACGGGCCCCATGGTTGCTCGGGAATCCGTGCGCATGTAATCGCCGCCGATTAATAGCGTGTGTTTGATGTCTCCGGTAGCAAATTTGCCGGTCAATTCCAGTGAATTATAAAAATTGTTGAAATAATCGTCCCCATTTACATTTTGCTGGAAGAAAAACCTGCTGACATCGCCGTTTGCGGCGACCGGCCCTGTGCCGTTGATCTGACGCAATGTCTGTTCACTGAAACTGGCATTAAAACGGTGGCGCAAAGACCAGTTTTCGTTAAAGCGATGTTCGGTATTCATGGCGAACATGATGTATTCGTCTTCACTAAAATCCCATGGGTCGCTAAGATTTTGGCGACGATTACGTCCACCGATCTGATTTCCATCCGAATTTAGCAGTAATAAATTTCGGCCGAATGTTTTGATGTTACTGTATTCCAATTTAAACGTGGAAACAGTTTTATCTGAAATATTCCATCGCAACATCGACGCGACAAATGTTCTCTCACCACCTGCAAATTCAGTGATTGAGTCGTTAGCCTGATAAGCAAAGTTTATCCGATACGCCAAGTCCTTATTCTCAGTCAGTGGCCCGGTGGCATCAATATCGGTTCGATAGTGATTATAAGATCCGAATTGTTGACGAAGACTGTAGTACGGCGTATCCAACGGCTGCTTGGTAACAAAATTAATTATCCCTCCGGGTTCGGCTCGTCCATAGAGAATAGAGCCCGGTCCTTTTAAGACTTCAACTCGTTCAACATTGGCAAGCTCTTCGGTGTGGTGCCAATTATTGATAAAAGGAAAACCGTCTCGGTAATAATTGAACGTCTCAAATCCCCGAATGAAGAACTGTTTATTGATTTCCGTACCGTTTGTAACACTGCTAACATTGCGGAGTGCCTGATCGATAGAAACAACCTGTTGATCTTTTAATACCTGTTGGGGTATGACTTTTATTGACATCGGTGTTTCTATAATCGGAGTATCGGTCTTAGTCGCTGTAGAAGCGTTTGGTAAGCTGTAATCTGGATTATATGGATCAGTCGAATCATAAGCCGCCTGTCCAATAACCTTCACCGCCGGCAACGTCGCCGCCGCATCGCTTCCAGATTCAACCGCCTTTACTGCAACCGCATCGTCCGCCGTAAAGGTATAAGTCAAACCTGTGCCCGCCAGTAATTTTTGCAAAGCCTCCTTAGCAGTAAATTCACCTTGAAGCCCGCTGGTTTGCTTGCCTTTCAGCGCTTCACCATCGCTGAATATTTGAATATGGGTTTCTGCAGCCAGTGCTTTTAATGCGTCACTGATGCTTTGCGGGGCAATGCTCAGATGATGGGTTTGCTGTTCGGCAAGCGCTGCGCCTGTTGCAGACAAGATTGCCAGTGCCAGCAGGCTGCGACGCGGTTTCCATGTGAATTTTTTCATTATTGATCCTCTGATTGCTGAAAGGTCTGCGCCGTTTTTATTCCGGCTCATTAAGTAAGACAGCTCAGCCTCGAAAATCTGGTCAGGTTGCGGGAAGATTTTTTAGAAAAGTTTTGCTTGGTGTTTTGATTGCTCATCGAACGATTCCTCGCCAGCCGCATTTCTTGAATGCCTTGAAAATAATAGCAAATCGGTATATTGTGCTGCTATGCACGTTATCGCAAAGCCTACTCTGATTGAATTTTGGTCAAAATACCCTGCTGCTGAAAAGCCATTGCAAGCATGGTATCGGCTCATGGAAAGTGAAATATTTACCGACTTCAATCACTTAAAGACTACCTTTGCAACTGCCGATTATGTAGACGGACTGACCGTTTTTGATATTGGCGGCAACAAATTTCGATTGATTGCGGCCATCCATTACAACCGCCGTAAAGTTTATATCCGGGATGTTTTAACCCATGCCGAGTATGACCGTAATGCTTGGAAGAGGACATGATGATGAGATACGCAACTAAATCAGTACCAGCACCTAACGCCATTTTGCAAGCATGGCTACCTTTCAAAAAGTTGGTCGGCGTGACAGGTGTGCATAGCGAAGCAGACTATGCCCAGGCTTGCGCCACCATCGAGGTTTTGCTTGATGAAATTCGGGACGATGAAGATCATCCGTTGACTGATGTGCTTGATTATTTGTCTGACCAGGTTAAAGCCTATGAAGATGAAAACGTTGTCATTCCAGAGGCTGAACCCAAAGAAGTGCTGAGGTTCTTGATGGAGCAACACGGCCTAAAACAAGACGACTTAACCGCTATTGCCCCCCAAGGCCGCATATCCGACATTCTGGCCGGTAATCGGTCAATCAGTAAGGACATTGCAAAAGGATTGGCCAAACACTTCCATGTTCATACTGATGTTTTTTTGTGATGAAAGGCCATCCAGATACTGAGCCTGTAAAGAACGAAAGCTTTTGCCAAAGTTAGAGGTATTAGTCTTAATAAATTGATGCTTGAGTTTTTCGCACAAGCACTGGAGGAAGATGAAGCCCTGCAACGGTTTATGGCTGCAAAGGTGCGCGGCAATGCGAAACAGGCTTTGAAAATGCTCGATGAATTGGATGGTATGGGGCTTTGAGCCTAGCCTGTTATAGGGTTTTCGACCTCAAATACTATCCTTTGGTAGAGGAAACGATAATCTGCCCGTCTTCGAACTGCTGGGTTTTGATTGGAAATGCCGCTTGCAAGGTGTTGAGTATTTTGGGCAGGTTGTCGATTTCGAAGCTTGCTGATACCCGAATTTGTTTGATGGCTTCTCCGCCATATTGGAAGCGTACCTGGTGATAGCGCTGCACCTGATTTAAGACAGTTTCCAAAGGCGCCATTTCAAATACCAGCCGCCCACTACGCCAGGCGACGACGTTTGCAGTATTGGTTGCCATTGGCGCGTTGACTTCCCCTTGGTCGTCGTAAGTGATTTGTTCGCCTAATCCCAAAGCAACATTGTCGTTGGTTTTCGGCGTGCTGTTAAGGTACAGCCAAAAAGCCGAGCGACTGATGACGTGATCCAGCCAGCGAGCCCCCGTTATTTTGCTGTCGGGAATAACCTCTACTTTACCTTCGGCGACGGTCACTTGCGTCATGTTGTTTGCCGAATAGACATTAAAGCTGGTACCAATGTCATGAATGCGGCCATTGCCGGCTATCACATCGAAAGGACGGTCTATTTCATGGGCCACGTTCACATAGACTTCGCCTTTTTCAAGGCTAATTACCCGGCGATTGCCAGTCATTTTGACGGTCAGTTGGGTGTCGGTGTTCAGGGTTATTTTCGAGCCATCGGCCAAATCAATCGACTTGCGTTCGCCCAGTGCCGTGGAATAACTGTCGGTTAGCAGATATTCAGTTAAACCAAAAGTCGTGGTCAAAACCAGTAAACCCAACAATCCGGTACGTTGCGCTTTGCGGATACGTTGTTTACGCTGGATGCGCTGTGCCCGAATTTGCTGTGCCGCTTGCCGAGCCGGAAAAGTGGCTGACTTTAGTTGATCGAGCTGTTGCCAAAGCTTGAGTGCACGTTCGTATTCCAGACGGTTGTTTTCATTTTGCGCCAACCAATCTTGTAACTGCTGTTCACAGGCAGCCGTCCACTCGTCCGAATGTTGAGTGAACACCCAGAATCCTGCTTGTTCCTGTGGCGTACCGGTGAGTTTGTAAGATTTGGTTTTCATCTGGCCTGTTTTGTTTGATCTTTACCTAATAAGACAGTTGAGCACTGTTTATCTGGTCAGATTATCACTCGAAAAAATCATTTCCCAGATATTGAATGAGATGTTGCCAGGCTTTAAACACATAGCGTTGAGCCGACTTGTCGGAAATGCCCAGTGCTTCGGCGACTTCTGGGTAACTTAACCTAACTTCGTCACCAAAACCCCTCTAAGTCATTGATATTCAGTTTTTTGGTGATATTTCGCAAAAAAAGATGTTTAAAATCAATGGCTCTT
>PGZD01000040.1 GCA_002843155.1 Gammaproteobacteria bacterium HGW-Gammaproteobacteria-3
TTCCTTTTTAACTTTCCGCCTTCCCTGACCCGCTTCTCTGCGGGAAAGCCGACAATTATACATCCACCGATCCTCCCGTCAAGAGGTATTTTTTTGATTAACACCAACCGTATTATATGCCGTCTTACTGGCCTGATTAACCTATCAAAAAACTTCTATTAGCAGCATTTTCCCAAGTAGATGATATTGATAGTCTATTTCTATGCGCCCTTCCCTGCCCTTTTTATGCCGGTATATTTGGTTTTGAAACGCTGCCCCTTGGCAACTTTGACGCTTGCAGCAGCGACACCGCCTTGCGTTTGGAAAGACGGAATCAAATGCTGCTTACCGTTACCGATCAAATCGCTGCGTCCCATTTTTTTAAGCGCTTCGCGCAATAAAGGCCAGTTTTTGGGATCGTGATAACGCAGCAAGGCTTTGTGTAATCTGCGTTGCCTGATGCCTTTCGGAATGGAGATATTTTCTGCTTTGCGGCTGACTTTCCGTAGCGTGTCTTTCCCCGAGTGATACATGGCGGTGGCTATCGACATCGGCGACGGCAGAAAAGCCTGAACCTGATCGGCTCTAAAACCATTTCGCTTGAGCCAGAGTGCCAGATTGAGCATATCCAGGTCAGTTGTGCCGGGGTGCGCTGCGATAAAATACGGAATCAGATACTGCTCTTTACCGGCTTCTTTGGAATATTTGTCAAACATCTGCTTGAAGCGGTCATATGTACCCATGCCCGGTTTCATCATTTTTGACAGCGGTCCGGTTTCGGTATGTTCCGGCGCAATTTTCAGATAACCGCCAACATGATGAGTAACCAGTTCCTTGACGTATTCCGGCGACTCGACCGCCAGGTCGTAACGCAGACCTGAGGCGATGAGTATTTTTTTGATGCCTGGCAGCGCGCGGGCGCGCCGGTATAACTTGATCAGATGCGAATGATCGGTATTCAGATTGGAGCAGATGCCTGGATACACGCAAGAAAGCCTGCGACAGGCGGCTTCGATTTTTTCATCCTTGCAAGCCAACCGGTACATGTTGGCGGTAGGCCCACCCAAATCGGAAATATTACCGGTAAAAGTGGGCGAGGTATCGCGGATGTTTTCGATTTCCCGGATGATGGAGTCTTCCGATCGGCTCTGGATAATCCGGCCTTCATGTTCGGTAATCGAACAAAAAGTGCAACCACCGAAACAGCCGCGCATGATGTTGACCGAGTGCTGGATCATTTCAAAAGCGGGCACTTTGGCGTTGGCATAATGTTTATGCGGCAGCCGGGAATAAGGCAAATCATAAACACCATCCATTTCTGCCGTGGTCAGGGGAAGCGGCGGCGGGTTAAGCCAAAGCAGCCGGTTGCCATGCTGCTGAAGCAGCGGCCGCGCATTGCCGGAATTGGTTTCAGCGTGCATGACTCGAGAGGCATGGGCGTACAAAACAGGATCGTCTTTGACGGCCTCATAGGAAGGTAGGCGGATGACGGTTTGCAAGCGCTTGTTGCTGTCAAGATGGCGTTCGAAACGAAGCACATTTCCGGTCTGGTCGGCGCACGCGGGTTGCTCCAGATAAGGGCTTTGATGCGGAGCGACAGATCCTGGAATATCGACATCGCTGGAATCTTTTACCAGCCATTCACCCGGAACCTGTTTAACAAAATGCGCCGTGCCACGAATCCCTTTCAGTTGCGAAATAGCTTCACCCGCAGCCAATCGATGCGCGATTTCAGTGACCTGACGTTCGGCGTTGCCGTAAACCAGCAAATCGGCTTTAGAATCCAGGAGCACCGATTTTCGTACTTTGTCCGACCAGTAATCGTAATGGGCAATGCGGCGCAGACTGGCTTCGATGCCGCCGATAATGACAGGGATATTTTTATACGCTTCGCGGCAGCGATGTGAATACACATTGACCGCCCGATCCGGTCGCTTCCCCGCTTCACCGTTGGGCGTGTAGGCATCGTTGGAGCGGATTTTATTATCCGCCGTATAGCGATTGACCATCGAATCCATATTGCCGCCGGTCACACCGAAAAACAGTTGGGGCTCACCCAGTTTTTTAAAGTCATCGACGCGAGTCCAGTCCGGTTGCGAAATAATGCCCACACGAAAACCTTGCGCCTCAAGCAAACGGCCAATCAATGCCATGCCAAAACTGGGATGATCTATATAAGCGTCCCCGGTTACCAGAATAACGTCGCAGCAATCCCAGCCCAGCGCATCCATTTCCGTGCGGCTCATGGGTAATTCAGGTGCGACACCGAAGCGCCGCGCCCAATAGGGACGATAACCGAATAACGGTGGCGCTGCGGCCAAAGCGAGAGAAGTCATGATTTTATTACCCGATTGAATACTTTATTGTTGTTGCGTTTGAAATCCTGGACAAAGGCCGGAAACTCAAGATGATAATGTTGCTCCAGCGTCAAAGCCCGGTTTTTCAGTATTTTCAAGGTCGGTTTGGCGACCCCTTCGTTAAACGCAAAACCGATGATATTGCCGCGACCACGCACCGGCAGAAACAGGATACGCCAATTGAAAATCTGCCCCAAATGCCAGGCCACTTGCTGAAACAAGGCCTTATCCGTGCCCCAAAGATTAATGGCCAGAATTCCGTCGTATTTCAATAACGTTTTACAGCTATCAAAAAAAGCTTCGCCGCTGACCGATGTCGCCATACCGGCATGATCGAAGGCGTCGACCATCAGCAAATCGTATTGCCGCGACAGGTCCAGGCTATGCTGCCGGATAAAGTGTCCGCCCTCACCGATTTTAATTTTAAGCCGGGGATCAAGCGGCAAGTGGAAATGGCTGCGGGCAATTTTAACCACGCCGTGCCGGTATTCGACCACTTTTATTTTACACTCGTCAAAGTGATGCAACAGATACTTGGTCAGCGTACCGCCGCCCAAGCCTATCATCAAGACTTCGCCGGGCTGCTCTTTAAACAGCAACCAAGCCATCATCGCCCGCGCGTAAGGCGAATGCAATTGATCCGGCGCCTTGATCGACATGGTGCTCTGCCGTGACGACGAGCCGAAATGCAAGGCGCGGACGCCTTCGCTTTCGACAATTTCTATAATGCCTTCGTCGTCATGGCTTTGATGCACCACCAATCCGTCATATTTGTACATGTTCAAGCTTGTTTTAATGTTATGCCGTAACGCCGCTATTTTCCCTTAAACAAGCCGACTTGTCTTGAAAAATACCCGGCCCTTTGTTCAGAACGTGTTTTAAAAGTGTTAAGGAACGGAGAAACCGGAGTGTACTGTACTGGACGTACATGAGGATTTCGAGAACCGTGCAACGCAGCAATCGATCTGCGTAGTATACTTTTCGCACTTCAAATTTCGGCATAAGCTCATGGCGGCGCGGGGTGTTCGGCAAAGGCTTTGACAGCAGGGATGCTGCCATAGAGCCTACATGGATGTATTTACGGCGTCCTTTGACGGGCACCCCGGCGCCGAAATTTGGTTAGCAAAAGGTATATTTAAAACACGTTATCAGGGCTTAATCGAACAGTTCGTCCGGAGACGGTGCAGAAAATTTAACAGCGCCTGCCGGTTTTCCGGCGCCATGAAAGTTCGAATGTGATCTTCTTGCGTAAGCAGCAACGTTTTGGGCTGCCGCGCTGTGCGGTATAGTTGCAGGGCTTGTGCAAACGCAATGGTAGCATCATTAACGCCATGAACGATCAGCACAGGTGTCGGCGCGATGTCCTCGATGACATCGATCGGGTTATAAGGATAATTCATCGCCCAAGCGATAGGATATTGCAGCGGCCAGGTCAACCAGAAATTGCCCGTGGCATGACGGACGATAGAATAATAACTGCTGAAAGCCGAATCGCTGATAACGCCGGCCAAATGTTCCCGGGCTTTAAGGTTAGTGGCGGCAAAATAAACGCCAAAACTTGCGCCGATACTCTGCCCAAACAGAAAAACAGGCCGATTTTCCGAATGTTCAAGCAGCCAATCAAACCCGGCTTCTATATCCAGAAACACCTCCGGCAGACCCGGCTCACCTTCGGATACGCCAAAACCCCGGTAATCGATCAGCAAAACCTGATAGCCCTGTGCGGGCAACCATCTGACGCTTTCGATATGTGTACTGATATTTTCGGCGTTGCCATGCAGAAAATACACACTGCCGCGTAAACAGCCTTGAGCCAACAGCAGCCAGCCGTGAATTTTGATTCCATCACTCGTTTCCACAGTGACATCCTGATACTTGAGCCCCATTGCCTCGGGCGTACGCAGATGTTGTTTCAGAGGATAGAACAGCAGGCCGGAACAGGCGCCAAGGCTTATCGACAAAGCGCTGATAGCTATCAGCTCGATGACCTTCATCAGAAATAAAACCGATAGGAAAGTTGTGCCTGATTAAAGTTTTCGTGGTTGTTCCAGAGCTGCTTGACTGAAAAGCGCAAGGCATGATTACGCGCGAGCACGAAATTATGTTTCAGACCCGCCTGATACAAATAGCTGCCGTCGATAAAAATCTTGCCGTCGAACAGCAATTGGCTGGTGCCTGAGCTGAAATAATATAACTGGCCCACAGTAAGCCCCAAGCCCGGCTCCAGCGCATAGTCGAAATTGTCGTTGTGCTCGATATGAGCATTGACCAGGGCGTAACCTAGCTGCCTGTCAAACCAGGAATAGGTGACACCGGCGCCGCCGTTGACAAATACCGACAACCTGTCGTCACCGTAATCCTGATAGGCGGCTCCCGTGGACAGCCGCCAGGAAATGGGCTTGAAGAACCTGTCACGCGGACTTAACGAGGTAATATTCAGCAGTTCCAGTTTTTGCAGCCGGTACCGGTTATCCTCATAAAAGCGCACATTCAGATTCATAAAATCGATGGCTGCACCTTTGAAATAGCCGACCGGATTGTCCAGCAAATCGTGATAATTCTGCCGGTAGCCCAATTCGGTAAAAGCCGTGCCATCGCCATAACCGGCCGCGACTGAGGCCAGGTGCGAACGATGCCCGCTTTTGGGATCGGTGGGCACAGGGTAGTCCACAGGCACCGAATCCGGTGGATAATTACTTAACAGCTTTAATAGTTTAAAGCGTTTTTTGGCGGCGGTCGCATCGCGTTTCGCACCAGCCGCCTGATAGCGCAGCAACTGGTAAGCGGCTGCAAGCAACTGCTTTTGCAAGGTGAGCGGCGCTTGTTTAAATCGAACCTCTGCCGTTGCCTCCGGATTTTCAGACAAACTTTCAATTAAAGGCCGATAATTTTGCGGGATTGCTTTTAGCTGGTGTTGCAACTCTACGGCTTGCGCAGGACGGTAATGCACCGAAGCAATAAAATCGTGTTCGTTGACGGCCTGGATAATGTCCGATGGAATTACCGTGAGCGTGAAGCCTTCGGTCAAATGGCTGCCGGGTCGGGCGATGTCCAATAATTCAAGCAAGCGGAACGAACAATTTTCAGAGACATAAAAATAAGCGAAATCGATGTTTTGTAATTCCCAGAGATGAGCCATCAAGCGCTCGATTTCAATCGCGCTGAGATTGAGCTGATACTCCCATAAATCACGGTTTTCCATGAAACTGTATTCTTGAATTTTCTTAAAAAAAGGCATGAGCTGAAAACGCCCGGGATAGCCGCCTGCAATGCCTTTGAATGCATAAAATAAAGAATTGTCGTCCGGGTCGATAATGGCGCCGAAATTAAGCGCGTACGACAACCAATCCGAATGCTCCGCTCCAGGCTTCGGGTCGAGCCTGAGCAGAGTATGGCCGAACATCGACGAAGGACTGTTCAGATAGGCGGAAGCAAAAATCAAGCTGACGCCACCGGCGTTCATTTCCTGGCGCCATTGCTGATAATTCTTGCAGTTGACGGCAGGTAACTGACGGGTGTCGAGACCGAGGTTTTCGCTCAACCAGCGCAGGCGGGCCGGAAATCGGCATTGCGCGTGGCTGTTGTCCGGCGTTTTGCTATCGAAAAAAGCCTGTAGCGTGGCGATCAGCTCCGCTTCAGGGTCGTGCCGACCGTTGGGCGCATAAAAGAAGCTCGCATCATCGACATAGCTGTCAAAATCCTCGATTAAACTGTTATTTCGATAATGCAGCAGTTTCAGCCAGGCCGGTTGCAGGGATAGCGCTTTTAACTGCGAGGGCTTCAGGCCGGAATCAGGCAAGATAGGGTTGCTGTCGGCATTGACAAAAAGCGGGAACAATAACCCCACGAGACCGAACACTGCATTGAGAATAAACGGCATTACGTTGACTGCTCGGGAAACGGCAAGGCTACGAGCTACGCGGAAAAATCTGCGCGGCTCGTTTTATGGAGAGGGAAACTATTTATACTTCGCGCGGCCACATTTGCTGGTAAGCTAACTCGCTATTTTGTCCGATAGCGGCGTTGCCTACAGGGATGTAGGTAAGGGGCGTGAGCAGAAGCTTTGCGAAAACAGTTACATAGATTGGGCTACGCTCAAGTTTTCGCGCCTTGCTCTCGACTGTCTGTTCCCGACGCAGTCTACCGCTTACCTCCTTGTAAGCGTCGAACAAAATAGCTTATGTCATAAAATCCGCAAACACGACCGCGCGAAGTATATTAAACTGCGTATTTAGCCAGACGCTGGTCATTTTTCATGACTTCGAACAATGTTTGTAAAACCTGCTCGGCGCTTACGTTTTCGGAAGGGAACAGTTTATCGAAATTGGCGTGCGCCACTTCGGCGAAAGCGCCGCGATCCTGTTTTTCGATGCCGAACATGACAGCCACAGCATCCAGCGCTTCACCATCACCCTGGGCAACGTCTTCGCTGAATTCGGTCAGAATATTGGAAAACGACAGCAGGCTTCTACCCCCGTAAGTCAACCTACCGCCGGTATTACAACCGTTGGTGCCACTGGACATACCAAAAGTGTTATTGCCGAAGCTATTGTTGAAAGTGGTACCCAGCAAGTGATAACCGGTACCCGCCTTGCCTTCAAACATCATATTGCCCCAACCGCAGTTTGGCCCACCCGGCGATACCGCAAAAACGGATGACGACGTACATAACAACAAAGCGGTTAGTGTTATTTTTTTCATGAATGACTCCTGAATCTACAATTGTGTGAAGAGTTTTTACCGACTGCCGGAAACCAGGCTATCTTGTCACAACCCAGACCAGGAACCTTGCCTTATTCCCGGAAGTTGCTTTTAACCAGGACCGGATTAATCCAGCCGCCACAATACCCCGCGCCATTCCCGCTGTCAATGCCATTGCAGCATTGTGCCGACAGGCTGATAGCAGCCCGATATCGGGTGAAGGACTCGAAATATCGCTACCACAGCAAATCGTCGGGTATTTGGAATTCAGCATAAGCGTCATTTTCCTGCCCTGCTGCATCAGGCTGATTCAGTAACACAACGAAGCCTGACGCGCGTGCTTGAATTTTTTGGGCGATTGCCGCCGGTATCAGTTCATAGCCCTGGTTGAATTTGACGATGGCCAGTTTGCCTTGAACAAGCTGCTCCCGATTATTCCGGCTCACATAAACCGATTTGACGGCGGTATTATCGGTAAAATTATATTGACTGCCGTTGTCATAATCCTGCGGCAATTTGTTCTGCTCGATCAACTGCCGGATTTGCGCGGCCACTTGCTTTTTCTCCAGCACTTCCTGACGCTGCTGGTTCAACAGCCGGTCTTTTTCGGCTTTTTCCATCCGGGCGTTTTCGGCCATCGCTTTGACTTCATCAGTAGCAACGGTTTGTCCTTGCTGCTGCTGTTTGGCCTGTTTGCGTTTTTGTGTTTTGACTGCCTTGACTTTTGCGCTACTGGTCAGACCTGATTTAAGTAATTGTTCTTGTAGTGTAAGTTTCATGCTTAAATTAAACCTTTGGATCTGTTTAGTTTGCTAGCTTTGTGGTGCTGTCGTTGCTTCGTGTAATACCGACTCTTTTTGATAATCAGGAAATGAAGTGCACTTGTTAGTTGAATCCGCCATGTATGAATGTTGCGCTATTATAACTTAGCTCGCGGGATATTTATTTCTACAGCGATTTTTCCAGAAATCTTCGGCCATGCCATAAGCCTGTTGCTGGCTGTCGGCTCGTCCTAACAGTTTAAGGGCGATAGCGGCGGTACCTATTGCCGACGCTTGCGCGAATTCATCGTCAAGCTCGCCGCGCCAAAGCGCCGACAGTTGCCGGGGATCGAGGTCTTCGGCCTTGACGTGGCGGCGCTTGAATAAGGCGGGCCACAATTCATCGGATAATGCACCGTGATGGACGCTTTGCACCAGACAATCCATGTCCGGATTGCGCTCCACTTCGCCGCCTTCACCTTTGAATACCGCGACATGCGGTTGTTTGAGCAATAAGGCGGCTTCTTGGTGTACCGGTCTGTAGCCGGGATGAAATATGCCTTGAATACTGTAGGGCGCATCGAACGGATTTAACAGCCGCGCCAGGGTATGCACCGGCGAGCGCAGCCCCAGCAACGCGCGCAATTCGATAATTTCATGCAGTCTGGGGCAGAAATATTCCAATGCCAAATAACTGAAACGGTGTTGTTTGAGTTGCCGCTCCGCTTCTTGCAATGACGTGGCGTGGTTTATCCCGAGATAAGTCAAAACATGCTGCGTGTAAATTCGGCCTGAGGTATGGCCACTGGCGCCGTGCATGAACACCGTAATGCCGTTTTCCGCCAATAGCAGAGCCGACAGCAAGAACCAGGGTAGATGGCGGCGTTTACCGGCATAGGACGACCAATCCAGGTCAACCGGCGAGGTCAGGCCGGGTTGAATGAACGAATCACGGGCAGCCTGGACAAAACCGGCCAATTCTTCGCGGGTTTCTTCCTTGACCCGCATCAGCATCAAAAACGCGCCCAGTTGGGCCGGTTCGACGGCGCCCGCCAGGATCATGCGCATGGCTTCGTAAGCTTCATCGCGGGTAAGTGGACGGGAGCCTTTTTTGCCTTTGCCCAGAATGCGGATATAGGGGGCGAAGGGGTGCTCCGCTTTATCGAATCGGTGCATGGTAGCCATTAAAAACGAATGAAAATATAATGATCGATGAGCAAGGCGGCAAAAATGATCATTAAATAAATAATCGAAAAACCGAAAGTCTGCATCGCGGTTTTATCGTCTTTGCGGCGCATCATCAACAGCGCGTAGTAAATAAAACCGAAACCCAAAGGTAACGCCGCCGCAAGATAAATCAGACCGCTCATGCCGGTCAGATAAGGCAGTAGTGTAACCAGCAATAACAACACGGTATAAAGCAGGATTTGCAGACGGGTAAATTCCACGCCATGGGTCACCGGCAGCATCGGAATCAGGACTTTCGCATACTCTTCGCGCCGGGCAATGGCCAAGGCCCAGAAATGCGGCGGCGTCCAGACATAAATAATCAAAGCAAGCAGCAGTGCGTAAGGGTGTACTTCCCCGGTCATCGCGCACCAGCCTAAAATCGGCGGCGCCGCGCCGGCCGCGCCGCCGATGACGATATTCTGCGGCGTCATGCGCTTCAGGTAAACAGTATAAACAACGGCATAACCTATCAGCGATAAAAAAGTGAGAAAAGCGGTTAAAGGGTTGACCCAAAAGGTCAGCAGCAGCATGGAGACAATACCAAGAAACACCGCGAAGACCATGACCTGAGATGGTTTGAGCGTACCCATGGGCAGCGGCCGGTTTTGGGTGCGGCCCATTTCGGCATCGGCTTTCTGGTCGAGGTAATGGTTGATGGCGGCAGCCGAAGAGGCCGCCAGGCCGATACCGAAAGTGCTGATCAATAACAGGCCAACGGGAGGCAGCCCTGGGACGGCCAACAGCATGCCGACAATTGCGGTAAAGACAATGAGCAGCACCACTTTGGGTTTGCACAATGCTAAATAATTTTGCCAGGAAAATCTGGGCGCTTCACTTGTCATTTGTTTATAAACATAGCTTGAATGGTAAGAGAATCTGCACTGTTTGCGGAAGTCTCCTATAGAATACAGTGAACTATTGATTAATGAAATAGTCGCAAGCGCATCCATTTTTACCAAGAGGATGATATGAAGTTTCGAATACTGATTGCACTGCTGTTATGGATGCCTTTTGTAAGCGTCCATGCCAAAATCAAAGTCCATGAAAGAATTCTGGCCAACGGCCTCAAAGTTCTGGTACAGGAGGATCACCGCTCGCCGGTGGTGGTATCTCAGGTTTGGTACAAAGTCGGGTCGAGTTACGAACCGGGCGGTATCACCGGTATTTCACACATGCTCGAACACATGATGTTCAAAGGCACCGACAAATTGCAACCGGGCGAGTTCTCACGCATTATTGCCGCCAATGGCGGCAACGAAAATGCGTTTACCGGCCGAGATTACACTGCCTATTTCCAAACCATGGAAAAATCACGGCTGGCGGTCAGCTTTGAGCTGGAAGCCGACCGTATGCGTAACCTGCATTTGTTGGGCGCGGAGTTGCAAAAAGAACTACAAGTGGTCACCGAAGAACGCAGGATGCGTACCGATGACAAGCCTCAGGCTAAAACCCAGGAACATTTGACCGCGTTGGCCTATTCCAACAGCCCTTACAAAAATCCTATCATCGGCTGGCCTTCCGACATTGCCAATTATACGATAGCTGATCTCAATGCCTGGTACCAGCGTTGGTACAGGCCCAATAACGCGACGCTGGTAGTGGTCGGCGATGTCGAGGCGGCGGCTGTTTTTGCCCTGGCCGAACAGTATTTCGGCGCGCTCGAAGCCAGCGATATTCAACCGGTCAAACCCCAGACGGAAATCGAACAACTGGGTATTCGGCGCATGACAGTCAAATTACCCGCCAAACTGCCTTATCTGCTATTGGGGTATAAAGTGCCGGTCCTGAAAACCGTCGTCAACGAATGGGAAGCTTATGCTTTGGAGGTACTGGCCGGAGTACTCGATGGCGGCGATAGCGCGCGTTTGCAGGCTAATCTGGTACGTGGCCAGCAAATCGCAGTATCGGCCAACGCAGGCTATGGTTTGACTTCACGCATGGAAGAGCTGTTTATGCTGGAGGCGGTGCCGGTACAAGGCAAGACGTTGGATGAAGTGGAAAAAGCGTTGATCGCCCAGATCGAAAATCTGCAAAAAGAATTGGTTCAGCCGGATGAGCTCAAACGCATCAAGGCCCAGGTGCTTGCCCAGGCCGTTTATGAGAGGGACTCCATGTTCTATCAGGGTATGCAATTAGGGCTGTTGGAAACGGTGGGACTGGGCTGGCAGAAAGCGGATGAATATGTGGACAAGGTCAGCCGGATCACGGCGGAACAAATACAGGCCGTGGCGAAAAAATATTTCACCGAAAACAACCTGAGTGTGGCCTATCTGGAGCCGCAAGCTATCAACAATGTGAAAACCGGCAGTAAAAACAAGGAGTCCAACTAATGCGTATCAGCCTGATCAGCCTTGCCTTTATCTTGTTCAGCCCGTTAGTCTGGTCGGCGGCGGCCATCGAAACCTGGCCGACGACAAGCGGCGCTAAGGTTTTTTATGTGCATTCAGACGATCTGCCCATGGTCGATATCCGCCTGACTTTCGATGCCGGAAGTGCGCGTGATGGCGAAAAATTCGGTGTTGCCGCGTTGACTTCGGGTTTATTGGATACCGGCGCAGGCGCGTTGGATGCGGACGCAATTGCCCAGCGCTTTGAAAATGTCGGCGCTCAATTCTCCAGCGGCATTTCCAGAGATAGCGCCTGGTTATCCGTGCGCACCTTGACACAAAAGGATTTATTCGACCCTGCAGTCGAAACCTTGCAGCTTATCTTGACGCAACCGCGCTTTGCGCAAACCGATTTTGACCGCGAAAAAAACCGAACTCTGGCCGCTTTGAAGCACCAGCAGGCATCACCTTCGGCATTGGCGGATATTGCGTTTTATCAGGCGGTTTACGGTGCACATCCTTATGCGCACCCGTCCACCGGTACGCAGATAAGCGTGGCGAAATTGTCACGGGACGATTTGAAGCAATTCTATCAACGCTATTATGTGGCCGCTAATGCCCAGATAGTGATTATTGGCAATTTAACGCGAAAGCAGGCCGAGCACACTTCGGAAAAATTGCTGGCGGGATTGCCGCCTGGGCATAAACCCGCCGCGATACCCGAAGTGGCCCTGCCGACGCAAGGCCACACCGAGCACATTCAATTTCCTTCGGCGCAAACTCATGTCATGAGCGGAATGCCCGGCGTGTATCGCAAAGATGACGATTATTATTCACTTTATGTCGGCAACCATATTCTGGGCGGCGCCGCGATGGTATCCCGATTGTTTGAAGAGGTCAGGGAAAAACGCGGTTTGGCTTACAGTACCTACAGTTATTTCGCGCCGATGTTCAGAAAAGGGCCTTTTACGATGGGCTTGCAAACGCGCAACGACCAGGCCGAGGAAGCTCTGACCGTTATGAATCAGGTTTTGCAGGATTTTATCGATAAAGGGCCGACGCAAGCCGAACTCGAAGATGCCAAGAAAAATATCACCGGCGGATTTGTGATGCGTTTTGACACCAACAGCGAATTGACCAGTTATGTCGAAATGATCGGTTTTTATGATTTGCCGCTGGATTATCTGGATACTTTTCAGGATAAAGTCAATGCCGTGACCGTCGCTTCGATTAAAGACGCCTTTAAAAGACGTATTGACCCCAAGCTGCTGCAAACGATCACCGTGGGCGGGCCTGAACACGACGATGCAAAATAAACTCAGAATCATTGGCGGCAACTGGCGCAGCCGACAGCTTCAATTCCCTGATTTACCGGGGCTCAGACCGACACCGGCACGGGCGCGGGAAACGCTGTTCAACTGGCTGCAAAACGAGGTGAGCGGTAGTCGCTGCCTGGATTTGTATGCAGGCAGCGGTGCTTTAGGTTTTGAGGCAGCGTCCAGAGGCGCTAAAAATGTCGTGCAAGTAGAAACGGACGCACTGGCGTGCCGCTATTTAAAAGACAGTGCCGAGATGCTGTCGGCGCATCAAATAAAAATCGTCAGACAGGATGTTTTTCGTTTTTTGGCAAGTGACCCCGAGCCGTTCGACCTGGTTTTTCTGGATCCGCCCTTTTCCCGGAACCAGGCGCTGCAAACCTGTCAATGGCTCGAAGAAAAAGGCTGGCTCGCGCCCGGCGCAAGGATTTATGTCGAAGTTGAAAGCGGCTTGAAACTGGAAGCGATACCGGCCAATTGGATTTTGCTCAAAAGCAAAAAAGCCGGGGAAGTCGGGTATCATTTGTTTGCACGTAAGAGTGCCTGATAAACCGGGCCATTGACTTGTAGCAGGATGAAATTGTTTAGCAATCCCCTTATACTGAAGCTTTTTTAACCTTGCCGTATAAAATGAATATCACCGCAATCTATCCCGGCACCTTCGACCCAGTCACTAACGGTCATCTCGATTTGATCGCCCGGGCTTCCAGGCTTTATAAGAAAATCATCGTTGCCGTCGCCGCCAGCAGCAATAAAACGCCGCTGTTTTCGATACACGAACGGGTGGAATTGGTCCGTGCCATTATGGCTGATTTCAGTAATGTATCGGTGATAGGTTTTGATAATTTACTGGTGGATTGTGCTAGAGAGCAAGGCGCGAATGTTATAATCAGAGGCTTGCGCGCGGTATCCGATTTTGAATACGAATTTCAGTTGGCGGGTATGAATCGCCGCCTGTCGCCGGAACTGGAAACCGTATTTTTAACACCGGCGGAGCAATATGAGTTTATCTCATCGAGCATGATCCGAGAAATTGCGCGCTTGAAAGGGGATGTTTCCAGTTTTGTTCCCGAATTGGTACAACAGAAATTGATCGGGAAATTCAGCCAGGAGAAGTGATGGCGCTTATTATTGAAAACGAATGTATCAACTGCGATGTGTGCGAGCCGGAGTGCCCCAATGGCGCGATTTCGCAGGGCGACGACATTTATATTATCGATCCGGATTTATGCACCGAGTGTGTAGGCCATCATGACCTGCCGCAATGCATAGAAGTGTGTCCGGTGGATTGTATCGACAAAGACCCGAAACACGCAGAAGACCCTGACAGTTTGTATCAAAAATACCTTAAACTAATTGAATGATCTTAGCGTTCCAGACGACTCCGTGTACCAGGCTCAGTAGGCCCGATTTTCTGTACGCTCAAAAACTTTAATGTTATGTTAAGCGTTAGCACATCCTGCAAAAAATGTAGAATTTTTTGCTGAGATTGGTTCCCGTGGCAAAGAGATACCACCCTTCGCCAAAGCCGCCTTTTAAAAGCTAAAAAAATCATACAGTGCAGTAATAAACTCGGTAACGTATACACTTGCAGTGTTGGTTTTTTAAACTTTGTATTGTTCCATCTTGCTTAGTTTATTCAATGCGCGTTTGATTTTTGCATTGGTTTTGTCATCGAGCTCATTGGTTTTATAAATTTTGTCGAGCAAGCTCTCTTGCACCAGGGCTTCTTTTATCCAGCGTTTGGCAAAACGATAATTGGTCGGCATGTTGACCACCTCGCCGGTCTCGGGATTTTTCAAGCTATCTTTAGTAACTGTTGATGACGATGACGCCGTTTTTTTCGTGGCCGGTTTCTGGGCGGCAACCGTTTGAGCCACCGGTTTTTCGGCTACCACCTGAACTTCAGCGGCTGCCCTGGTGACAGTGGCGCTGTGCTCTGAGCTGGATTTTGACGTCATTGCCTTGATTTCGGTCATTTGGTCACCGATCACGACATAAACCACATAAGCGACAAAAATGGTCGTCAAGATAAATAATACTTCTGCCATAACCCCTCCACTTTTTTTATTATTTTATGTTATCGGCCTTTCGGCGTTTTTTTAATTTCATCGCTAATGACGACATAAACGACATAAGCGACGAAAAAAGTCGTCAATACATATAACCCTACCGCCATAATGTCCACCTGTTTGTCTTCACGTTTGCATTTTCAGCATTTTGCACACGCTGAATCATGAACTTAGCATGCCTGATTTTGAATATACCAGAAGTCAAGGAGCCGGGTAAACCCGTTTATTCAAAAGTCTTCGCCAAAACGCTCTTGCTGTGTACCGGTTCCGGTTCCTGCCAATTTTGGCAAATCATCACGCAAACCCATGGCGTAGCGGTTCAGATAGGTTTTGATGCGGATTGAATGATCGATCCAGTTCATTCCCACAGAACGCAGCCTGATGAATTTCGGCGCGGACACCCGATAAGTTTTGTTGACCAAATCCATGCTTGCTTGCATCATTAAATTATCGCCTTTCCGCCAGCGCTCATATTTTCTTAAATACTGCTTGCCCGCTAAAGGTCTGCCCGCCGTCTTGGCGGCAATGACCAGTTCCGCCAGCGCCGCCGCATCCAGTAAACCGGCATTGGCGCCTTGTCCGGCCAAAGGATGCATGGCATGGGCGGCATCGCCTATCAGCGCGAAATGTTCAGCGGTATAGCGTTTGGCGTATTGAAACCGAAGCGGAAAAGCCGCGCGCGGCCCCACAGTGAGCATCTTGCCCAAAATGCCGCCCGACGCTTGCTCCAGCGTCTTTAGAAAATCCTGCTTTTCAAGCGCCAGATAGGTTTTTGCAGTAGCAGTCGATAACGTCCAGACAATGGAGCAAGAGCCGTCATCGAGAGGCAAAAACGCCAGCGGCCCTTGTTTCA
Source organism: Gammaproteobacteria bacterium HGW-Gammaproteobacteria-3 (assembly GCA_002843155.1). Lineage (GTDB taxonomy): Bacteria > Pseudomonadota > Gammaproteobacteria > Methylococcales > Methylomonadaceae > PGZD01. The sequence goes on from PGZD01000040.1 coordinate 15,597, forward strand.
GAAAGCGTTGCCAGGCCGTAACCTGGTGGCTGTGTTCGGTTTGCACGGTGGCGACCAGTCCATCCTGATGATATTCCCAGCCGCTTACGCCGATGCCGGTCAGTGCGCGCAATGCCGAGTCGCGGCCATCGGCGGCGATGACCAAATCCGCTTCCAGACGGCGGCCGCCAGTCAGGGTAACGCTGCGGCCATTGCCGCTAATGTCGGTTTGCGCTACCTGGGCCGGTGTTATGCAGGTGGCTGTCGGCAGTGTCGCCAAAACATCCCATAAAGCCGCGACAGTCACTCGGTTTTCGACGATATGGCCCAGTTCGGGAAATACCGTGTTGGCGGTGTCAAAATGCAAAGCGCCGTCTGCTCGGGCATCGAAGACGCGCATGTCCCGATAAGCGCAAACGCCGCGTTGCACCATGCCCGCCCAGACTCCCAGTGCGGTCAATATATTTTCAGAAGCTTTGGTCAGTGCCGACACCCGAATATCTTTCGGTGTTTTGGGCCAGTCTCGTTCAGGGGTACGGGCATCCAACAGTGCCACGGTCAGGCCACCTTGCGCCAAAGCGCAGGCTGCGGTAGCACCGACAATGCCGCCACCGACCACAATTACTTCAAAACGCTCGGTCATCGCCTGGTCTCCTGTTGCCAATGCGTGGCAGGTGTCCGGCCAGTCCCATGGCCTGTTGCGTCAGTATGCTTTTAGCGCCGGGCATGAGGTCGAGCAGGTCCAAGCCGAGATTTCTCAAACCCGCCAGAGGCAAATTGTCATTGGAAAAAATTCGCACCAGCGAGTGGGTAAAACCGACCACTTTTTTCAGGTCTTGTTGCCGGGCTTGGCTGTAGCGCGTTAAAAAGACAAAATCGCCAATATCGAGACCGTTTTTGTGCTGCTCGATCAGCCTTTCGGCCAGCAGTGCCACATCGCGAAGCCCTAAATTAAAGCCTTGACCGGCCACCGGATGCAATTGATGCGCGGCATTGCCGATCAGAATCGCTCGTCCTTTCAGCAAGGTTTCAGCCTGAATCAGTGTCAATGGAAAAGCTCTGCGCGGCGCGGCCAGCGTCAGCTCCCCCAAAGCGTAGCCGAAACACTGTTGCAATTGACAGATAAAGTCGGCATCGCTCATTTCAAGCAATAAGGCCGTCTGTTGCGGCGTGCGCGACCAGACCACAGCGCATTGCCGACTGCCGACCGGCAGCAGGGCCAGCGGGCCGACGTTGGTGAAACGCTCATAAGCGGTATTACGATGGGGCAATTCACAGTTGACGGTAGTGACTAGGGCGGTTTGCCCATAATCAATGCGTTGTTGATCGATGTCGAGTAATTTGCGCACTGCGGAATGGGCGCCATCGGCGCCTACCACTAAACCTGCGGCCAATTGCGTTTTTTCATTCCGGTAGTCCAAGTTGACGCTGATGGTTTGTTCCGTGCTCGCCAAGCCTTCGATGCGGGCGGGACACAGCCGTGTGATAGCAGTCTGTTCGAGCAAATGCGCGACATGAGTCTCAAGGTCACGGGCGGTAATAACATAACCAAAAGCGGCTACCTGTGCTTTTTGCGCCGACAGGCGGGTTTTGCCGAAATGACCTTGATCGGAGACATGGATATTTTTTATCGCGGTAGCCGCCTGTTTGACGCCTTGCCAGATGCCCAGCGCTTCCAGCATCGTCACGGTGCCGACCGCCAGAGCCAGGGCCCGGTCTCCTGCCGGTGAGTTATAAAGCTTCTGTTGGGTTTGGGCTTCGATGATCGCAACATCGAGCTCTGAATTTTTTAACGCCAGCGCCAGACAATTACCGGCCAATCCGCCGCCGACAATCAAGACATCGTAATTTTTTCGCATCAGGCGGCCTGCATCAGGGCTTCAATTTCTTCAACGGTTTTAGGCGCCAGGCCGGTCAATACTTCATGGCCATCGGCCGTGACCAGCACGTCATCTTCGATGCGTATGCCTATACCGCGCCATTGCTCGGCTACTGTCTTGCAATCGGCAGGTATATAAAGACCGGGTTCGACCGTCAGAACCATACCCGCTTCCAGCAGACGCCAGTCGCCAGCTACTTTGTAGTCACCGACATCGTGCACATCCATGCCCAGCCAATGTCCGATGCGGTGCATGTAAAACGCTTTGTAAGCTTCGTTTTTTATCAGCTTGGATACTTTACCTTTGAGCAGACCCAAGGCTACCAAGCCTTTGGTGAGCACATTTACCGAGGCGTCATGAGCGGCATTCCAGGGCTCTCCGGGCTTGATTTGAGCCAGCGCGGCGGACTGGGCTTCCAGTACCAGTTGATAAAGCAGCTTTTGCGGCTCGGTGAAACGCCCTGAAACCGGGAAAGTGCGGGTAATATCGGCGGCATAATGGTCGCATTCGGCGCCCGCGTCGATCAGCAATAAATCGCCGTGTTTCAATTTGTCTTTATTGTCGGTGTAATGCAGCACGCAGGCGTTTTTACCGGTGGCGACAATGGAAGGATAAGCCACAGCGCGCAAGCCCCGCTGTTGAAAATGATAAATCATTTCCGCTTCGATTTGATATTCGAACAGTCCGGGCTTGCAGCTTTGCATCGCTTTGACATGGGCCTGGGCCGATATTTCTGCGGCGTTGCGCATCAACTGAAGTTCAGCGGCGCTTTTGATCAGGCGCATTTCATGCAGGATTTGTTCCAGTGACACCAGCTCCAGCGGTGCGCAGATTCCCGTACGCGACTGGCTGCGCAAGTGATGCACCCAATCCAATAAATGATGATCCAGATCACTGTTCTGACCCATCGGATAAAACACTTTGGCCTTGTTTTCGAGCAGTCCCGGCAGGATTTCATCCAGATCATCGATGGGAAAAGCGTCGTCCGCGCCATAATCACGGGTGGCGCCGCCCAAACCCGCATGGGCACCTTCCCATAGCGCTTTTTTCTCGTCATATTCGCGGCAAAACAAAAGATATTGGCCTTGCGTCCGGCCGGGAATAAAAACCGCCAGGGCTTCGGGTTCATTAAATCCGGTCAAATAATAAAAATCGCTATCTTGCCGAAAAGGATAATCGACATCCCTGTTGCGGGTTCGCGTCGAAGCGCTCGCGATCAGGCCGATGTTGCCTTTCCCTATCTGCTGCATTAACTGCTTGCGGCGTTTTTTAAATTCTGTTTGTTTCATCGAGGGAAGTCACTGTTGATAAGTAAAACATAGCAATTAACCCAATCGGCGGCGCTGTCAATGATAAGTGAGGTGGGCAGGCGTGATGAATTCATCACGAATCAGCAGTACGGCCGCCCGAAGATATTCATGGATTTCGGTTAAAGCCGCAATCTCTTCTTCCAGGTGAGAACTTGTACCGGGTGCGGCCATTTTGGTAAATTCGACAATGTCTTGCATAATTTCCCGGGTTTCCGGGGTACTGTCAAGCGCACGGACATCTTTGCCGGTTTCGGCAGCGGCATGGGCAGCGCCTGCGCCAAACAGAAAGCCCTGACACCAGGTTCTTAGCGCCTCTACCCTTGTTTCCAGGTCATTGTCGTCGTCCGGTAACAACAAATCAAAGCTGTAGTCGTCAGACGCCAGTTTTTCGGACAGCTGTGTAAAAAGCTGTGTCAATGGGGCGATGAGGTCATCAGTCAATTGCGTATCGGTAAAAAGTTCGGACAGCCACTGGTCGGCGCTCGTGCCTGCATCGATGCACAACATGCCGGTGGCAATACCGTGCACTTCAGCCGCTGAGACTTCAATGCTTTTATCCCGGAGTATTTTGTCGATTGTTTTATAGGTCATGATCAATTTGAAATTTGCGGGTGTCTCAATCCCATTCCAGCAGTTTCCACTGATTGATATGTATGCCTTTTTCCAGGTCGGTGCCGCGCACGTCCAGATTGCCATCGCCGTCGGTATCGATCATATAGTAGGGGAAGCCCCGGTCAGGAATGATTTTTATCATGTAAAGGTCGCCGTTTATACGGTATTCTTGTATGGTTTGCTTGCCTTTGCGGATAATGGTGATGTCCGGTTCCATGGTCTCGCCGCTTTCTATCGGCATGAGCGCATCGGGCGGCTCGGGAAGCCCTTCTATATCCGGTGGCGGCGGCGCTTCTTGCGCGAATGCAAAAAACGACACGAGCAGCGGGAAAAAGAAAATAAACGGGCGCATAATTCAACTCGGATAGCATCGATGAAAGTGCATAGTATTACAGTTTCAGGCGTTTTGCTTGATTAAATAACGGGAGCGGAAAATGAATAATAGTAAAATGCCCCGCGCACTTTGGCCGATGCCGAAATTTCAGATGTAATGCGTATAATGCGGTAAAAAAATACAACGATGCCTGCCTGCGAACTTTTTGGCGGCGGCAAATGATCGTCTGAGGGGACATGATGACGGATAATAATAACGAAAAACATAAAATAGTGGTTGTTGGCGGCGGCGCCGGGGGGCTTGAGCTGGTGACCCGACTGGGCCGGATATTAGGTAAAAAAGGCTTGGCGGAAGTGACCTTGATCGATGCTTCCTCCACCCATATCTGGAAGCCATTGCTGCATGAGGTGGCGGCCGGAACGCTGGATGAGACCGAGCAGGTGCAATATCTGGCGCAGGCGCATCGCAATCATTTCCGCTTCAGGCTGGGTAAAATGGAAGGCCTCAGCCGCGCCAAAAAAGAAGTCTACGTCAGTCCGGTTTACACTGAAAGCGGTGAACAACTGATTCCAGGCCGTACTTTCGCCTATGATACCCTGGTTATGGCGGTCGGCAGTGTCAGTAACAGTTTCAATATCAAAGGCGTTGCCGAACATTGCCTGTTTTTGGACAGTGCGGCGCAGGCTTTTAAATTTCAAAAGCGCCTGGTCGAGGCTTATATCAAAAGCCACGTCGATCAAAACAAACACAGCGATAAGCCGCTGTCAATCGCTATTGTCGGCGCCGGTGCGACGGGCGTTGAACTGTCGGCTGAATTACATGAAGTCACCCATCTTCTGGCGGTTTACGGGCTTGATCAGGGCGGCGCGGTGAAAATCACCATTATCGAAGCGGCCGCTCAACTGTTACCGGCATTGCCGCTCAAACTGGCGCGCGCCACACAACAGCAATTGGTGAAACTGGGCATCGATCTCAAACTGGACCGCCGCGTCACCGAAGTGAACCGGCAAGGCATAACGACGCATACGGGTGAATTCATAGAAGCCGGTCTTAAAGTGTGGGCGGCAGGTATCAAGGCGCCGGACTGGATACGCGGGCTCGACGGCCTGGAAACCAATCGTATCAATCAACTGGTGGTCGATGAGTATCTGAAAACCACCGATGACAACATTTTCGCCATCGGCGATTGCGCGGCCTGCCCGTGGCCTGGACACGAGCACACTGTGCCGCCGCGCGCGCAGGCGGCGCACCAGCAAGCCACGACGGTGAGCAAAAGCATCGTCAATCGACTGGCCGGTAAAGGTCCTGTCAAATATGTTTACTACGACTATGGTTCGCTGGTGTCGCTGGGCAAATATTCGACCGTCGGCAATCTGATGGGGAACCTGATGGGCACCGTGACAATCGGCGGCTTCATTGCGCGCGTGGTGTATCTGTCACTGTATAAAATGCACCAGATTGCGGTTCATGGTTATTTCAGAACCGCGATGTTGACGCTTTCCAACCTGTTCAGGCGCGGCGCTCACGCAAAAATCAAAATGCATTAGCAGAGATTCCAGGCAAAAAGCGCAAGTTTTGTCTTGCTTTATTTTTTTACATTAACAAGAAGCCATCATGTTTGAAATTGAATACGAATTCCGGGAAGAAGATTTAATCCATTTTAATGAAATCGAGTTTATGAGGTCTGATGAGATTCAAAAAAGCATCAGAAAAAATCGTCTGATCGTTCCCGGAATGCTGGCGCTGATCGGCGCTTTCTATTATTTTTATTACCATAACTTTATGTCGGCCGGTTATGCGATAGGTATTGCTCTATTATGGTCGTTGTTGTCGCCTAAAATCATCATGCTGGATTTGCGTCGTCAGATTTTGAATAACTATACGCCCAAAGAAAAGATCAACTTGTTCGGTGCCTATACGCTGACCATCGAGCCGCAATTTCTGCTGGAAAAATCACCCAGCGGTAAAAATAAAATGGCCTGGAGCGAGCTGGTCAGAGTCGAGCGGGAAGGCAAGCGTTATGTCTATATTTATATCAGCCTCAATACCGCGTTGGTGATACCGGTTGAAACCGTCAAAAAAGGCAATCTCGATGAATTTGTGGGGCAGGCGGAAAAAATGATCGAACGTCTCGGATAATGAACCGGTTTAAGTATAATCGAGCTGTTTCAGGAATCTGTAGCCATGCTGAATTTTAAAAATGTTACCTTGCGACGCGGCGTGCGGATACTGTTCGCCAATGCCTCGTTCACGCTGCATCGGGGACAGAAAGCGGGGTTGACCGGAGCCAATGGCACCGGTAAATCCAGTTTGTTTGCGCTGCTGCAAGGTGAATTACAGGCGGATGAAGGTGATTTTTCCATGCCGCCGGATCTCGAAATTGCGCATGTCGCTCAGGAAACACCGGCGGTGGCGTGTTCCGCACTGGCTTATGTCATGGAGGGTGACCGGCAGTTGCAGAAGCTGCAACAGCAACTTCTGGATGCCGAAAAAGCCAATGACGGGCTCAAGCTGGCCGAACTGCACGGCGCTTTCGAAGCGGCCCAGGGCTATACCGCCGAGGCGCGCGCCGCGCGGTTAATGAGCGGTTTGGGCTTTAATTCGAACGAAATGAAAAACCCGGTCACCTCGTTTTCCGGAGGTTGGCGAATGCGCCTGAATCTGGCGCAAGCCTTGATGTGCCGCTCTGATTTATTGCTGCTGGACGAGCCGACCAATCACCTCGATCTGGATGCCGTAATCTGGTTACAAGACTGGTTATGCAAATACCCCGGCACCTTGTTACTGATATCGCATGACCGTGATTTTCTCGACAGCATCACCGATCACATTATTCATATCGAGCAGAACAGAGCCGAAATTTATACCGGCAATTATTCGGCCTTTGAGCTTATGCGGGCGGAAAAACTGGCGCAAATGCAATCCGCTTTTGAAAAACAGCAACGCGAAATCGCGCATATCCAGAGTTTTATCGACCGCTTCAAAGCCCAGGCCACCAAAGCCCGGCAAGCGCAAAGCCGGATCAAATCACTCGAACGCATGGAGCTGATCGCTCAGGCGCACATCAATTCACCGTTTCATTTCAGTTTTCCCGCGCCGGTAAAAATGCCCAATCCCCTGTTGCAGTTGGAAGCGGTTGCTATTGGCTATGGCGAAACACGGGTGGTCAATGAGGTTAATTTAACTTTGGCGCCGGGTGACAGAATCGGCTTGCTGGGGCCTAACGGCGCCGGTAAATCCAGCCTGATTAAAGTTCTGGCGGGCGCCATGGCGCCTTTGGCCGGGAACAAGCAGGTGGCGGATGCGCTGAATATCGGTTATTTTGCCCAGCATCAGCTAGAGCAATTGCGCGCGGACGAAAGTCCGCTCCGGCATATGCAAAAGCTGGATAAAAAAGCGGCCGAAAAAGACCTGCGCAATTATCTGGGCGGATTTGATTTTCAGGGAGACAAGGTTCTGGAGCCTATCGGGCCGTTTTCCGGCGGCGAAAAAGCCAGGTTGGTGCTGGCTTTGCTGGTTTACCGCAATCCCAATTTGCTGCTGCTGGACGAGCCGACCAATCATCTCGATCTGGAAATGCGCCATGCCTTGAGCATGGCCTTGCAAGACTATGAAGGCGCGATGGTGGTGGTGTCGCATGACCGGCATTTACTGCGTTCGGTCACCGATCAATTGTGGCTTGTGGCCGGAGGCCAGGTGCAACCTTTCGATGGCGACCTGGAAGATTATCGGCTCTGGCTGGCCGAACAAAAAAAAGACATTGATGATTCGGGCGCGGCGGACTCCCTGTCATCGCGCAAAGATCAGCGTAAACAGGACGCTGAGCGCCGACAACAATTGAAGCCTCTGACCGATACGCTCAAGCGCGCGGAACAGGCCGTCGAGCAATTGCATCAGCGCCAGCACCGGCTTGAACAACAACTGGCCGACCCGGGCATTTATCAGGATGCGGAAAAAAACCGGCTGATACAGTTGCTGGCCGAAAAAGCGGAAGTCGATGGCAAGCTGGAGCGGGCGGAAATGGATTGGCTGATGGCCGAAGAAAAGCTTGAAGAGGTGAGGAAAAGTCATGTATGAACTGATAAAACTTTTTTTCGACATTTGTCTGCTCAAAAAAAGCCCCCAGGATATTCCTTCGTCTTACGCCTTGCTGTACAGTTTGATCGCAGTTTACGCGCTGATCAGTTTTTTGCTTTTGTACATCACTGCCGATTGGTTTGACTCTCTGTTGCAGGTGGCGGCGGAAATAACGCTAATGCTTGTTTTTGCCAAAATTGCGCTGTTTCTGGTGCGCAAACGAGAGCGCTATGTACAAACGGCTAGCGCCTTGTTTGGGACTGATGCGCTGATCAGTTTTTTCGCGTTACCGGGGCTTACCAGCATGATGGCCGGACGCATGACGCTGCTGGCGTTTTTTGTCATACTGGCGCTTATGATGTGGCATTGGCTGGTGACCGGGCATATCATCCGTCATGCGCTGGCGCAATCCTTGCCGTTTTCTCTGGGCATCGCGTTTTTGTATCTTTTCGCCATGTACCAGATTCTGGCGTTTCTGTTTCCCGAAGCGGTGTAGCGCGCGTTCACGCCGGATTGTTTTTCGCCGTCCCGCACGGTTCAAAGAGGTCATGATCGATGGAAAATTATAAACACATTCTACTCGCCACCGATTTTTCCGAACACTGCCGGACCATTGCCGAGCGGGCCAAAGCCATGGCCGACATGCACCGGGGCAAGCTTAGTCTGGTGCATATCGTCGATAATCTACCGATTACCGATGCCGCTTATGGCCCGGTGATTCCTTTCGATATCGACTTGACCGGGCAACTGATGGACGCCGCCAAAATCAGGCTGGCGCGGCTGGGTGAAAAATTCGATGTACCGAAAGAGCGCCGCTGGCTGGAGCTGGGCAGCCCAAAAACAGAAATCATCCGGGTCGCCGAGGCCAACGCCGTCGATTTGATCGTGGTCGGCTCGCACGGGCGGCGCGGTCTGGCGCTGTTGCTGGGGTCTACCGCCAATGGCGTGTTGCATCATGCCAGCTGTGACGTGCTGGCCGTACGCATAAAAAACGACTGAACCTGCGCGACTCTTATCCTTAACAAATTTCACGGTAAAAAAATGATTGGACATATAGAAAGCTTTGATCTTGGTAGGCAGACTGGTGTGATCAAAAGCGATGATGCCTTTTACGAATTTCATCTTGATCAATGGCATTCTCCCGGAGAGCCGGAAGCCGGAGACGATGTGAATTTTGACTTGGCCGATGATACGGTGACGACCGTCAGCCTGGTTGGAGCCTATCCGCAGCCGGAAGCGATAAAATCACGGTGGATAGCGGTAATGCTGGCTTTTTTCCTTCCCGGCATGGGCGCGCACCGGATTTATCTGGGCTATTATGGCATCGCTCTGGCCCAGATCGCGCTGACCATTCTGACCGTCGGTTATGGCGTGGTGTGGGGCTTTATTGAAGTGGCCTTGCTGTTAAGTAAAAATTTTAATAAAGACGCCAAAGGTCGTCCGTTGCGTTAAGGCGCGCGCCCTTTTTCTTCGGAGAAGTTTTAATGAGTACAACCGCTCACGATATTAAACAAGCAGCCCATCGGCTGATAGATCAATTCCCGGATAATGCCACCTGGAACGATGTTGTGTATGAAATGATCGTCCGTCAGAAAATCGAAAAAGGTCTGGAAGATAGTGATGCCGACCGCACGACGCCATTGGAAGAAGTTATGAAGGAATTTGGCGTTGAGGAATGAAGGTACACTGGACAGACCGCGCAAAATGGCGCTTACGATTAATTGAACAGGAGTATAGGTGTCAGTTTTAACATTCCAACATTAGGTAACTCGCAAAAAATACACCACCCTACCCACGGCCCTGGAATTTGACAGAAAAAATTGAGCCTTTAAATCAAGTGGCATAGTTTGTCTGCGTGGGAAAAATTACCGCTTAACTTATATGCTGATGACCAATCATGTCCATTTGCTGGTGACACCTTTTTCTGAAACCAGTCTGAGCAAAGCGATGCAAATGCTGTATCGTTATTATGTACAGGAGGTGCGGTGGGTATAATACATTGTATTTACCGTTTCGTAATCGTTCAGCCAGTACCTGAGCAATAAATTCCCAGGGATTCAGTTCTCTCAGACGCGCGGTATCGATCACGCTCGCCAGCAATGCGACTACGCGGCTGCCTTGGGCCATCCGCGAACCGAAGGTGATTTTGCGCGGCAATACCCAATGCCGCAAACTGCGCTCCGCTAAATTGTTAGTCAAAGGATGCGACGGCGTTTCGATCATGCGCACGATGGCCTCCCAATCGCTGCGAAATTCGACGGCCAATTTGCGGCTGTCTTCATGCGCTGCACTCTGATGCGCTTCGCACAGTACACGCAGTAAGGCCGGCATGTTTTGATTCAGCGCTCGTAAGGCTAACGCCTCCGGCGGCGACTCGCGGAGTCGATGAATGTTGCGCAGCAACAGGATCATGGCCAATAACAAGGCTTCACCAAAGGCTTGTCTCTCGCTGTCCAAACACTGATACAGCGCAAGCGCCTGGGAAAAATTCGGTAGACGCTGAAGCCATCGGTCATCAAAAAGCCGCAGAACGCTTCTCCTAAG
>PGZD01000111.1 GCA_002843155.1 Gammaproteobacteria bacterium HGW-Gammaproteobacteria-3
TGCCACACGATATGACAAGCTCAAACGAAATTTTGAAGGCGCTGTAGCCTTGGCTTGCGCTTTTTTATGGTTACCTATGTGAAACGGCAACAGCCCCTAATAACACTATTGATAATTTGCCTTGAATCTCCCTTTAAGCCCGACATACTGCTAGAATAGCCCTTTTTAAACCGACCCGATTCATCATGGACGTCATTCAAACTATCGCCGAACAACTCGCTGTCAATACACGCCAGGTCGCGGCCGCTGTGTCTTTACTCGATGAAGGCGCGACCGTGCCTTTTATCGCTCGTTACCGCAAGGAAATGACCGCTGGTCTCGACGATACTCAACTGCGCCTGCTGGAAGAACGCCTGATTTATCTGCGCGAATTGAATGACCGGCGTAAAACCATCCTGGACAGTATTGAAGGACAAGGCAAACTGACGCCTGAGTTGGAACAAGCCATTCTGGCCGCCGACACCAAAACGCTGCTGGAAGATTTGTATCTGCCCTATAAACCCAAGCGCCGCACCAAAGCACAAATCGCGCGGGAGGCGGGGCTTGAACCTTTGGCCGACACTCTGTTGCATGATCGGAGTGTCCTGCCTGAGGCAGTTGCCTTAAGCTATATCGATGCCGACAAAGGCGTGCCCGATACGGCTACGGCCCTCGATGGCGCACGCCAGATCATCATGGAGCGCATCAGCGAAGATGCACAATTATTGGCTGAATTGCGTGAACGTATCTGGCAGAAAGGCATTATCGTTTCCTGCGTAGTCCCCGGCAAGGAGAAAGAGGGGGCTAAATTTAAAGATTATTTCGATTATCAAGAGGCCATTGCCAAAATCCCTTCACACCGGGCACTGGCTTTATTTCGTGGCCGCAATGAAGATTTTTTAAATCTGGTTTTAAAACCCGGGCCGGATGACAAAGAGGAGCATCGATTGTGCGAATTGCTGGTTGCGCGTCGCCTCGAAATCGAAGACCGCACTCGACCGGCCGACGCTTGGCTCGGCGAAACCGCATGTTTTGCCTGGAAAATAAAGCTGTTCACCCGTATCGACCTGGATTTGAAACTCAGGCTGAGGGAGGCCGCCGAACAGGAAGCTATTCAGGTTTTTGCCCATAACCTCAGGGATTTGATGCTGGCCGCTCCCGCAGGATCGAAAGCGACTTTAGGTCTGGATCCCGGCATCCGTACCGGCGTTAAACTGGCCATTGTCGATGCGACCGGAAAAGTCGTGGCGACAGACACTATTTATCCGCATCCACCGCGCAACCAGTGGGATCAAGCCATCGCCACGCTGGCCCGGCTCATCGAACAATACACTGTGGACCTGGTCAGCATCGGCAATGGCACCGCCTCACGCGAGACCGATAAATTGGTCGCCGATTTGATGAAACGGCATAAAAACCTCAAATTTACCAAAGTGACGGTTTCGGAAGCGGGCGCATCGGTTTATTCGGCCTCGGAGCTGGCGGCCAAGGAATTTCCTGAGCTCGATGTATCCCTGCGCGGCGCGGTATCGATCGCAAGGCGCCTGCAAGATCCTTTGGCGGAACTGGTAAAAATAGAGCCTAAGGCGATTGGCGTCGGCCAATATCAGCACGATGTCAATCAGGCGCATCTGGCGCGTATGCTGGATAACGTCGTCGAAGACTGCGTCAATGCCGTCGGCGTCGATGTCAACACCGCTTCCGCCGCACTGCTCAAACAGGTTTCGGGTTTATCGGCCAGCGTCAGCGAAAACATCATCAGCTTTCGTGATCAAAACGGCGCTTTCAAAAACCGCCAACAACTGAAACAAGTGCCGCGTCTGGGCGATAAGGCCTATCAACAGGCGGCGGGATTCTTGCGCATCATGAATGGCGATAACCCGCTCGACGCTTCCGCCGTGCATCCGGAAGCTTATCCGCTGGTGGAAACCATTATCGCAGGCACCGGCAAATCGATCCGCGATTTGATCGGGCAGAGCGCTTATTTACGTTCGCTCGATCCCGCCAGATATACCAATGAAACCTTCGGTCTGCCGACAGTCAGCGATATTCTGAAAGAATTGGAAAAACCGGGCCGCGACCCGAGGCCGGAATTCATCAGTGTCCAATTTCAAGAAGGCATCGAAAAAATCACCGATTTAAAACCCGGCATGAAACTCGAAGGCGTGGTGACCAATGTCGCTAATTTCGGGGCCTTCGTCGATATAGGCGTGCATCAGGACGGTCTGGTGCATATTTCTCATCTGGCTGATGTGTTTGTCAAAGATCCGCGCGATGTCGTAAAAACCGGCGACCGGGTCAGGGTGACAGTGCTGGAAGTCGATGTGGCCCGGCAACGCATTGCGCTGACCCTGAAAAAAGACGGCATGAACTCCGCTATCCAGCCGGTCAAGGCGTCCGGCAAACAAGCGCGTCCTGAAAAACGGCCGGTGCCGGTCAAAGGCACGATGGCCGATGCCTTGACCAAGGCAATGGCCAAGTAATAGTCGATACCACAAGGAAACGGCTTTGGAATATAAAGACTATTATAAAATCATGGGTGTCGCCAAAAGCGCGACTGCCGATGAAATCAAAAGAGCTTACCGGAAACTGGCGCGTAAATATCACCCGGATGTCAGCAAGGAAGCCAATGCGGAACAAAAATTCAAAGAAGTGGGGGAGGCCTATGAAGTGCTCAAAGACCCTCAAAAAAGAGCCGCCTATGACCGTATCGGCAGCCATTGGCAGGAAGGCCAAAGCTTTACGCCTCCGCCTGACTGGGGCACAGGTTTCGAGTTTTCAAGCACTACCAACGCAGGATTCAGTGACTTTTTTGAATCATTGTTTGGTGGCCATAGCCCTTTTGGTGCCAGACATCAACGTCAAGGCCAGCCATTTCATGCTCACGGCGAAGACCATTATGCAAAGATACTGATCGATCTGGAAGAAGCTTACTCCGGTGCAACACGCACTATTTCCCTGCAAATACCCGAAGTCGGCGCGGATGGCCAGATCGTTAATAAAACGCGGAAACTCAATATCAAAATACCCAAAGGCATTAAATCAGGACAACGCATTCGCTTGGCGGGGCAGGGCGGGGCCGGTTATGGTTCGGGTAAAAACGGTGATTTGTTTATTGAAATTGTTTTCAATAAACATCCTTATTTCTATGTGAAAAATCGTGATGTTTATCTGGAACTGCCGATCACGCCTTGGGAGGCGGCCTTGGGCGCTGTTATTTCAGTGCCGACCTTGAGCGGCAAAGTTGATGTAAAAATTCCGCCAAACTCGCAGACAAAGCAAAAACTACGCTTAAAAGCCAGAGGTTTGCCGGGTATGCCGCCCGGAGATCACTATATCATCTTAGAGATTGTGACGCCGCCCGCTAAAACGTCTGAAGCCCGTGCTATCTATGAAAAAATGGCAAAAATACTGCCCATGAATCCTCGTGTTGAATTGGGAGGCTGAGCATGAACAAAGCATTGACAATCTATTCCGGCACATTACTGGATGAGCATATTCGGTTTACACTGATGGAATTATCGGTATTGGGCAAAACCAGTGCGGAATGGGTCATCGAATTGGTTGATGAAGGTGTTTTGGAGCCTGAAGGCGAGACGGCTACCGACTGGCGCTTTGATGCCAGAGCACTAAAGCGGCTGCAAGCCGTGGAACGATTGCAACGGGATCTTGGCATCAATTTGCCCGGTGCGGCATTGGTGCTCGATTTACTCGAAGAAGTCGAAGCATTGCGTCAGCAGCGCTCAAATGCTTAAAGCCTATGCCACTCAAGTTAAGTGCGTTGCTTTATAATAATGGCAAGTTAAAAGCCCGGCCCCTTAACCCATAAAACTCAGGATACAAGATAAAGATGACTGTTGAAGTAAATGATTTCAAGCAAGCCCTGCAGCTTTGGGCCAGCGGCGTTACCGTTGTCACCACGCATACCGAACAATCCGGGCCGCTGGGCATGACCGCGACTTCCTTTTCAAGTGTCTCGCTTGAGCCGCCGCAGATACTGGTTTGTATCAACACGCAAACCGATACCGGCAATAGCATTCAGCAATGCCGACATTTTGCCGTGAATATTTTAACAGCGGCGCAGCAAGCGATTTCCAATGAATTTGCCGGCGGTGCCAGTCAACAGGAACGTTTTGCCAATGTGTCATGGAGCCAGGGGGTTTATAACATGCCGGTTTTAAACGACAGCCTGACCAGTCTTGAATGTCGCGTGTTGCAACAAATAAAGGCCGGCACGCACTGGGTTATTGTCGGTGAAGTGCTGGATGTTATAACGCGTTCCGGCGAGCCGCTGATTTATTATCGATCCGACTATAGACAACTTGACCGTCAGAAAAAATAATTGAAGTTGCAGATTGGGTTGACAGCTTTAAACAACAACGCCTCAAGATCGCTTTTTTCGGGTTATTTTAAAAATTGTGTCCGGTTTAGTGTGTCAGATGTGCCATCGTTCACCTTCAAGGTCATGCCATAGCCGGAGAATTCCGAAAACCCTATCTCGAACAGAGTCAGGCACCGGTGCCGTTTCAACGGGTGTACCCATTTTGGGAAAATCTGGAAGCAATTCGATTTTGCCAACCAGTTCGGTGGCGATCCTGGCGGCCGCCGACGGATTGTAGACCGCAATGAACTCCCTCAGTCGTTTCAAATCTTCAATGGCTTCGTCCGTGTAAACCAGTTTCACTTACCTGGCCTCGGCACCTCCTGCTCGTTCTCGGTTCCCCAACTATTAACCTAACCTAACTTCGTCACCAAAACCCCTCTAAGTCATTGATATTCAGTTTTTTGGTGATATTTCGCAAAAAAAGATGTTTAAAATCAATGGCTC
>PGZD01000112.1 GCA_002843155.1 Gammaproteobacteria bacterium HGW-Gammaproteobacteria-3
AAAAGAGCCATTGATTTTAAACATCTTTTTTTGCGAAATATCACCAAAAAACTGAATATCAATGACTTAGAGGGGTTTTGGTGACGAAGTTAGGCTACGGGCTAACCATTACGCACAAAAAAGACTTGCCATCGGACTATTCTTTAAGGTTTTGTCATTTTTTCTGCAATGTGGTGCCTGCCGGTTTGAAGCTGTGTACATCGACGCTTTGTTCGCCCTGATCGGTCGCGCAGCCCCAGGTTAGTGCCTGGTCCTGATTGAAACGTTTGCCTAGTTGCCAGGCGATTTCGGCGCGGGCCAATTCCACGCCCAGATAAAAAGCGTGGCCGCCGTCGTTCTCGACGCCCAGTTTCGGGTACAGCTCGAACGGGTCATGGGCGCTGTGGAAGCCGTCCCGGTTGAAAATATGCAATCCTTCGCAACTGGTTTGAATGCGAAAACTGGGGTCCGTTATCAGGCTCGCCAATTCTTTTATTTCGCTCAGCGAATACGGAAAAGGCGCTGTTTCGTGCAGGGCCATCAGTCCTGAATCTATATGTTTGGGCAGCATGTTGTTCTGTTTGGCGGCATACATGATGCGCCGCGCCAGATCCGCTTCCCTGATCGCGCGGCAGGCGTGCCGACTGACTTCGGTGGCGAGAATATGGTTGATGTTCAGCTCGGAGCAGATGCCCAGCAGCAGCGTATTCATGCCCATCGTATCGGCGTGCGTCAGTTCGGTGATATTACCGACGCCGAGCATCATTTCAATGTCGGGGTGTTTTTTGCGGACTTCGTGATAACGCACGATTGACTGGGTAAAGCCGAAATGCAAGGGGTCGAGGATGGGATCGACAATAAACGGCCGGTTTTTGGCTTGCAGGGCGCTGATCGCACGATCCAGCGAAGCCAGGTCTTCATGCTTTTTGGGGATCAGGATGGGCGTGGCGGCTACTTCATCGGCAAGCCAGAGGCTGCCTTCATGCAAGCTGAGCAGGTAATCCGCACCGGCTTTGCCGCCGCGCAGCAAGTCATCGGTGGCCAAAGAATCGATACTGACTGTAAAGTCTTGCTGCTTTAAGGTCAGGATCATTTCTTCCAGCAGCGGAAACGGTGTTCCCGGCAGGCAACCTATGTCGATGACGTCGGCGCCATGGCGGCGATAATAATCGGCGCGCTTGACGGCCTCTTCGATGCCGATATTGGGCGCATCGACAATCTCGGCGAAAATTTTGACACTATAATGGTTGAGATCGGGTTTGTGCGCTTCCTGACCAAAAAACAACGGCAAATCCTTAAGTTCGTCGGGGCCGCGCTCAACCGGCAGTCCTAAATCTTTGGACAGGGCGTCAAGGTCGCCCCGGCAGCGTCCCGGCACGATGATGCGGTCGGCCTGACAGGTGTCGGTAAGGCGCCGCGCGATCATGTCGGCGGTCATTAATGCCGCCACTTTGATGCCGAGTTGGTGCACGGTATAAGTGAATTCCGGCTGCATTTTTTGCAGAATCTGACGTAATTGTTTTTCCGCCAGCTTGCCGGTCAGAAACAGGATGTGTTCACTCATTTTAGTACCTTTAAGCGTTGCTCGACGGCATCAATCAATTGTTCGACACTTTCGACTACCTGAGTGTAAGGAAAACGCCGGATTTTATCGGTGGCTTCAAGGTCGATCGGACGCGGATAAACCATGACTTTGCCGCCGGGCGCTGTGGTTTCCATAGCCGGGGCGATATCGCAGGGGTAGACGATGCTGGGCACGCGGCATTTACCGGCTTGCGAATACAGGTTGGTCACCAGCGAGTCGGCGATGCCGAGTACGCATTTGGCGACGGTATTGGATGTGGTCGGCGCCATCACAAAGGTATGGTAATAGCCTTTGTAAAAATGTCCAACCGGCGGCGATGAGGCCGTTTTGTCGCGATAAACCGGCATTCTGGCGCGGATTTCAGCCAGCTCGATGCCGTACATTTTCAAGACTTCCTCACCGGCCTGGCTGATGTATAAATCAACGCGCTCCAGCGACAACAAAAATTCGAGGCATTGTTCGATGTAATGGCCGGAGCCGGTTATGGCCCAGGCTAAGCGTGATGGCTGCATTTAATTGATAGAAGTTGCATGATTTTGGTTATTATACCCGATTAACGCGAGTGGTTTAGCCACGCAGGAGTGATCGAGGCATGTTCAAAACGATCGAAAAACCGCTGATCATGGGCATTTTGAATGTGACGCCCGACAGCTTTTCCGATGGCGGTCTATATAATAGTGTTGAACTTGGCGTCAGGCAGAGTCGCAAAATGCTGGCCGAAGGCGCCGATATTATCGATATAGGAGGCGAATCGACCCGTCCAGGTTCCGAACCTGTCGCCGCCGCCGAACAAATCAAGCGGGTCGTGCCGGTGATTGCCGCCATCAGGCAGCAACTGCCGGAAACGCTGTTGGTCAGTATCGATACCACCCTGAGCGCAGTCGCCGCCGCCGCGCTCGATGCCGGTGCCACTATCATCAATGATATTGCCGCCGGTACTGACGATGCGTCACTATTCGAGCTTGCGGCGATGCGCGCCGCGCCGCTCATACTGATGCACAGTCAGGGCAAACCAAAAACCATGCAGGACAATCCTTATTATGACGATGTCGTCGAGGAGGTGTTGAGGGAGTTGTCGCTTCGCGTCAATGCCGCTTGCGAGGCAGGCGTTGACAGGGACAGTATCGCCATCGATCCCGGCATCGGTTTCGGCAAGCGCAAACAGGATAATCTGGATTTGCTGGCGCATCTCGACCGTTTCGTGGCGAGCGGTCTGCCGGTTTTGCTGGGCACCAGCCGCAAGCGTTTCATGGGTTCCATCTGTACGGTCACAGAGCCTTCGGAGCTGGTCACGGCAACGGCCGTGACCACGGCGCTGGGCGTGATGGCTGGCGTGAAGCTGTTTCGCGTGCACGATGTCAGGGAAAACCGTCAAGCTGTCGATGTGGCCTGGGCGATTAAACAAAGCCTTCGGTAAAGGTCTGCTTAGGCGGTAAGTTAAGCGCTGGCGAAAATATAAATTGCTATTCTAAAATCCCGGCTTTATTATAAGGGCGTTCGTTTCAACGTCATATCCGTATGGCACATTATTAAAAAGAGTAAGAGAGTAAGAGATTAAGCTATGTCAGAGTTAGTTACAGGTACCGTTAAGTGGTTCAATGATGAAAAAGGATTTGGTTTTATTGAACAGGAAGGCGGCAAAGATGTGTTCGTCCACCACAGCGCGATCAATGGCGGCGGGCGCAAAACCCTGCATGAAGGCCAAAAAGTCACTATGGAAGTATCCCAAGGCCAAAAAGGTCCACAAGCGGAAAATGTGACCGCTCTGTAAATCAGAGTTATCAAGCCGGTTTTCCGGCGCGTTTGCGCCGGAAAGCACCCCTTTATATGTTTAGCTCGCTTGTGCCTCGTTGCTGTCAATGCAACGGGTATTTTTGCGTGTCTGATTGTTTTTCCAAGGCTTGATTTGATGGCAAACAAAGCTGCGGACATTGGCCTGTCCTGAGCCAAGCCGTTTACCAGTCAAAAAAGCGTGTTACCTGAACAGTCGATATCCTCTGACGTAATCCTAAAAATCCACTCTGCTGCATAGTGGTTATGGCAATTGCTTTTTACTTAGACGCAAACAGCATGGTTTCTGAAATAATCGCTTTGGCACAGCGTCTGGGCCAGCAATTAAAGGCTCAAGAAATTAAACTGGCTACTGCCGAATCCTGTACCGGCGGCGGCATAGCACAGGCTGTCACTGAAATTCCCGGTAGTTCGGAATGGTTCGATCGCGGCTTTGTCACGTACAGTAATTCGGCAAAAATACAAATGCTTGGCGTTAAAGCGCAAACTCTGGCGTGTTATGGCGCTGTCAGCGCCGAAACCGCGCGGGAAATGGTGGCGGGGGCTTTATTAAGCAGCGACGCCGATGCTGCGGTAGCGGTAACCGGCATAGCAGGGCCTGGCGGCGGCAGCGAAATGAAGCCGGTTGGGACGGTATTTATCGCCTGGCAATGGCGCGGCGAAAAGCCTTTTGTCAGCGGCTTTCTATTTTCTGGAAATCGCGGACAAATCAGACAGGCCACGGTTAAAGCTGCGCTTGAAGGTCTGATAGGCAGGTGTTGAAAACCCGGATTACCGGTAGGGTGTCATGCCGATAATCCGGACGCCTATCCATTCGGTTGGCTCCCGTAGATGCCGGGTGAATACAGACAAAAATCGCAGCATCAGAATTAGACGCTGAATAGTCAGGAATTATTTATTGGCTTCGCTGCTCAATGCCTGTTTTGCCGAATCAAGTGCTTTTGCTGTTTCTTCTGCTGCTTTAGCGGAAGCGTCTTTAGATTTATCGACTAATTGATTGGCAAGTGCTTCAGTTTTACCGGCAGCTTGTTCGGCGGCGCTTTTGGCGCTGTCAACGGCTTGTGATGTGCTTTCGGCGGTTGCCTGAGCTGCGTCCTGAGCGCTCTCCGTCAATTGATCTGAACCGGTTTCGATGGCCTGTGCGGTCGCATCGGCTGCTTTTTTGAGACTATCCTCGGCTTTTTGCGTCGTTTCGGTAAGGGTTGCGCTGATGCCGGGTTTAGCGGCTGTGTCTTGGGCCGCATCGGTTTTATCGCCTTTGTCGCAAGCGCTCAGAGCAGCCAAAGATATCAAACCAATCCACATTGCTTTTTTTGAATACATACCCACCTCTTTAAGTTTTCCTGATTACCCATAAGTCTCAGCAACTTTTGACCCTTCGGTTAGTCGAACCTGAGCCCTACCCTGACTGGAGATCGTGCCATGAAAAAGAACCC
>PGZD01000113.1 GCA_002843155.1 Gammaproteobacteria bacterium HGW-Gammaproteobacteria-3
CGCTCGGCAATCGTTTTGAATGCGGATTCGACTTCCCGAGAAGGGCGACTCCACTAAAAGTTAGGCCGCCAATTTTTATTGTCCGACAGGCTCCTAGGGATGTCAACTGATATTTCCGCGCCACTTTTTTGTATTTTTCTTTAGGATTGGCAATACCCGGGTGGTTTCGCAGCATATCCCTGATATCATCCAAAGCCTGCCGAATAGCGTTCATGTCGCTTTCGTAGGTGACGCCAATATGCATTTTGATGCGACGGCCAACGGCTCTTCGGTTCCAGTTCCTGACGCTGGATACCGAAATCACTGAGTTGGGCAGTGTAATCATGGCATTGTCAAAAGTACGGATGGTTGTGCTGCGCAGGCCGATTTCAACGACCGTACCCTCCTCGCCACCAATCTCGACCCAGTCGCCCATTCGGAACAGGTTATCGATCAAAATCATAATGCCGCCGAATAAGTTGGACAATGTGTCTTTCGCCGCCAAAGCAAAGGCCAGGCCGCCAATACCCAACGTGGATACGATAGCGGTAATGCTGATGCCGAAATGATTCAGAATCAATGCCAGAATAGCGGCAAATATCAAACCTTTAAGCGCCTGAAAACCTAAATTAATAAGCTCCCGGCGCAAATCTTTTTTGGCTTGCGTCAGGCGATTGATTTGGGCGAACAAAAGGGCATCGAGTAGCTTGAACCCAAGCCACAGATAAAGGGCGGCATAAATGACAAAGGCGATCTGCTCAAAAGAAGCTTTATACTCGGTTTTATACAGCAAGGCATAAGTCGCCAAATCGATGCTGAAAAACAACAGTAAATAACGGATAGGACGATGAACGTCCCGATAAATCGAGTCTGAAAATTCAGCCTGGGTATTCAGAAACTGTTTTTCAAGAACCCAGTTGCAACTTTTTTTGACGAATGGATACCAAAAAAAAACGGCAATGGCTATGGCCAGGGCAATGAGCAGCCCGCCCATATCAACTTTAAAAGGCGCCAGTTTATGATTGATGGTTCTGAATACGTCGATATGGTTGATGAAGTCGATGGCCGAAATCAGGGTCAAACGTTTAAACCAATGGCTCGCCGAGATTTTGTCCGGGTTGTTGATAGCAAACATTAAAATGTCATGGAAGCTATTGTTGAGCACGCTGAGCTCGTCGATATTTTGCCTTAATTGGCCGGAAACTAAATTTTCCGCGTCCAACGGCAGCGCCGTTGGTTCAATGTTCAGCTTATTGCGCTTATTGAGTTGTTCGAGAACTTGCTCCGAATGCGCAATGATCGCCGCAGAGCCGACATAATTGTTCGATGCCGCAATCAGATATTCGAGATAATCGTTCAAATTTTGCTGGCTTTGGTAATAGCTCAATTTGGCCTGATCGCGTTTAACCGCCAGCGTATTGTTACGTTGCTGATTGATTGCCATGCGACTGCTCAAAAAATCGACATCCGCTTTTTTGATGTTATCCGGTATTTTTTCCAGCGCAGTGGTTCTTAAAAAGCGGAACAGCTCATCCAGCTTTAAATTTTTCTGCTCAAGCAGCGGATTGAGCGCCTCTTCATTTTGTGTACCGGCCAATTCGGCATTTAACTGGTTCAACGCCTCTAAAATAGATGAGACCGATTCAGAATCAGTTTGTGCGGCACGGCTATTGACCGGGCCGACAAGCCAACACGTTAAAACAATGAGCCACAGTCGTCGCATTAAAATCCTCGGTATTTACAGTGCCGTTTAAGGCGTGTCGATAAGTGATGACATAGTTTGAAGCCGAGTAGCGGCATTTCCAGCCCATATCACGCAAAATTTTAAACCACCCGGTCATCCGGCTCTTGCCCCGCGAAAAACGCGGCCAGATTGGCCAGTACACGCTCCCCCATCGCGGTGCGCGTACCCAAAGTCGCACTGCCCAGATGCGGTAACAAAGTCACATTGTCAAGGCTCAGAAAAGCTTCGTCGAGATGGGGTTCATTTTCATAAACATCGAGACCGGCACCGGCAATAGCTTTGTTCTCAAGCGCCTCGATCAAAGCCCTGTTGTCGATAACATCGCCACGCGCGGTATTGATCAAGTGTGCGCCGGGTTTCATCAGGCCAATCATGTCGGCATCGATCAAATGCCGGGTATCCGGGCCGCCGGGACAATGCAGCGAAATGTAATCGGCCGCACGCATGACTTCTTCGACAGTATCGAGGCGCCTTGCACCCAGCTCATCGATAATATTCGGAGACGGAGCGCTGGGATTGAAAAACACGATTTTCATACCAAAACCATGATGCGCTTTTCGGGCAGTGGCCTGGGCAATGCGGCCAAAGCCAATCAAACCCAGCGTCGCGCCGGTGACATCGCTGCCCAGCATATGCGTCGGACACCAGCCATGCCAACGCTTGGCACGCACCAACCGATCTCCTTCGGCGCCGCGCCGCGCCGACATCAAGAGCAAGGTCATGGCAATATCGGCGGTGCTTTGCGTCAACACGCCCGGGGTATTGGTAACGACCAGGTTATGGGCTTTGGCAGCCTGAATATCGATATGATTGTAGCCCACACCAAAATTACCCAGAATTTTGCAACGCTTGTTCTCGACAGCGAGCACTTCGGCCGGAAGTGAATCGCACACGCTGGGGCAGACCGCATCATAATTTTGCAGCGCCGATTTCAATTCATCGGCGCTTAATGGATGGTCATTTTCATTCAGGGTGACATGGTAAAGTGTTTTCAGCTTGGCTTCGACCGAAGTCGGCCATCGACGGGTGATCAAAACTTCAGGTTTGTGCATTTTTCCTCCAGATAATGTGAAGCCCATTCAAATGAAAAAAAGGCATACCGGTTTAGGATCCGAATGCCTTTTTTATTAAATCGCTAAGGAATCGTTTAGGTTTACCGGTTTCCTACGGCGCGCAATGCGTAGGAGTCCGATTTATCGGGCGACAAGTGTGACCATTTTTATATTAACGGATAAAAGTACAAAAAAAAACTTATTGAAAATTGCCCGGTTAAAGCACTCGAAACAGCGCAATCACCAAGCCGCCTATGGACAGAAAAATACCCATGCCCCACATGCTGAGCTGGCGCATATCGCGGTGGATTTGCAGGATTTCATGATGGATTTGCTCGAAACGCTTGTCTACCTGCTCGAAGCGCTTGTCTACCTGCTCGAAGCGCTTGTCCATTTCGGCCTGCATCAGCTCGAAGCGCTTGTCTACCTGCAAAAAGCGTTTGTCCATTTGTTCAAGCACTTTCAGGATCAGTTCGCGTTGCGCCTTAAGCTCGTCGCCCTGGTGCTTTAGCGCCTCCTCGACCCGCACCATGCGCTCGCACAGCTCGATTTCATAGACAACCGGCGGCCTCCCCAGCGATTGCTCGGCGAGCCATCCAGATAAATGGTTTTTTATGTATTGCTCATCTTCTTTGGCTAACATAGCTGACTTCCAGTTGAAGGACTGTAATTCTCGCGCGGGCACAAACAGCACGCACCCACTCTAGCCGGCTGATTTATTTAAAATTTTACGCCGCCACTCCAAAGCCAGTTCGGGAATTTCGAGCGCGGTCGCCAAAGCTTCAGGATTTTGGCGTTGCGGATCAAAATAGCTGGTGAACAAGGTTTTGACGGCAAGTTGGTGTCTGCCGCGCCTGACTATTTCAACAGGGTCGCCGGTCGCAATTTCACCTTCCCGGAGCACTCTAAAATAAATTCCGGTAGCGCCCCGCTCGATGAACAGGCGAGGCATATTCGGCACATCCAGGGCAAGACCCAGTTTAAAGCATGGAATTCTGGGCTGGGATACTTCAAGTAAGCAGCCGCCTATTTCTAATTGATCTCCAATGTTGATCAGCGCTTCATCCAAACCGGCAATACTGAGATTTTCGCCAAACTGGCCATAGGGCATATCCGGTTTATTCAGCACAGCGCTCCAGTAAGCATAGTGATCGTACGAAAAAGCGTACACCGCTTTATCCGCGCCGCCGTGATTTTTTGAATCGCCCTGACGGTCGCCATCGAGATTCATCCGGCCGACATAAACCGGGCCTGCCACCGGTTTTTTGAAAATAGCCGTGGCCACGCTTCTGCCCGCTTGCTCGACGGCTACCGGCTCGGCGACATTGATTGACAATAATTTCATCATGAACTCACAAATCCTGCCTGACCCCCGGCTTTAAATTCGGCCAGTGGGTAAAGGCAAAAACCCAAAGCATTATAATGTTGACGATGGGAATCAAAAGACAGAGCGCCCAGGTCTTGGCAAGACCCGCTTTTTCCAGGATTTTAGTGGCAAGCCATAACACAAAAAGCGTCATCAGCACTATCAACAACATATCCATCGATCACTCCTCACCACTGTTTTTTTGATTGGGCCAGGGCAATAAAGCCAGTTGCAGAAAAATAATCAGCAAGCCGAAACCCGGCAACAAAACCAGTAAACCCCAGGCAGGATGAAAACCCGCTTTGCGATAAATCAAACAAATCGGAATCACTATCATCAAAGCCACGACAACGACTCGACTCAGCTCCGGAAACATAGGCACATCCCCATCTCGTTTAATCCTGACGGTCATGCTACCCTATATTTACGCCCGATGACAAAAACAATTACTTAACCTAACTTCGTCACCAAAACCCCTCTAAGTCATTGATATTCAGTTTTTTGGTGATATTTCGCAAAAAAAGATGTTTAAAATCAATGGCTCTTT
>PGZD01000001.1 GCA_002843155.1 Gammaproteobacteria bacterium HGW-Gammaproteobacteria-3
CTACGTTACGATTCATTTTGGACTCCTCTTTGTCCCGTTTAATTTCTCAGGTGCATTATGACACCGCTAGGGGTGGGGAGGAGTCCATGTCATCATCCTTTCAATGTTGAGTGCTCTTTGGGCGAGTCGTAACCGGGGGATGACCCGGGGCGGATAAGCATTGTAAAAAAATCCTGACACTTTGGTGTGTCAGGATTGCTTGCAGCTTTTAGTCAAGGGGCTCAATTTTTGGCTTGCATTGCCATCGGATTAAAAAGTTTGGGTTTTAGATGATGATTCTTATGATAAAAAACGCCAAAAAGAATACGATTACAAATTGCATAATACAAGTTGGAATCCAGATTCAGGATGTCAGTAGTGCCGTCTTTATTTTCAATATGGGTGAAATAGTTAAAGGCGGCAAAGAGAAATACATTGGAAAGATAAGAGGGAATGAACAGCAAAACAAATAATTTAGGCCCCAGGAGGACGAATATAAAAAGTGTTTTTGCAAATCGCATACATAAAAGCAGGCCCGTTTGAATTTTCCAGGTGTTTCTGGATTTTTCGGAGTCGCCCCAATTTTCAAGATAGATTGCCGTCAGTCTATTCGTTATCAGCGCACGGGAATTATCGACAAACTGCCAGAAGCTATAGCCTTTGGGTGGATGAGGGTCTTTTATGGGGTCATCGGAATAAGCATGGTGCTGGTTATGGACGAGGCGAAACACAGGAAAGCCGGCGGAAATTTGTTGAAGTGCACAAAGTTCGCCGATAACAGGGTTGATCCAGACAGGCTTAAAATTATTATGAACAGCGTTATGTATGCATACCGCCGTTAAGTGCCCGATATAAATGGCGGCAGGTAAAAACAGGAGGTAAAGCCATGAAATCTCCGTCCAATAGTAGATCAGTGCAATGGCGGCTAACAAAATAGAGCCGCCCGCAATAAAACGAAAACGGTTTAAAAATAGAGGGATAAGGCTTAAAATCCACCAGAAGGAAACGCTCTTGAATGGATTATCCCAATAGATTATTGTTATCGATCCAATTGCAAAAATTATTATATTGAGTAAACAATATTTACCCAGCCAAAAAGGGTGTTGACTCAACAGGCCTTTGCCTTTGGGTTTTTCGGTTGTTTTATTCATGATAGTGTCCTGAAAAAGTAAACTTTTAAATGGCGATGAGTTTTGACGGATGGTCGCCAATGCCGGTAGTTTAATCATCCCGGCAAAGCCGGGATTTATTTTGTAAGGGTCAAAGCCATGCCCTTATACACAAGCCCGTCATTCCGGTATGGATTGCCGGAATCCAGGCTACAGGGATGGTTGAGCTCAGCAGCCATGGCCTGGATACCCGCTTCCCTACGGGTATGACGACATTTGTGTATAACGGTATGGGTCAAAGTGCGTAGAACAGTGTCCAGCGATACTTTTGCATTTGACCTGGCAGGACTTTGCGCCTCTGCTTAAACATCCCTGATATTGTTCAAAGTATTATAGCGTTATTATAAAAAAAGGACGCTCATTTCATTAAATTATCTTGGGGTTGAAGCGGCCTGGTTTGCAGCTTTTCGTCTGTTTGTGTGCTGAGTATAGGCAGGAAAGCTGCTTTTTGTTCTGGTTAGGAGCCCGAGATTTATCGGGCGATGGGGCGTGTCGGGTACCTGTCCGCAGAGCCTGCGGCGGGTTATCATCAATGCCGCAGGTCTGGTCTTCGCTCGTTGCCCGGTAAACCGGTCTCCTACGATGCCCACGCGTAACGGTGCTTCGAGCCCACAAGCCGACAGACAGCCGCAAAAGTACCCGCAAACCCTCGGCAACGTAACAGCATTGTTGCCAAGGTTCATAGGCCGTCGATGTTGGGGTTCGTTACCTCACCTCAACCTACGGTACTGACAACCAGCTCAACTGCTTTTTAGGTAAGTTTGCACAGAAATGGCCAGGTTACAGGTCTTTGCTGGTATACTGTCCTGTAAGTTATTGTCAAGTTAAAAGGCATTGTTATGGCGACGATTACATTTGATACGTTGAAATTTGTTGAAAAACTGGAAAAAGCCGGTTTGTCACGGGAGCAGGCCGCCGCTATCGCGGAAGCTCAGAAAGACGCGTTTGCCGAAGCGATGGATTCTCAACTAGCGTCTAAAACTGATTTGATGGAAATGGAAAATCGACTAATCAAGTGGAGCATAGGCCTCGCACTCGGACAAGTCGCCATTATTGCTGCCTTGGTTAAATTGCTTTAAAAAACGGTAGACCGTATTAGATGTGCAGAGCCATAGGATAGGCTGACGAAGGAAGCCCATCGTTTGCGATTTGATGGGTTTCGTACCTCAGCCCATCCTGTCTTGCTGTAAAATATCCTGACGCACTGAAAATAAAGCAATTACCGAGAATCCGGCAACAGATAAAATTTGACAATGTGCCAAACTGCTGTTTATATTCGCTTGTTTCCCGCATAGTGACAGGACACTTGAACCATGACCACTATCACCTTTGATACGCTGGAATTAGTCGATAAGCTCAAGGCGGCGGGTATACCGCAAGAGCAGGCAGAAGCCGTGGTACGGGTGATTGCCGACGCACAAACCCGCCTTGTTACCAAAGATGATTTGGAAATAGCGCTTTCGTCCGTCAAAACTGATCTGTCCGTACTCAAATGGATGATGGGCGTGCTGCTGGCCGGTGTCATGTCGCTGATACTCAAAACCTTCTTTTAAGATGGTATCTACGGTATTTCGCTAGTCGCCCGGTAAACCGGCCTCCTACAATGCTCACGCGTATCGATCTGACCCAATCAAACCACCTTTGGCTTGCATTGTCATCGGATTAAAAAGTCTGGGTCTTATCGGAATCGTCCCCTTTCTCAAGATAGATTGTCTTCAGCCTGTTCATTATCTGCGCACGGGAATTATCAACAAACTGCCAGAAACTATAGCCTTTGGGCGAGTGAGGGCTATATAAAATGCGCCACTCTAAGCAGCACGCCGGTGATCAAGGTGGTTTGCAGCAAGCCTACGCCCACGACCCAGCGGATGAGTTCGGCTTTGGTCTCGGCGATTTTAGCGGTATTTTCGGCTATTTTTAAATCCAGCAGGTGAATATCTTTTGACAGGCGGGCTTCAACTTCCCTTATTTCTTTAAGTAGTTTTACTTCAACTTCCTTGATTTCCTTTTGTAACTTGGCTTCAACTTCCTTGATTTCTTTTTGCAAGCGCAGTTCGGTTTCCCGCAGTTGCGGCTGGGTTGCGACTTCTTTTAGCTGCGGATAGCGGTCTTCCAGTTGGCCGATGGCTTCGGCGATAATCCGGGCGCGCGTTTTATCATCCGTGGCATCGGTGAGTTGCTCGTAAATGTGCAGGGCGCTGACGCTCATGACAGGCTCCGTTTAACGGGGGAGGTAATTGGCATAGTATAACCTATCTGTGCCGGGCAGTGGAGAATTAGGATTGTCAACGGGGGCAGGGCCCGGGTTACCTTAATCGGGCACATGCTGTTCGTGCCCGCGCGGAACGGTGCCGTGATTTTTATAGTAGGCAAAAAACGTTGCTCACCCTTGTCATCAATGCTGTGGCTACAAGTCAATGCTTCTGCGGGTGCATTCACAGGGACGGTAGATGACGTACCAAGGTTGGGAAGTCACTACATTTTGATTCCAGGCTTGACGGCAATTGTAGCGAAAACACTTGGCTTATGTGGCGTACGTTTTTCAGGGAGTTCACCGGAAAACTTTCGGTTTCGAGAGAAAAAAAGAACCATGCACAAAAAAGGGCTTAGGTATTTCTACCTAAGCCCTTGATTTATTTGGCTCCCCCGGACGGGCTCGAACCGCCGACCTAGTGATTAACAGTCGCTAAAAAGTATGTTACCACGTATTTCTGTATGTTGCAGAATAGTCCTAAATGCCCGATTATATTGAACTTTATACCATCATCCGTTCATGGTTGTTTCAACCTGCAACCTTATGTTGCGGAATTCAAGTGACCATAAAGTGACCACGAAATCATGTTTACTGACAAATCAATCAAAGGGCTTAAGGCAAAACCATCGGCATATAGACTCTATGAAAAAGGGCCTGATAAAGGCTTTGGTGTCAAAGTCACTCCAGCGGGAAGTGTGACCTTTTTTATTCAGTATGCAGGTTCAGATGGTAAACAAAAGTTTACGAGTCTAGGACGATATCCATCGGTTACCTTATCTGAGGCTAGGGATAGATGTCGTGAACTGAGGCGGGATATTGATCGAGGAATTGACCCTCAAGCCCGCATCGAGCTAAGGCATGGCAGCGTAGCTGATTTGTTTGACTACTACATCAAGCACATGGTTGATTCTGGTAAACGAACCTTCGAAAAGGTCGAGGCCGATCTCCATTACAACTGTAAAGATATTTTAGACTTACAAGCCAAAGACGTAACACCAGCCCATATAAGGAAAATACTTTACACAATTATTTCGCGAGGTTCGAATGTTCAGGCTAATCGAATTCGATCTTACTTAAGAAGGGCATTTGAATTAGGGGTTTATCACGATAACGATCCCAAAAACCTATCAAATGATTTTACCTTTCAAATACAAACCAACCCTGTCGATGCAATTCCAAAAGACACAAGTGCCGAAGTAGCTGGAGAAAGAGCGTTATCATTTGCCGAAATCAAAGTGCTTTGGAACGAAACATGCGTTCATGAGCAATTCCATCTAGCTACAAAATTATTACTCCTATATGGCTGCCGTTCTTGGGAGCTCTGTGGTGCAATGAAACATGAGTTTGATTTTGATTCCATGATTTGGAGTGCCCCGCCAGAGCGCGTAAAAAACGAACGCTGGCTGGTATTGCCAATCACTCCATTAGCAAAAAAATTACTTAATGAACTATGGCCGTATTCTGGAAATTCTGAATATCTATTTCCAAGTAGATATAATGAAGAAAAAACGATTCATAAAACATCTTTGGCTCACGCCATAACTCGAATAAGCAGTATAGATACTTTTACACCGAGAGATTTAAGGAGAACAGTAAAAACTCGTATGGGAGAAATTGGCATAGAGAAAAGCATCAGGGATAGGATACAAAATCATGCTTTAAATGATGTAAGTTCAAAACATTATGATAGATATGATTACTTACAGGAAAAACGAAACGCCTTATTAAAATGGGAAACCCACCTAATCGAGTTGACTGCAGATAAAAATACCTTCTGATGATTTTTATTGGATCTAATACAATTTAACCATAATTATTTTTTTATTCAGTTCGATCACTGACCTTTATTCCTTTTTCCCGCCATACTGAAAACTCCAGAGGACGCAATCCAAAACGAATTGCATTTCCCGCATGCAGAGTTTTAAGTTCGTTTTGTATTAAAACAATGAAGCGCTGCTTGTCTTCTGAAGACACTGAATCCGGAATACCTGACATGATCGATGCTTCATCGGTCGCCAGCCCCTCCCGGACAATGGCTCGTATCACTTCAGCCAGTTCGTTTCTATAACGTAATCGAACGATATCCGGCGGTACGAGCTGCTGCTGCACGGCAACGTATTGCTGGCAAGATCGCTCGTAAGCCCAGATGTAGACATCTCTCAACAATTCAATTCGATTCAGCTCATAGACTCCGAGGGCCGCGTCCACGTAAGCCTGTTGAGGCACATCGATAAAGGACAGTGGACAGAGGTTGTGCTGAATCAGCGGGATATTGGCCGCCAACCGCGAAACCCGTTTATTGACGTCTTCGAAGGGTTGCAAGTAGGGCAAATGCACCATTAGGAAAAATGATTGTTCAAACGGATCGTTGATTTCAGCCGCCATAGTCATGACAATCCCGAACAACTCCTCAATCCGTTGCGGCATCGCAATCGGCAAATAAACGCTGCCCCCGATATCGACCGCCCGATTGCGTAGACGCCCACAACTCATCGGGTCCGCCAACAAACCATCCGATAAAAAAGCATGTAAGGCAACAATGGTTTCTGCTGTAACGCCGGCATGCTCAGTATCGCGTACCAAATATTCAATGGCCGACTTGTGATTGAGGATCATCTGGGTTTCCATGACATCCTTACCTTCAGCGGCCTGTCCGAATTCGATCAGACGTTCGGTATCCAGACGGCTATAGGTATTGCCTTCTAATCGGGATGAAGCCCATGATAAATCAATAAGCAAGCGATTCAGAATGTCACGAGCAAATGTGCCTGCCGGGGTTTGTTCAGCCGGCGACCGACCCAAGGCATGCAATTGTTCACGCAACCCGGCCGGTAAATAATAGGTGTTGTTTGGATAGTACTGCCCAAGGAAATCGGGTTGATAGCTGACGGGAGATCGTTGAGTCCTAGGTTGACGAATAAAGGACTTAATCTCTTCGCCTTCCGGCGAAATGGGAATATAGACTTCGTCAACGAATTGCCGGATCGAACCATCAACGACACTAACCGAGTCGACACCCTGACCAGGCTTTGCAATCTTATATTTCAGAGCACGCCCTTCGCCTTTACTAAAAATGCGGCGCTCTGCTACCAATGTGGCCAAACGGCGTTGCAAAGTACGCCCCTTGATTTCAAAGTCTAGCTGTTGCGCAATGTCTTTCACACCTATACCTTCAGGATATTGGGCAATCAACTTCTCGACTCGATCCAGCTCTTCTGTTGGGACTGTTTTTGGCATGATTTGTTTTTTGGTGTCGCGATTTACTTTATTGCGCCACTTAATATGTCACTAAACCAAAAATCGCGCCATAAAAATATTCTTGGTGGTACACATAAACCTCAGCCACCATCTGCTCACCCAAGTCATCACATTCCTTCCGATCATAAGATCAAGCAAGGCCAAACTCAGAGGGTCGGCGAAAAACAGCTAAAAGAGAGGTTTTTCGAACTTATAGAATTTTTGGCAACATCGTAAACTCGCCTCAAGACCAAAACGGCGAGCTGATAATGTTCATTATTCACATAAAAAATCAAGAGTTTAAATCCTCTGGCGTTTCAACCCAACCCGCTATTAAGCATCTTTGGATTGGCATGATCGGTGGCCTTTGCATCATCAGCCAACCAATGGAATCATTGGCTGCTGATTCTATTCAAACGAATGGCAACAGCCAACACACCGCAACATCTAACACCAAATTACAACACACGCTATGGTGGCAAATAGCCCGAAGGCATCGTATTGACCCCTATATTCTGTATGCCGTTGCGCTCACGGAATCGCGAAAAAACGGTGAACAGAATCGTGTCATGCCCTGGCCTTGGGCCATCAATAACGCGGGCAACGCCTTTATTCCTAACAGTCAGCAGGAGGCTGAAACTTTACTTAATGAAATGTTGGATCAGGGCAAGCGTAATATCGACGTCGGCATCATGCAAGTGAATCTGCGATGGCATGGCCACCGAGTTGCGAAACCCGAACAACTCTTGATCCCGAGCACCAATCTCGAAATCGGCGCTAGCCTACTCTCAGAGGCCATCCAATCGGTGCCAGACAATCTCGCTCATGGTATCGGCCGATATTACAGCTGGAAAAACGAGCCTGCAGCCATTCAGTACGGACAAAAAGTGATCGCCTTGGCGAATCAAATCAGAGCGATTCTTTAGCCAATAGAGGATTCCAGAATGGATGAGAATCTATACAAACTCAATCTCGACTACCTCATCGTCGCTCAATCCTTAATTTTTTCCGAAAGTGAACAGAAAGCCATGTTCTGCTTAGGTCTCACGACCGAAGCGGTGTCGTTGCTCAGAAAGATGCCGCTCGAACAATTAAAGATTCTGGCTCGAAGTGATTGCCTAACCTTTGTTCCTCGTTTCAATCCCCACAAATGGAGCAAATTCCTAGACGTCCAAAAAACCGTAGCCCCCGATGCACTCGCCGCAAGGGCTGTCGAGCTCCTGACGCTATTATCCTCCCATTCACCAGAGTCATGAGCAACCATTGCGCTTTTGCTGCTCGACTCAAAGATCAGTATTGGGCCTATCAATTACTGAAACGAAAGTTGCGTACAAAATTGGCCAGCCGGGCCATCAAAACCCTGCGTCCTAAAGACTTGTGTAACCTTTACTTTTCGCTGCACCGCGAAAGCCCAGTGGCGGGACTGGTCCCCAGTATTACGGCAATGCCGCAGTCACGCGAGTCGTTTCTTTACATGGCCCTATTTGCTTCAATCTATCGAAGCGCTTGCTCAGGCGCTATCAGGGCGGAAATCGACCTGAATGCCATGGTATTTGCCTGGGATACTTTTTGCGCATTATATCCAAGCCATATCCAAGAACGCCGACCGTTTGGCCGCATACGGCCAGCAAATTTCGATGAAGCCTGGATTATCGTCGAAGCCCTGAGAGACGGACTCGCTGAATTACCTTACTGTACGACCTGCCATACGCCCTATCTGATCATTCATGGTTGCAAATACCAGCAGGTCTGTCAGATGTGCGTGTTAAACCAAATCTCTAAAACCATAATCAACACCTAGTAGTTGATCCTCGGAGTAAAGTTGTTGTGGCCGTATGGGTGTCGATTCATTGTCCAGGGAGACAATTTTATGCAGCAATTTTCATTTAGAGGATTATAATCCACCTACCCAATCTTCCTATGTAATCAGACTATGAAAACGGTCAATGTCAGCGGTCTAAAGAACAACCCCAGCGAAGCGTTGCGCATGGCTCACGAGGATATGGTCCTGGTTATGAATCGAAACGAACCGGACGCGGTGATGGTCGGCCTCAAAGCCGCCAAAATCATTGGAATGCCGGGCGTGCGTAAAGCCTTGGCAACGGCACTTTTCAAGGACGGTAACCTGTCCCTTGCCCGCTCCGCTAAACTGGCCGATATGCCGTTGGCAAACTTTATTGCGCACGTCTCGCGCCTGGGTATTTCCGTCATCGATCAAACGACTGATGAAGTCAAGGATGATTTGGACACTCTGGACCAGTGGCTCAACCAAGCCTGATCGCGGATGACCAAAAAAGTCATTGTCGATGCCAGTCCATTGATCGGACTGGCGTTGGTGGAGGGTTTAATCTGGCTGCCCCAGTTATTTGGCCAGGTTTTCGTGCCCGAATCGGTTAAACAAGAAGTGTTACCAGGCAAATCGGCACCGGGTGAACAAGCCCTAGCTCACGCATTCGATTCGGGTTGGCTAACGGTATGGCATGAATCCATCACACCTTGTTTAGACATTGATCTGGACGCTGGTGAAACGGATTGCATCAACATCGCGCTATCGTCACCCCAAAATTATTTGCTGATCATGGACGAACGTGCCGGCCGGGCTGTGGCCAAAGAATATCAACTCCAGGTCGTCGGTACTGCCGCCGTCATCGGACAGGCCAAAAAACAAGGTTTGATTTCGTCTGCTCGAGCCGCTTTTGAAATTTTGCACCGATCGGATTTTCGGATTTCGGCTACTGTGATCAACAAAATTTTGGCGAGTGTCGGCGAGTGATCCAGTCGTTATGCAGGCCATTTTTCTTTGCCCTAAAAAATGGCTTTGATTTAAAAACCGACTTGGAACGTTAGTTCATTCGCGGTAGGATTGCCCAACCGCTTAAGCATGGAGAATACAATGTCTTCACAGTCATCACTCTCAGATCGGTTCAAACGGCCCAGCCAATCGGTTCAAACTCGATCAAATCACTCAATGTTTAAGGGCCATCATGCAACTGTCGATTGTCCCGAATGCCATCGAATCATGGTGCCGCGCGTCATTACCTATTACGGGCAACCAACAAAATCGATTTGTCCATTTTGTGGTGCAATGTTTGCGCGGTTTCCGAGTGAATTACAGAAGTTTTTGCAGCGTTTTCATACCCGCACATTAACTACAAAGCACTTTAATTTTTTTAGCTTGGCAGCTGGATTATTTGGATTAACATTCATGGGCAGTTCAAAAGACATGCTGCCTGAAACACTTTCTACATTTGCCCTTTTTGGTTTTGTTACTTTTACTGTTCTAGCATTAGCAGAATTAGTTTTTCAGTGTATTGAACAATTGGCAAATCGTCTTTCCCATGAAAGTAATTACTATTGGGCTACCTTAGTGCTTGTAGCCTGGGTACTGGGGAGCATTAACAATGAACTTACCGTACCAATTATCATGCTCTCATTTGCCATGATTCTGCGAGGGCTTATTGTTGGTTTTGGACAAATTCTTCGCAACAAATAATTCATGGTTCTTAATAATTAATTAGTCCTCTAGCTCGATTAAAGCTACTAATCTGATCTATGAGATCCATGCGATTTTGGCCGGCTGCACTCATCAATAACTTTGAAATATTGTTGCCATCAATGTCTCCTTCCTCTTTGATCAATTGTTGTTTTGCTGCGGCCAAATTTCCGCTATATCCTCCACCAACTGATATTCCAGCGAATGCTTCAAACATTGCTGCTCGGTAATATGATTTTTGACTTGGCGTTAATTTGTCACCGATTTCATTAATTCTTTGGTCTGCCCAAGCCTGGGTAGTTTGAATAAAACCGGAGTAAGATTTAGAGGCTCCGTATTTTACCGAATCCCAAAAGCTTGCTCCGTTCGAGTAAGCTTCCGTAGTATTTGAAGTAAATTCTTTAATGCTTTCAGCACCAGAAGAACCCACGGCTTCGATATTCTTGGCGGTATTATAAATACTCCCTCCCAGGTAATCGTATGTTGCCTCTGCGGCCGAAGGCGTGTCATTAGCCGCAGCCGCAATGGATTGCCTGAAATGCTCCGCTTTGACGTTTGCCAATTGCCCAAAGCCTTCGCTTGAATATTGTTCACGCTCAGCCAAATTACGATCATGCTGCGCTTCGATACGGGCTTCGCCGCCGGCAATTTTCCCCGTCGCTGAACGAATCTGTGCCTGAGCATGCTGATTTAGCGATTCGGTTTCAGCGCGTGGGTCTTTAATCTGAGCCTGTTCGACAATAGTCTGAACCTTGCCAGTTTCCGGAGCATTGGCCTTCAGCGATTCGTTCTGGCTGGCATTCCAGCTTTGATCGGGCTGCGGCGCATTAAAAGTGTCGCCCAAGAGTTGATAACCCGAGATTTGCGCCTGGTGCGATTGTTGATTATCCAGAGTGCGGTAACTGGGTGACGAAAAACCGGTCAATAACGACATGCCAGCAGCGGCATAGGCTTGATCGGCATCGCTGATCCAACCGGCGGCTTTCCACTGCGAGGCTAGCCGCTGCGTATCGCCGCGCAAGCCATATTGGTCTAGTGTACGATCCAGGCGTTCCATCAAGCCGGGATCATGCGCAATTTTGTAACCCGTTTCCGCCGCGCCGAAGCTGGCTTGCGTTCCGAAGCGTTGTTGGGCTGATAGCGTTTGTTGATAGGATTCGCTGGCCGATACGGCATCGGTTGCGCTGTGTTGCAATGAGGACAACGATTGACTTTGCAGTCCCATTGAGGCGACGTTTCGGGTGCCGGTTTGTGCATCCATCGCCAGGCTTTTGGCTAAGCCGGCTTGGTAGCCTTGGCTGTCGTTGACCGTTTGGCTGATGTCCGCGGCAATCGCATCGGACTTGTCCTGACTGACTTTGAAATCGTTCTGCAAGCGGCCAGATATTGCGCCGCTGAGTTGGTCGCTTCCCAGCTTGGCCCCGGCATTGGCACTGCCGGCCACCAACGCTGAGAACTGATCAGCGGAAATTCCGGTATCGGCGTGTTTCTTGGCGAAGGCTTCACCGAACTGACGGTTATAAGCATCGGTATAACTGGAACTGCTGGCAATCTGATTGCCCAACGAACGGCTGTCAAAGGCATCGCTGCTGATGCTGGCCGATTTCATCGCCGTTGACGACACACTGTGCATGAAGCTACTGCTCGCCTGTTCCGAAGCGCTGTAAGCTGATGAAACCGCCGCACTCATGTCTTTTCCGGCCGTGAAGGTCGGCAGCACTTTGTCGACACCGGTTTGGGTAACCGCAGACAACGGACTGTATTGATGTTGCGCCTGGGCATTCAAGACCGGCGCCGGACTGATCACATCGGGCGTGGCAATTCTTTCGTTAATGGTGTCGCCGCCATCCATCCGTCCCAGAAAATGCGTGGCGGTTACCGCTCCACGATAGATCAGCATCAAGGTGATCGCCGGCGTCGACGCCGCCAACATACCGCCAATCGACAACCATTGCTGTAACTCCATGTCCAGTTGGTAAATCCCCATCATCGACGGTAGATTGTAGGTGGCCGTAGTAAGTGCCGCCATTTTGCCGGCGGCCGACATCTGGATGAACAGATTGATCACCGCTAGTATTGGCATCCACAACTGGATCCACAGCAGCATCGAGAAATAACCGATATTCATCCGAATCCCGACATTGCCCAGCATCACCACGAAGGCCATGATCGGCGCGATGGCATAGCTCAATCCCTCGATGAAGGCCATCATGGGCCGGACGATCTTGGCAAACAAGGTTTGCTCCGCTGCCCATTGAGTATTGCGTTGCTGAATGGCTTGCTCGACCATCGCCGCCTTGTTCCAGTGCAAGCCGTCTTCATGCCGACCGATGACGCCTTTTTCGAACATCGGCATGATCGCCGACATCAGCATGTAATCGGCGGCATCGACCACACCGGCACCGGCCAGCGCATCGAAGGCCTCCTGGATTTTTGGTACCGTGTCTGTTGCCGCTGGTAGGCCTAAGGTCGGTTGCAACAACCCTTCCAGCGCCGTCGTGAAATTACCGGTGGCCACCACGCTCAAATCCGTCCAGGCATCGGTACAGGTTTTGGTTTGCGGTTGGCCGCCGACATAGATTTGGGTCATGTAGATGTCGGAATCGAAGCGAATGGCATTCAGGGGATCCGCATCGCGTAAGATGGCGTCCACCGATTTCAGGTTTAGATCGACACCGGTCAAGGTACATTCCCGCACGTAATTGGCAAACGAGGTTTCCATGTCGCTGCCGGCATTGGGCACATTGGCGGCGCCTAGATTCACCCGTGATAATAGATTCTTCCGTACCGCCGTCAAAGTCTGCAAACTGTCGGCAAAACCATTGCCGGTCATCGACGGCGTGCCAAAGCCCTGTTCGAACAAACGTGTGGTCCGATAACCCATGTTCGACATCACACTACCCACCACCGCTGGTCCCAACGGTACGTTGTCGACCACTACCACGCTGCCGGTATAGGCATCCTCGATCGACACCCGCACCGACGGCGCATACAACATCAACCACAACACATAGGCCAACAATAAATCCTGATAACGAATGCCGCGGCCATCCCATTGCAACAAAGCCCGGAGCATGACGATGATGATGCCGATCAAACCACCCACGGCTGCGGCGGTGCGGTAATCGCCGGTACCGGAAATCATAGCGATCGCATTCAGGACGGCTTGCAAATAGGCGGAATCGCCCACGGAGAAGATTTCAAACATGGGCAACCTACCTTTTAATCAACGACGGAGAAAACCATCATGGGAGACGGGAAAACGAGATACTAAGGACTTGGCCAAGCCATCCCGGAAGCCGGCAATTGCGCCACGGTGCCGTAGTGTTTGGGCTTCACGGTGGTCATCAATTGCTGGTAGAACGCCATCAGGGTTTGTGGATTGCCGTAGCGGCCGGCGATGGTGACGTATTCAGCCTGGATTTGCTCGCGTGCATCTTTCAGAGCATCCATCAGCAATTTGGCGTAGGCATGGTCATTCATGTGCGCAGCGGTTTGCACGGCATTCAGTAGATCGTTAACGATCAGTTGCGCCAATTCCAAGGCAATCACCGGTGCCGCTTCTTCGGCCCACAGTTTGGCAATGCCGGCGTCCTCCCTAGCCAGGTTATGGATCATGCCGCCGATGGCATCCGGCACGGTTTGCATGAAGGCTTTTTCGCTGTCAGTGATTTGACCGGAGTTGGTCGAGAATTTGTAGATGAGGCCGTTACCGCTATTGGCTGAACCCAGCAGGATGTCCATCACCCGCTGCTTCAAGCCGACCAGATTGACGTTTTGGACGATGGGTTTCAGACACTGATCGGCATCGTGTCCATCCGAACAGGTGTACATCCTGACGGTTTGATAACTATTGCCGGCGTCATTGCCGTACATCAGATCCTTGATCCGCAGCACCGGCGGCGGCGCGCTGACTGCATTGTTTTCGCCTTTGCCGTCGGGCGCGGCTTGAGGCGCATCGACGATCACGGTACCGGAAATACTCATCGCCGCTTCCAGCAAATTGTTGCCGCCGAAGCGGAACCAACCGCCGGCATTTTGATTGACCAACGCCCGCCAGACCAGATTGCCCTGAATGATTTTGGTCATATCCGTCGGGTCGTTCTGCTTGATCTGCTGAACCGGATCACCCAGAGTACTGGTATTGGTCCAGCTGGAAAACACATCCGAAATACCCTGGGTAAACGAGGCATTGGACAGATTGGTTTTACTCTGCAGATCGAAGGCTTTGACCGTATCGTTGACTAAGCCTTGTGCCAACCGGCAGGAGTTGCTGAACATCTGGTTCATTTCCTGGATTTTCTTTTGCAGGTCAGTCATCACCGACGCACACCAGGGACACATGGCACCCACGGCCAACTGAAACGCATAACCCGCCGCATTACCGGCCACGTTGCGCATCAATTGCACGAACTGGTTGAAGTTGATGAAACTGAAACTGCCGGCGAACAAATCGATGCCGCCACAACCGGCACTGAACGACGGTGGCACGAACGACACCAGGTTGGTGTTGGTGATACCATTGCGCGCCACCAAGCTACCGCCGGTAATCACGCCACGGCGCTGTCCCAAATGGGCGGTCGGTGCCGTGAAATTGGTCATGGTGCCAAACATGCTGTCCATTTCCTGTTGCAGGTCGGCATAGGCTGGAACGGCACTCTCAACCAACAAAATCAACACTAAGATCTGACGATAGCGTAATCGAAACGTAAACGACGTCATGGCGTGCTCCCCATTTGCGCACTGCGTTGCAGTGCCTGGATCAATGACAGTGGATCTTGAGTGGCCGCAGGGCTGATGCTACCGGCGGCCGGTAACAACATCGGCGTATTACGAATGCCCTGGGTGGTTTGGTATTGCGAAGCATCGATCCATCCCGCTTCCTTGGCCGCCAACAGAATACGACCGGTGATTTCTTCCAGCGACAAGGCGCCTTGCGCCAACGGCACAATCTGCTTGGGCGGTTTCATCAGAAACAGCGCTGGTGTCTGTTCAACGCCCAACATTGCAGCCTGACCTTGATCGCGTTTGAACTGACTGAAAATGCCATTCGGCATCGGTAAACCATCCAGCGACACGGGATAAATTTTGAATCCATAAGCGTTTTCCAGCATCGCTAAAATCGGCGCCTGCACATGGCAATAAGGACAATCGGACCGGAAGAAAAACAAAATGCCTGCTTGGGCGGCAATCGACTTCAAGGCGCGTTCGGCCACCACGCCGGCCTGATGATTGGCTTCATTGGCCGCATAAGTTGCCACCGGACGACGCACGGTTTCATCGAGTTGCGGATCAGACATCACCACATAACGCGCGGCGTTGGTAAAGCGCTCGGCTTTATCCATCATCACCCGCTGCAGGTAATAAAACGCCGCAACATTCTCTTGGGTGGGATCATCAATGGCCTGGTTCAGGTAATGCTCCAAGTTTTGCTTCAACCATGCCGAGGACAGTGGTTGGGGTTCAGCAGAGGGATTGGTTTGTGTTTTGGGTTCAATTGGAGTCTGAACGACGCTGGGTGGTTTGCTGTCATGCCTGGGTTCTTCCTGATCAGCTTGAGTTTCGGGTTGAGGTTTTTTAACCGGCTCCGGCAACACCTCATACCAAAACCAGCCGCGCTGTTTGTCGGCGAAATAGGAAACCTCGGGCGCGTTGTCTTTACCCATCGCCAGTGAGGAACTGAGACACAAGCTCATGATGATCGGCAAAGAAATGACATTTCGGTTCATCGCGCCATTGTCCGTCAGATCTTCCCAGCGACTTTTGCAGCTGACGTCGAAAACGCCATCAGCTGCAAGATGGCTCGAAAAGCTATCGCAGAACGCGACCGTAACAGCAGGAGATCGCGAATTCGTCGTCAACTGCAATCGGCGTCCCATATCGGTTGCATAAAATGCCGACGTTATTGCGAACGGATGATAGCCCGCAAATCCCAACAGGAATTCGACTTTCGATTTCCCTACTGTAGTAGGGAAACGTAACGGTCGTTAACCGGCCTGTAATCCGATGTTATTTCCTAGGTAGGCATGAGTCACGCCGTTTTGCGAAGGCAATGCCTAAATGAACCCTCGATAAAATGACAGTGATATGCCTACTGTGGTAGGGATTCAATTTGCAAATGGCTATGCAGTAAGGCGCTTTCCAAGGCTCGCAATGAATAGAAAATCCCGTTAGGCATTGTCCATGCCTATCCCTACAGTTAAGTAATAGGAAAATTCATGTCAAGCGAACAACCTGTCAACACTCAATTCAATCTCACAGAACAAGACCTGCTGCATTGGATCGAAACCCGGTGCGATCATCTCCAGGCGCAAGCCAAAGTATTGGTCGATGATTATTGGCGCCAAATGAAAAGCCAGCGCCAGAAACACAGCAAAAGCGAATCGGGCCGAATCGGCGTCCGCATTCGCTGCCGGGAAAACCAACGAGCTTTCAGCATTGAGTGGTATCGCATGGCCACGTTGCGGCAAAACGGTCAGACCAGGCCCATTGCGCAGTACGTTAAGAAAGGCCGTGGCTATCGTTATCCGCTTGGTAACATGCTAAAAGGCGAACCCGCCTGGGAGGCCGAATTAGTCGAAGAACTGGAAACCGAGTTTGCCCATATTCGGCAACAGCTCGATCAACTAGGAAAGATCCGCGATGCGATGCAGCGTTATCGAAAAAGTCTCGAATCCAATACAAACCCGACCGCCAATTGAGGCCGTTAAATGCCATGTTTATTGCGCGCTTTAAACGAATTTAAGGTTTCTGTTCAGATAAAAGCGCTTAATCGCCGAGTCTAAAATCCAGTTTCAATATGTCTGGTTCCTGTCATTGATTTACCAAACGCTTCAAGTTGGCCAAACAGCACTGACCTGATGGATTTCTGATTTCGCAGGCGCATTCGCCGGCTTTGGTACGTTGCATGACGAAAGCTTTGATCGCTTCTGCCCGTCGATCTTTTAACGCTGATAAATACTGCTCAGTGTCTATGTCAAAGCAGTAACACAGCGCGTCGTTCTGAATCGCTTGATAGCTTCGTAAGTGTTGTTTGGGAATGATGTTTCCTGCGTTGGCAAAGTAAGCAATCGGACAGGTTTTTGCCGGACAAAAATAATAGCTGTCAATGACGATTGACTGATTCTCGGGAAACCGTACCTGATGGTACAGCGTCGGCATGCCGACGCTTTTGCACGAGGAACCGCATTCAGGACAAATCTGTTTGGTTTTGGTGGATGTACTTGGGCAGCAGCAATCAGACATAAACGCTATCCTCGGCCTTATCGGGTAATAGGTGTAACCAGGGAACCCGGATAACCGGCATCCGTCGTGGCTTTGATCAAGGCGGCGCTATTGGTTTTGCGACTGTCGAAAGTAACCACGGCCGTTTTGGCATCATAATCGACAGTCACTTCTTGTACGCCTTCGACTTTCTGCAAGGCCTTCTTGATGGTGACTGTACACATGGCACAGGTCATATTTTCTGTGTTCAGCGTCACCGTTTGCTGCTGGTTTGGCAGTGCAACAGTCGTTTCAGCATGAGCTGCCGGCATCCACAACACACTTGATGACAAGCTTAAAATAAACAAACTGGATTTAATGGTCATATATGAATCCTCTCAAGCCATGAAAAAAGGCGCTAACCAGGGAAAGGCCAGCAATATCAAAATGAATGCGGAACTCAACCAAAACAGTAGGCGTTGTCGGCGTTGAATGTCGGATGTGGCACAGTTTTCACCTTCTTCACAGTGGTGAGGCGTTAGATAGAGTTTTCGATACCCTAAAGCCATAAAGGCCAGGGTCAGGATGATAAAAAATGGCCGGACCGGTTCCATAGCCGTTAGCGTGCTAATCCATGCGCCGCCAATACCTAACGACAACAGCAAAAATGGCCCGACACAACAGGCCGAAGCCCCTACAGCGGCCAACAAGGCGCCGATACCTAACCATGACGGAGTTTTTAAGGGCGTTTCAGGGTCTGTATTCATGCCAATCTCCTAAGCCAAACCATGCTAAATGTTGGCAAGGAGTCTAAACCCTGTTGTTTAGAACAGAGTCAAGTGGACGGTGGTGTCTTACTTAAAATTAGAGGTTGGTGATGCATCATCATCGCTAAACGCATCGAGAATAGCGCAATGAGCGGCTGGCGCGGTTTGCTGACAGTCGTTGACCAGGCTTTCCAATACCTGACGGAGAGCGGTTAAATCCCGGATTTGTTGATCGATCTGCTGGCATTTCTGCTCGGCCAGTTGTCTTACATCGGCACAGTGCGCTCCATCAAGGGATAACAAGGTGGCAATTTCCTTCAAGGTAAATCCAGCCTGTTGAGCGCGTTTGATAAAACGTATTCGGGCAATCGCATCTGTTGAATATACGCGATAACCGCCTTCGGGTTTCGCTGGCTCTGTCAGTAAACCAATGCGTTGATAGTGACGGATGGTCTCGATAGTGACTTCGGTTTGTTTAGCAAGTTTGCCGATCGTTAAATTGGGCATTTTGAGCCTTAAAGTTTTCTTTTCAATGCAAAACGGCAACGTTCCTCAAATGGCTGGAATCATAATCAGAAACCTGACTGCCGCACATTGAATTTTATATGGCTATTGGGGCCAATGTACGAAAGCCGGAAGAGATGGCGACATGTTCACAGAACCCCGACACGATGAACAAGTGTTATTTTCGGAGGCGAAATTATCCACAACGTAACATCCCCTTATTTAGATTAAATAAAGATTATAAATAGATTAGCACCCTAGATTTTCATTGCAAAAGAATCGCTACAGCCATCGAATAGCAAGGTCTGCAGCGGTTTCATAACTTGCTCGAAGCGTCGGTCTAATGCCGTGTCAAACGTCGGCCTAATGCCGTGCTTTTTGTCGGTCTAATGCCGTGCCCGTCGGTCTAATGCCGTTACCTTGTCGGCCGAATGCCGTGCCTCCGTCGGTCTAATGCCGTATCCGCGTCGGCCTAATGCCGTATCGAGAGGCTTCGACCGACCGAAAATAGCGTCGGTCTAATGCCGTGCTTTTTAGTGCTGTTGGTCGTCCAGAAAGCGCTGTTGACTGGGCGTAGGTTGGCGTTTGATCTTCACCATGTCATCAGCGAATTCAAAGTTTGCCAAAGTGCCAATGCGCACCAAGGCCTCCAACGCTTTACCCAACCGATATTTGAAATCTCGCAGGGTTTTCGCGCCACTGCCGCTCAGCCGGTGAATGGTGGCAATTTTCATCGGAAACGGAGCGGCATGGGACGACAGGAAACCGTGTAACCATAATGCCAAAGGTTGTTTGCGCAATTTTTGCCGCTGTTCGAACTCAATGTAGGTGTACCCCTCCTCGAACAGGCGCAGCATGGATTCGGTCAATTCCACCACATAGCGCTGTGTCAGTTCATCACGGTAATAGCGCAAGAAACCTTTTTCACCAAAGGCATCCCGGCCGTGAAAGGTGATTTCGACAAAGGCGCCTCCCAAGCGGGCCATC
The DNA here is from genome assembly GCA_002843155.1 of Gammaproteobacteria bacterium HGW-Gammaproteobacteria-3. Lineage (GTDB taxonomy): Bacteria > Pseudomonadota > Gammaproteobacteria > Methylococcales > Methylomonadaceae > PGZD01. The sequence continues at coordinate 19,594 of PGZD01000001.1, forward strand.
GATTCTTTCAGCCATTCATGTTGGCTTTTGCCGCTACCGCGACCCAATGCCGTCAATAGGGCATGTGCGCTGAAGGTCACGCTAAATCCCGGCAATTGTTGCCTGGACAAGTGCACGATCTGCATCCAGACATCGAGGTCCGATTGATTGAGCTGTATGCCGAGGTAGCGAACCTCAATGCCATCAACCGCAGCCAGCAGGGTGCGTTTTTTGTAAGCAATACGTTCCTTACCCTGGATGCCGGCGAACAATGCGCTCCGCAAACAGGCATTCGGCGTACCGCGAATTGCCGCCGGCCAGTTGGGCAAAGACGTCATGGGTTCGACCACCCGCAATTTGGCTTTTTTCCGCTCCGTCAGAGACTGAAAGCGTTCGGTGAGATTCTCGAGCGAATGGTTGGTGCTGTTTCTGTCCATGACGGCCGCCTCACTTCTTCAGGCTGCCGGGATTGCAGCCATGGCTCAGCACGTTGTGTGGAATTGGCATGGTTTTGACTAGCGCCTGCTCCTCCGGCGTCATATCGAGTTGATGATGGCAATATTTTCGCCAGGCGCGTTCGATGACCCGTGCATCGTCATCCGGGCTATCTGGGAAGTGGAACGTGCTGATATTAAGGACATGACCCGCTACGTCGTCATTTGCCACGTAAACGCCAAACGGCTGATCAACTTGCCTGACGACGTGTTCCATTGCTGCAGCTCGTAGCACTGAACCGCCCAATCCACCTGTCTGCCAAGCATTATCTAGGCGCCAGGGTTGTTCAGGTTGAATCGGCACAATCGATTCGATGACGGTCTCGCTTACGGCAGCATCGGGACGATTCAGCGAAGTACATGCCGTGCCGCACACTAAGGACACAAGACAATGGATTGCGAGCGATTTGGATTTCATGAGAGCTCCAGGGGGTAATTAAAGGGAGCTCGTTACACTAAACACTCTTTTGCCAGGCCTGCTTGCAGCTGACGTCGAATTCGTCGCCAGCTGCAAGCGACGACTGAAAAATTCCCGGCAAGATGCGGCGATATGGAAAATACGCCCTTAACGCTCATTACCCGCATCCGCCAACGTCTGTTTGGAGTCGAGTCCGCGCCTATAGGTCCGGTTGTGACAACGACTGATGAGGACGTGCCGCGTTATCCGCCGTTCATGAAGGGTTTGCCGGCTGCGCCTGTGGAACGCATCCTGTCTAGTCAAACGGAGTTGATTGGGGCCATCGAACAGGCGCTGGCCATGCCGGAAAGTCTTTATCAAACCATAGCCGCGCCGGTCTTACGCCGTTATGCCGCCTACAGCCATTTATTGCCGGCTTCGGAATCTCATCACCATCGCGGCGCCGGTGGCTTGTTTCGGCACGGATTGGAAGTCGCCCATTGGGCGACCTTGGCTTCCCAAGGCAGTTTGTTTGCCACGTCAGCATCACCCAAGGAACGAAAAGCACAAGAATTACGCTGGCGTCTGGCGGTCTGTTTTGCGGGGCTGTTGCATGACATCGGCAAACCGGTCGCCGATATCGCCGTAGTCGACGCACAGGGGCAACATACCTGGAACCCTTGCGATGAAAACATCACCGACTGGGCTGTGCGACATCAGATCGACCGATACTTTCTACGTTGGAGGGATAACCGCCATAAACGCCATGAACAGTTTTCGGCCTTGGTAATCGAGCGCGTCCTCACCCGAGAAGCGCGCACATTCATTCTGGAGTCCGGCCCCGACATCATGCAGGCCATGCTGGAAACCATTAACGGTTTAGACCGCGGCTCCAAAGTTTACGCACTGGTGATAACCGCCGACTGCAGAAGTGTGGAACGGGATTTAAAAGCGCACTACCAAAACATCGACTCTGCCTTGGGCATGCCGGTGGAAAAGTACTTGTTCGACGCCATGCGCCGCTTGGTCAAGTCCGGACAGTGGTCCGTCAACGAAAAAGGCGCTCGGCTATGGCGTTTCGAGCAAGGTCTGCATATCGTCTGGCGGGCCGGTGCGCAAGACATCGTCACATTGCTGGCCAAAGACAAAGTTCCCGGCATTCCGCGTGACGAAGACACCTTGGCGGACATCCTGATCGAACGCGGCTTGGCAATCCCTAAGTCCTGGCCAGATGGTCGGCAATACCGCTATTGGCAGATGCAGCCTGAAGGTTTGGACAATCCGCTATATCTGTTACGCCTGAAATCCGCGGAACTCGTTTTTAGCGGCGAACCACCAACCGTGGTAGACGCTCACGAAATCAGAGAACAGGATGCGACTGCTGTAACAACTGAGCCCGTTGCCAATCCGATACCGAAAACCAGCAAGCCGGCAAAAAGCAAGAATGTCGCGGTTCTGAAGCCGCCCCATCGTGCAGAGAATCCTTTGGCGGCAATCGAGGCGTCAATTCAGACAACTGAGGCGGATAACATAAATGTCCCCACGCACTGGGGCCAAACCGAATCCATTTCCGCAATCCCTTCTCCGGAATTCCCGCATGAAAGTAATTGTGCGCCATCTGCCCTGGATGAAGACTCGAATCAGTCTGATCTGGACAACAACCTTACCCGTCCGATTCAAGCCAAGGTGTCGCCAAACCCAACTACACCCATTCCAACTGTAAATGAATTTAATCATCCAGCCTCCGAAACCGATCCACCCACGGTTGAAATCCCAACGCTTGATAGTCCCGTTGACAAAACCAAATCATGGCTGGACGATCATGGCCCCGCGGGACAATGGTTATTAAACATCGCCTTTCACCTCAATCAGGACCAATGGCAATGGGGAATCGATATTCTGGAAGTTCAGGAGAAATACTTGCTTCCGTTTCCGGGCGCAGCTGAAAAACTAGGGCTTGATCCGAGTCAATTCATCAAAACGATGGAAGAAACCGGCTGGCTGGTCACCGATGTGCTGTCGCCCATGCGCAAGGTACAAACCATCCAATCGGTTCGCGGCATCCTACTGGCATTGGAACCCAGTTTGGCTATGAAGACGTTATTGACCGCCCAAGGTGAAGTCAGACCGCTAGAGCCGTCAGCATCACCCCCAAACGACAGTGCTAACTCCGTCAGTAATCAGGGGCTGCTCAAGCGCCAAAAACGCACGAAACCGGAACCTAAAGTCGCTCAGCTCACCCCAAAAGTTTCCGGCAACCAACAATCGAGAAACGATAACGCTTCAGATATTATGGTTAAACCAAATGCCGACAAGTCAGCCGCGCCAAAAACAACGACACCGGAGAAACCCGGAACGATCGATTTGCTGATAACGCATGTGCAGCAGCAAAACATTCCGCCCGAAGAATCATCCACGGAAGGCAACTGGCATAAGATTTCCAATACCGAACTGGAACGGTTTCTGGCGCAACATCCAACCATCAAACGGACCCGATTCATGCTAGACATTGCCAATCACCCGGATTGTCGCTCGGTCAGTGCGACTGAAGGCATTCAGGTGCGGCTACGCCCATGAAATCCGATTACGACCATCAATTTCCCTGGCGACCGATTTTTGAGGTGTATGCCATCTCCGGCTGGATCGGAGGGGCGGGATTAGCGTATTGGACCAGTCGTTGGTCGGGGTTGCCCCGAGAACCGTTTGATTGGTTAATGATCGCCTGTAGCGTAATAGCCTGTTATCGACTGCCTACGGCGGTGAGCCTTTGGTATCGCAAGCGCCGCCTAGGACAATTCCGCTTTCAATACCTGGATGCCGAGAAACTCAAGCACTTAATCAAACACCATCCGGACGAGTTATGGTTTGGCTGGGGATTCGATTGGGTGCAAAAGCATGCACAATTGGCTTATGAGATTTTGAAACGGGATGTCTCGACACTGATTCCGAACGATCATAAACGTATGGGCTCTGCCTGGATTCATGGCTTGGAAATTTCTGAAAACGATATCCGGCAGCCGCTTCAGCATACCGCCGGCCATACGCTACTAGTTGGCACCACCGGCGCCGGTAAAACCCGAGCGTTTGACGTGTTGGTTACGCAAGCCGTGTTGCGCGGCGAAGCGGTGATCATCATCGATCCGAAAGGCGATAAGGATCTGATGGCGTGTGCCAAACGGGCTTGCGAAATAGCCAATCGCCCCGATCGCTTCGTGTATTTCCACCCAGCTTTTCCGGAAGACAGCGTGCGGCTGGACCCGTTGCATAATTTCAATCGGCCATCCGAAATAGCAAGTCGTATCAGTGCTATTTCGCCCAGCGAAAGCAGTAACGATCCCTTCAAGGCATTTGGTCAGAAATCCCTGGATAACGTCATTCAAGGCTTGATGGTGATCGAAGAACGGCCAACGTTGGTAAAACTACGCCGCTACCTGGAAGGCGGTCCTTCGACCTTGGTAATTCAAGCCTTGGAACGTTATTTCGACAATAGTTTGGAGCATTGGCGGCAAGAGGCGCGACCTTACCTGAAAAATGCCAAGGATATCGACTCCAAAGCGGCTGGTTTGGTACGGTTTTACCGAGAAGTCGTACAGTATCAGGTGCCGAATTTGGATTTGGAGGGATTGTTGTCCTTGTTCGAACACGACCGAGCGCATTTCAGCAAAATGGTCGCTTCGCTGATTCCGATCATGAACATGCTGACATCGGGATCGTTGGGTCCGTTATTGTCGCCTAACCCGCAGGACATTGATGACGTGCGGCCCATCACCAATACAGGCCATATTATTCAAAAAGCCCAGGTTGCCTATATCGGCTTGGACTCACTATCGGATGGCATGGTTGGCAGCGCCATTGGCTCCATTCTATTGGCCGATCTGGCAGCCGTTGCCGGTGATCGTTACAACTACGGTGTCTCAGACAGACCCGTGAATGTCTTTGTCGACGAGGCCGCTGAAGTTATCAACGACCCATTCATTCAAGTATTAAACAAAGGCCGTGGCGCCAAAATTCGCTTATTCATCGCCACCCAGACCTTTGCCGACTTTGCAGCCCGCACCGGATCTCAGGACAAAGCCCGCCAGGTATTAGGCAACGTCAACAACCTGATCGCACTGCGCATCATGGACAGCGAGACTCAACAATACATCACCGACAATCTGCCCAAAACCCGACTCAAATACATTATGCGCACCCAGGGTGTCGCAACCAGCGCAACCAATCCCACCGTGTTTTCAGGGAATGTCGGCGAGCGACTAATGGAGGAGGAAGGCGATTTGTTTGCGCCACAGCTCCTCGGTCAACTGCCTGATTTGCATTACATCGCCAAGTTATCCGGCGGTCGCATCGTAAAAGGCCGTTTGCCTGTGCTGCAATCAGCACTTGATACCCAACTGACCTGACCATGCAACGCAATTTGCTATTCAGTCTGATGATCTGGTTGTTGGAAGTAATTTTAGTCGCGAGCTTTGTCTCGGATCGCTGGACACGGGAAATCCAGGCAACTGAAGATCAGATGTTGATTGCTTATTTCGGCATTGAAAAGGAAGCGGAGATCCGGCACACCGCACAGGTCTGGTTTGACCAAATGTTTGTCCAAACCGGCATGAGGGAAAGTGTATACCGTTACTTCATTCCGACCGAGCGCGAACGACAAATGTCCAAAGGCTTTGAAGACGTCGGCCGCAATGATTTGTTTCCGTTCATTCAAAGCAGACTCGATGTGCTCTGGGATACGGTGTATCAGATGATCAAGCGATTTGTTATGGCTTGCGCCTGGATACCCTTTTTGGCAGTGGCAATTCTGCCGTTTGCCATTGATGGCTTGATTCGGCGCAAGGTTAGCCAAACCAATTTTGATTACCCCAGTCCGATGGCGCATCGTTATAGTATCTATGTGATGTTGGGGGCGTTATACCTTTTACTGATGGGACTGACGCTGCCATTTCCCGTGCCACCGCAATCGTTGCCGGTTGGCATTATTATCGTGGCCTGGGCGATGAACATCTTATTGGCCAATACTCAGAAACGGGTTTGATGCTCGATTTTGTGATTTACCTGAGTCCTCATCATCGGCCCGCTCCGATAATTACTAATGTCGGGTGGCACCAAAAGTGAAAAAATCTTAGATTTTATGATGGCAATAATGAAAAATTTCTCGGCTAATGGAGGATGTCACATAAAGAAGCCAATCTTGCTACACATTGGCCATTTACAGACATTTGGCTAAGTAAATGGCATGATAGAATCCATGTTCTTAGAAGTTGCAGACATCACTGTTCCGTTTTGGTTACCGCCATTGGTAGCCTTCGGCATATCATTCTTCACCTCGATGGTCGGGGTATCTGGCTCATTCTTGTTGCTCCCATTCCAGATGAGTGTGCTTGGGTATGTTAGTCCTTCGGTATCGGCGACCAATCTTGTATTCAATTTAGTGGCCATTCCTGGCGGCATATGGCATTACGCCCGTATTAAACGTATGGACTGGCCGCTCGCCTGGACTATTGCCACAGGCACTTTGCCAGGCCTGTTGGTGGGTTGGTGGTTACGTGTGCATTGGCTACTGGACGCACGCACTTTTAAACTGTTTGTCGGCGTCATTCTGCTTGGGTTGGCAATCCGTTTGCTCGGGAATAAAAGCGCCTTTGCCAGGGGCGAAATAGGGGTATCTATTTCTGGCAATAGCGGGAATACGATACCTATTTTCTTAGTTGCACTGATTATCGGTGTCATTGGTGGAGCCTATGGTATTGGTGGCGGCTCCATCATGGCGCCAGTGCTCATAGCAGTGTTTAGCCTTCCGGTATATGAAGTTGCGGGGGCAGCACTCTTGGGTACGTTTGTGACATCCGTTGTAGGTGTGGCGCTCTATCAATTTCTGCCTGCACCGCCTGGTATCAATACAAGACCTGACTGGACGTTGGGTATTCTGTTCGGGCTGGGCGGTGTAGTGGGTATGTATATGGGCGCGCAAGCACAGAAACATTTCTCGCACCGTTCGCTTGAACTGGGAATTTCGATTGTGTTGGTACTGGTAGCCGGCGGATATGCGGTTGAATATGTACTTGGTTCAATTCTCTAAATCAGGTTTTGATACGGTTGTTTTATTGACGACCGAGGTTCTTTCTGGTTGAAAATGGCGTGATTTTGCCGGGCCTCTATAATTAAACTATGTTAACTGCCGTGTTTTTAGTGTGCTCTCAACTGACATTGGCTTTATAATCGCCTCATAACCTTCGGATAAGTTGCCTAGTCAGGTTTACCGAACTTCCAACGATGGAATAACAGCCAAGCGTTCAATCTTTTTAAACAAGTTCTATACCTTATTATTTTTATTGTAACCCTTTGATGCAGCCTAACCGATCCAATCAGCAATCAGATTCAAGACACAATCGGCGTCTATTGCTCTCTTTTGGATTGCCGTTTTTGTTGGTAGTCATTTTTGCAGGCTTCCAATTTATCGATTTAGACAGCATCGGTTGGAGTCACGGCTTTAGTCATCCGCTATCTGGCTGGGATCATCTTGTCACTATGTTGGCCGTCGGCATCTGGGCGGCCCAATTGCGTGGACAGGCTGTTTGGATGTTGCCGCTTGCATTTGTTGGGGTCATGAGTTTAGGGGGGCTTGCCGGCGCAGCAGGCTTGGCCATTCCCAGCGTGGAAGGCATCATCCTGTTATCTTGCGCGGTTTTCGGTGTATTAATTACCCGTAAAATCCGTTTTAGCGCCAAGATCAATGTCATGATTGTGGCGTTTTTTGCTTTCTTCCATGGCTTTGCCCATGGTCAGGAAATTTCCACATCTGCCAGTCTGATTTCTTATACCTTGGGTTTTATGCTGGCAACGCTGCTGCTGCACGGTGCCGGTATCTTAGTTGCAAAGTTAGTTGTATTTTGCATTAGCTGTTTGCTGACGATTATATTTTCCAATGCAGCTCTGGCCAAAACGACTGAATCGATTGTTGGCAACAACGCTATAGACACAGTGTTTGCTCAGGATGCGGAATTCACCAAAATAACACCTTTTTGGATAGAAGCGGATCAAGCTGGGTATGCGCAGTATTGCTTTGTTTTCGCTGAGGATAAACGGTGTTCTGAAGATTTTTCTAGGTATGGTGCTGGGGTTAACGATCCCTCAAGTAGCAAGCTTGTTAGCCTTGGCTTCGTTGATTTCGTGAGAACACCCGTTAAAAATGATAGTCGAAGTGTTACGGTAGACAGCAATTGCGATGGTTTGATTTTCAAACAACCCGCTTTGCAAAGGCTAGATAACTGGTTGGACAAGTGGCTATTTAATCCCGATTACATAAATCATAGTGCTTTGGATTTCAAACACTATTACCCCGATATTAACCATACACCTGGTAAACGGTTGCTAAGCAACGGCGTTGGTCTTACCTCGCCACCGGTTGCGCTCCCCAATGTTTTAGCACATCAAGCTTCTTCCAATCTTCGCAAGACCCCGATTTCATCCGTTGAAGACTCTTATCTTCAATCGATCTTTGCCAAATCTGATACCGGCAATTTCACTACCCAAACGATCAAACACACTAGGCACGATTGCGCCTTTCGTAATCTGCGCGAGACCATGCAAAGCACGGTCACGACCGTTTGTTTTCAGAACAATTTCTTTTCTAATTTAACGCTTATCGACAAATCACGTCGTTCAAGCGGCGCCGCTATTGGTGTTATCTCCCGATTTCATTTGCTTTTTGCAAGTCAAAAAAGCTTGCCATTGGCAATGAGAAAAACATGGCCCGTTAAGGCCTATCCCATTCTGACATAACAATAAAAATCAATCCGACATCGTTTAAGAGAAAACCTATGAGCCTTTACAGCACAATAATAAAAAAGAAACCTTTGATCATCGGCCTTGAAATCGTCTTGGGCTTAAGTTGCACCGGACTTCAAGCGGCACCGAATACGGATGTAACCGAAGTGCTGGAGCAAGCCGATCAAATTGAAACCGAAGACAAAGCGGCCAAGAGCAACACATCAAAAAAAGCTAAATCCGCTGCCAAGCAAGAAAAAGTGGAAGAATTGGAAACTGTCGAGGTTGAGGATTTTGGGCGATCAAGAGACTTAGTCGGTATCGCCGAAAGTGCCTCGCAAGGTCATGTCGGACAAGAACAGCTTAAATACCGCCCAATCAGTCGTCCTGGCGAGATATTAGAAACCGTACCTGGCCTGATTGCGTCGCAACACAGTGGCGAAGGTAAAGCCAATCAGTATTACTTACGCGGTTTCAACCTTGATCACGGTACCGACTTCTTAACCCAAATCGATGGCGTTCCGGTTAATTTAACCACGCATGGACACGGTCAAGGTTGGACGGATACCAACTTTCTGATCCCCGAATTAATCAAAACGGTTAATTATCAGAAAGGGAACTACTATGCAGAAAATGGGGACTTTTCTAGTGCAGGTGCCGCGAATATTCAATACTTCGATGATATGCCCGATACGTTGGTGAAATTTACCGGCGGCATGTTTGACTACTATCGTGGATTGGCTACCGGTTCCCATAAATTGGGTGATGGAAATCTGCTGTACGCGGGTGAAATCGTCAACAACGGTGGACCGTGGACAGTCAGTAACGATTATCAGAAATATAATGGTGTACTTCGTTATAGCGAAGAGCATGGCGAAACCGGCTGGAATGTCACCGCCATGGCCTATAAAGCAGATTGGAATGCCACTGACCAAATCGCAAAGCGTGCTGTCACTTCAGGGCTTATCGGCCGTTTTGATGCTCTCGATCCCACCGATGGTGGAGCGAGTGAACGTTACAGCCTGACAGCCGAATGGCACCGCAATACCAATACCAGTGCAACAAAGTTCATGGCTTACGGGCTTTATTCGACGCTTAATTTATTCTCGAACTTCACGTATTTCCTGAATGATCCGGTTAATGGCGATCAATTCAACCAGCCGGATCAACGCTGGCAGACTGGGTTCAAGGCCAGTCATACCATTTATCACAAGCTTGCAGGTGCCGAGTCGGAAAGCACTTTTGGTTTACAAGTGCGCAACGATAACATCGATAATGGCTTGTATTTGACCAAAGCGCGGCAACGCCTATCGACGGTACGTCAAGATTCCGTATGGGTTACCAGTGCCAGTCCCTATGCCGAAAATAAAACACGTTGGAATGATTGGTTTCGGACTACGCTTGGGGTGCGCTTCGATGGCTTCCGCTTCGATGTTACCAACAGTAATATCGCCGCCAATCAAGGCGAACGTTACGATGGGTTAGTGAGTCCTAAATTGGGCATGGTTTTTGGACCATGGGCTGATACCGAGTTTTACTTGAACGGTGGCTTGGGTTACCACAGTAATGATGGACGCGGTGTTAATACCCGCATCGATCCCAGTACACGCGAAAATGTGAAATCCGCCGTACCGCTTGCACGAACCTACGGCTCAGAAATCGGTACTCGAACTACTTGGATAAAAGGCTTGCAGAGTACATTAGCCATCTGGTGGCTGGATATTGATTCTGAATTGCTGTTCTCGGGTGACGCAGGAACCACTGAACCTAGTCGGCCCAGTCGCCGTTACGGTTTGGAATTTGCCAACTACTATTCACCGACCGATTGGTTAACACTTGATGCCGATTTTAGTTATTCAAAATCGCGCTTTAGGGGTAATGATCCAGCAGGCAACTACATTCCGGGTTCCATTGAAACCGTCATCGCGACCGGTGCTACGGTCCATGATTTCTACGGTTTCTTTGGCGGACCAAGACTGCGTTACTTCGGGCCTCGCTCCCTGATTGAGGATAATAGTGTGCGGTCAAAACCGACCATCATGCTCTCGGCTATGCTGGGCTACGAATTCAATAAAACCTGGACTTTACAAGCGGAAATGTTCAATTTGCTCAATCGTACAGACAGTGCGATTGACTATTACTACACTTCACGCCTGCCTGGTGAAGACCTGGCAGGTGTGAATGACATCCACTTTCACCCGGTTGAGCCGGTCAATTTCCGTATGACATTGTCGGCAAAATTTTGAAGTCTTTATAGAAACAATCTCGACGGTCCGGTTAAATGAAATAGCTGAACTATCCAGCAGTAGACGTATTGCCTCATAGGAAAAGATAACCGAAGGGGCAAAGTCGTTGCCTCACATTAGAGGTAACCTGGACTTGTGAAAAGATGAGTTTCAATTGTTGCTCAATGGCGCCCTTAAGAGCAAATGGATTGAGCTTGGCATGGTGTTCCCGAAGAGCCTGTTGGTGGATTTGGGGATATCAAGATGATCGAGAACCCTTTGGTAAGGCGTTTGTGGTACAGGGTATTTTTTGACGATTTTGGTGGCATCACGGTGTTTTTTGCTTCAGTTTAAGGCTGGTGAGCAATCGCGCCTCCACCGTCACGTGTATTGCCTACGGCGGCCCTGGCCGTCCCCGTCGCTCGAAGTCTTCGCTTCTCGCTCTCGGATGACTCGACACCGTTTCGCGAGGCCTTGCAGTTTTTCTGTTCGAAAAACCGCCCGGCGCTACGAATTCCAGGGGCTACTCGGCCTTCGCTCGCTACCGCTTTGCTTTCCGAGCCTCGTAGCGTCGGGGATTGGTAGCCCAATGTTAAGTTAAGTGAGATCGGCGGCCATTGTAAAAAACCAAATAATCGACCACGCTCAGTTTCGCTGCTTCTTGGGTTTTGAATTTTTCGTAGTTGAGTTGCTCATGCTTCTAACTGCGAAAAAATCCTTCGGTCGGCGGTCGAGTCAACCGAAGGGAACCGCCCCTTCAGTTGCTCACGGAACCGTACGTGAACCTCTCGATTCATACGGCTCTTGTTATCCAGCCACCCAACACCAAACTCGCCAGTGAGCAAATAATGTCGGACATTGTCGATATAGCTCCCGCAGCCATCGGCTGGCACGCCATTTCCGGCGCTGTAGCGATTTGAATTTCCGCCTTGCCCAGCTCAACAGTTTATCGTTGATATAGCTATAGATGGCCGACATCGCTGATTTTCTGAACTTTCCGTAATAGGGGATCCATCCCTGAACGATCGGATTAATCGCTTTTGCCAAATCAGCAATCCTTTGACTGTAGCCCGCTTTGATCAACGGGTGTCCTTTGAGCTTTGCTCTCATGGCTTTCAACGCTTTACGGCTGACGGCCGTTGAGAAGCTGACAAAGTGTCAAAGAACCAGCCGCTTCTATCGCGAGCCCTTCTGGGTCTGAATGTATATCCCAGAAAGTCAAAGCTCTGATTCGGATCTTGCCCGTCTCGGCTTGAGTCCTTGCAATACACAATCTTGGTTTTCTCCTGGCAAAGTTCCAGACCACACCGGATAAACCTTTGCCTGATTTGCCGCTCTACCATTTTCAACTGGGTTTCACTTCGACAGTGCACCACAATGTCATCGGCATAGCGTTCAAAATGGATACAAGGAAAGTGCTTCTTCATCCATTGGTCAAAGACCAGATGCAAAAAGATATTAGCCAGCGACGGACTGATGACGCCACCTTGGGGCGTACCTTTCGCACGGCTGATCCTCTCTCCATTGGGCAGTATCACGTCGGCCTTTAACCAGCGTTCGATGTACAGCAACGTCCATTGGCAGTCGGTGTACTTGGCTACAGCTTTCATGACTAAGCCATGATCCAAGGCGTCGAAGAATCCCTTGATGTCCATATCCAGCACCCAATCATCCCGCCAACAGCGTTGCCGTGTTTGCGCAATAGCATCGAGCGCCGACTTTCCGTGGCGATAGCCATAGAAATCATCATGAAAGTGTGGTTCCACAAGGAGTTCCAGCCGATTCTTGATAACCATTTGTGCAATTCGATCCGAGATAGTCGGTATACCCAATGGCATCAGCTTACCGTTTGACTTGGGTATTTCGACACGACGTACCGGTGGCGGAAAGTAGCTGCCTGACGACAACCAATTCCATATTTTGTACAGATTGTTCTTTAAATCAGCCTCAAAATCCTTAATGGATTGCCCATCAATGCCGGCAGCACCCTTACATCTGCTTACTTCATACCTGACACATTAATCGTTGCCTTTTCCAACTGGTAGTCAACATTTTTTCGGACACACGGCTAAGCAGCGGCAATTCTAGCCAAAGGGCGATGTGGTTGATTTGTGCAACAACGCCGCTGATAGTCAAAAGTTGGCAATCATTATCATCAATTTTGTAAATGGCTATGAACTTACCACAGGTTAACAAATCCGAATTATAGGGGGATAACCTGAAGAGCGGTCATGCAAGCAACGATCACGAGTTTTTGGGACTGGCAACAGCACTTTGCCGATGAAAAAAGTTGTCTTCAAGCCATCATCAAACTCAGGTGGCCTGAAGGATTTTGCTGTCCACGCTGTGGCCATCAGAAAGGTTGATTGCTTCAGACACGGCATGTCTACGAATGTGCAGTTTGTCATCATCACACTTCGGTGACAGCCGGCACCTGTTTCATAACACCAAACTGCCGCTTGTGAAGTGGTTTTGGAGTCTTTATTGGGTATCGTCGGACAAGGGGTAGTATCTCCGCTTTGCGGCTGACCAAACTCATTGGTGTTTCCTGGTTGACGGCTCAACGCATGTCGAGGAAGTTACGCACGGCCATGGGTGATCAGAATAATCTGTACAAACTAAGCGGCATTATCGAATTCGATGATGCCTTTATCGGTGGTAAGCGTGCCGGTAAACGCGGGCGAGGCGCCGTCGGTGAGTGTCGGCTTCCGGCGGGAAAGATTGCTAGCCATCCTTGGCTAGCAATCGCGCCTGCACCCGCCACGTGATTGCCTGCGGCGGCCCTGGCCGTCCGCGTCACCTCGGCTTTGACCCAGCAAGGGGTCAAAGCCTTGGCTCTCGCATGACTCGTCGCCGTTTCGCGATGCCTTGCAGTTTTTTCTAGTCGAAAAACCGCCCGGCGCTACGGCTTCCAGGGACTACTCAACCTTCACTCGCTACCGCTTCGTTTCCAAGGTTTCGCAGCGCGGGTAAAACCGCTATTTTAGTGGCTTGCGAACACAATGACGGCAAGCCCGGTTTTGTGGCCATGAAGGTGGTTGAGCAGGTGACGCACGATAGTGTGAGAGCATTCGCCCAACAAACGCTTGCCCCAGGCCAAACCTTGCATACCGATGCGCTGGCTGCACTCAATGTGCTGGCCGAGGAACATCACCATATTGCCAAAGTAACCCCACCTGAAATGGCGAGTGAATGGTTACCTTGGGTTCATGTGGTCATCAGCAATCTTAAAAGCTATCTACTGGGTACTTACCATGGTGTGTCAGGCAACTATGTACAGGAATATCTCGACGAATTTTGCTATAGGTTGAATCGGCGATTTTGGGAAAACCAAATCCCTAATCGATTACTCACGCTATGCGTCGCACATGAGCCGGTCTTTCTTCAACCTGCAGCTTGTTCATAGCCATTATTTTGTAAGCCATACATCACATTGCTCCAAGAGCAACAATTCTTCTGCTTCCTTGCTTCAATAGCGGCGATTTTTCCAATACATTGCCGCTAGCGCGGCATCAACAATAAAAATACAAAGAATTTATACTGAATAAACAATTACTTACGAGTGGCATGAACTTTGCCTTGTAAGAGTTCAGGCGCAACGTATTTGTCTTTCTCCGAAACCTATTAGGGCAAACTTAACGGACGTAGCCAATATCTGAAAATATTTTAATTGGAGTTTCAAATGAATAGAGAATTGTTTTCTCTCAAAAATTACCGGCGTATAAATTCATGGAGATTACGGAAGATGTCGTTATTGGCGCTAGCGAGTACGGTGTCGCCTAGCGTATTGGCTCTGAATACCGGAACTGATCTGAATCTGTCTTTAAAACCAATTGCCGGTGGCATGGCTGGTGCCGCTTATACTAAACCTCAAGAAGTTTCCGCCGCGTTGTTTGGTAATCCTGCCACCTTGACACAATTTAAAGGTTTCAATTTTGGTTTAGGAGCGGCCATTCTCGAACCTGAAGTGGACAATTATCAAAGTAACAACGGATTTACCAACCATTCCCGTAGTCTGGCCCAGAATTACATTGCGCCTGATATTGCTCTCAGTGGGGAAGTGTCGCCTGGTTTTGTGATTGGTGCCGGTGTTGCGGTTGATTCCGGTCTGGGCGCCGATTATCGTACGCAGCCAATCAATGGAGGGGCCGGACTCGGGCTGGGGGGGGGGGAGCTGGTGGCGCGGCTACATTGCCTTTGGATGTGGAATTGCTTTCATTTAGCGCCAATGTGGGGACTGCTTATGAGTTGACACCCAAATTGTCATTAGGCGCTGCATTAACGGTAGGATTCGGTTTGGGCCAGTTCGGGACTGTGGGAAATACTACGGGACTTGGCGGTTTATCAGGTGATTTTGGGGGGACAACGTCCAGCGTACATAATATTTCAGTTCGTGGCGCTTTCGGGGCAACTTATCAACTCACTCAGGATGTAAAGATAGGCGCCTCAGTAAAGACTCCTTTGGAATATAACTATCGTAACGTATTGTCGACCACAGTGGGCGGCGCTCAGGAATACCAAAGCGTAAAGGTAGAACAACCATTGGAAGCAACTTGGGGTATAGCAGCCAATCCGACCCCTAATTTGTTGTTAGAGGCGGACGTAGCATGGAAAAACTGGTCACAATCTTCGTTATATAAGGATGTCTATGACGATCAATTCCTGGCCATGTTTGGGGGCCAATATAATTTGGGGAATTGGCAATTTAGGACAGGCTACAGTTATGCTACGGAGGTGCTCCGTGACGAGCCAAACGGTACGGTAGGAGGCTTTAAAGGGGTGGGGTCGCTTCCTCTTGATACCCGTGTCCCCGGTGTTCTTAATAACAACGATTTGGTTAAAGTCGTACAAACTACCTTAGCCCCGGTTGTTTGGCAACATACAGCGACGGCAGGCTTGGGATACGCTTTTTCACCCAAGTTTAGACTGGATGCGTTTGCGGCCTATGCTTTTGAAGGTTCGGCAAGCCGCAGTACGCTGGCTTTGGGGGAGTATGCGGTTAACGTTAGCGAATGGGCGCTGGGTGCGGGAGCCAATTTCAAATTTTAAGTGATTGGCGCCGAATAATTCATTCCGGGATTATTCGGCAAAACTAATCTTCAGGTCAAATCCGTAGCAACCGTTTTGATATAGCACCTGGTCCAGTACGTCTTCATGTAAACCTAGTTTTAGAAAATCCCCAATCGATCACCCCATTGCGGGAACGAGTACGAGCTGCCAAACAACAATTGCTCCTTCATAACACTGTTGGTCGCTTCCACATACAAGTTTCCGCCCAGTAGAAAAATATACATGTCCGGGACGACGTAAACGTTTTCTTAGCGAAACGCGACGCCGATCATTTCGTTCACATACGGATAAAAACCGTGGTAGCAGACGATGGCAAACCTGAAAAAGTCCAGGCAACCTTACCGGCGGCGACCGGATTATCAAATTCCAGGTTCGGTGTGGTCGGGCCGGACATTAAAAATACCGGCACATCCAGTTGTTTGCAGACGCCATAAATCGGGTAGAGCAAAGGCTCATTGGCCTGAATGGGCGGCGCGCCGAATTCGGGGTCCATGTTAATTCCTCTCAACCCTCGTGTGTTCATGGTCTTTTCAATTTGCTAGGCGATGCCGATCAGTTCCGGGTGCGGCCCGGTAATGTCACGAATGGTCTCGTTGGAGATTGTGATGTCGGGCGTGTCGCGGGGCGACGAGCGCATGATGGATTACCACCTAGCGAATTTCCTCGATAAACCCATCCAGGGTATGCGAGCGGACAAAGTGATCGTCCTGTTTAGAACCCAAGCGGCGATTAAGCCATTTGGCGGTTTCATATTCGGGTTTTGCCGGTTGTTAGTCCCGCAACGATTGCCGCTGTAGCGGCAGTCGTTGCGATTCGCTGCTGCAAAATCGGCATTCAAATCGATAATGCTCTCATTAGTCACTTAAAAAACAATAGGATACAAGTTGGCATAATATGTGCTCAAACCTAAGTGCAGTACCCATGCTTTGTAGGCATTGGGATTTTTCAACCGTACAAAGGCAATCAGCATGAGTACATTAAAAGTCGTGGTTGTTTCGGGCAATCTAGGGCTAGGCGCGAAGCCAGCCTTCTCGATCGACAATCCCGGCTCAATATTTCGGAGATTCACATGTCACAGAATGATTTGAAAGCAACATTAGAGAACACCATTGCCGCCTTGCAAAAAAATCCGGCGGGCGCCCGCCTGGTTTTCAAGGCGCAGACCCGCCTGCTCGATGGCGTGCGCTGCGCCGCCGAAGTGCGAGATTTTCCGCCGCTGATCATTGACGAGCCCCCTGAACTGGGTGGTGGAGACGCGGGTGCAAACCCCGTCGAGCTGATACTAGCCGCGCTCGGCACCTGTCAGGAAATCGTCTATGCGGCTTACGCCGCCGTGTTGGGCATCCCTTTGACGGCCGTCGAGGTGACCGCCAAGGGCTATCTGGATCTGCATGGCTTGTTCGGCTTGAAAGAGGTGCACTCCGGTTTCCAGAAAATCAGTTTTGAAACCATATTGAAGAGCCCTGCGGACCCGGAAACGATCAGCCAGCTGGTTGCGTCCGTGGAAGCGCACTGTCCCGTGCTCGATACCTTGACCCGGCCGGTCGAGGTGGCCGGCACGGTCATACTCAATGGCGCGCCGCTGAGCGTCCTGGCAAGCGACGCCGCGTGAGGAAATCCACATGAGCCAATCACATCATAGCAATAGCCCCATCAAATTCGCCTACTGGGTACCCAATGTCAGCGGCGATCTGCTGGACAGTATAATCGAGCAGCGCACCAGTTGGGATATCGACTATACCCCACACCTAGAAGAAGCCTATTGTGTCGCCGAATTGCTATTCCCGTTGTTGCCGGTTGCAAAAGCGCCTGAAAAAACACACGCCAAACCGGCGTTCCATTTCAGCCCCGTGGGTGATGCCGGAAAAGTCGAGTTGTAAGCCAAGGCCGGATGAGCAGAGGCCTCGCCGAGACTGACGATGACATCGTTTGCCCCCCCCAAGCCCGTAATATAAACCTAAAACCAGACCCTTTACAGACTCTATCAACCTCGTCAACCACCCTAAAGCCCATGAAACTAGAAACGATCGCCGTACACGGTGGCTACAGCCCCGATCCGACCACCAAAGCCGTGGCCGTGCCCATTTATCAGACCACTTCTTACGCATTTGACGATACCCAGCATGGCGCCGATCTCTTCGATTTGAAAGTGGCCGGAAATATCTATACCCGCATCATGAATCCGACTTCGGACGTGCTCGAAAAGCGCGTGGCCGCCTTGGAAGGCGGGATCGCTGGGCTGGCGCTGGCCTCCGGCATGGCGGCGATTACCTACGCGATCATGACCATCGCCGAAGCCGGCGACAACATCGTCTCCGCCGCCACTCTGTACGGCGGCACTTACAATCTCTTTGCCCACACCCTGCCGCAATACGGCATCAACGTGCGTTTTGCCGATTATCGCGATCCCGAAGCTTTCGATGCTCTGATTGACGGCAAAACCAAGGCGATTTTCTGCGAATCGGTCGGCAACCCGCTCGGTAACGTGACCGATTTTGAACGGCTGGCCGACATTGCCCACCGCCACGGCGTGCCGCTGATTGTCGACAACACGGTGCCATCGCCTTATCTTTGCCGTCCGATCGAGCACGGCGCCGATATTGTCGTGCACTCGCTGACCAAATATCTGGGCGGTCATGGCAACAGCATCGGCGGCGTGATCGTCGATAGCGGCAAATTTCCTTGGGCCGAGCATAAAGCGCGTTTCCCTCGCCTGAACGAGCCCGACGTGTCCTATCATGGCGTCGTTTACACCGAAGCCCTGGGACCTGCCGCTTACATTGGCCGAGCCCGTGTTGTGCCGTTACGCAATACCGGCGCGGCCCTTTCGCCCTTCAATGCGTTTTTGATCCTGCAAGGCATAGAAACCTTGGCGCTGCGCATGGACAGGATCTCTGAAAACGCCGTCAAGGTGGCGCGATACCTACAAAATCACTACAAAGTGGAATGGGTCAACTACGCTGGGCTCGAAGATCATCCGGATAAACCGCTGGTCGATAAATACATGGGTGGACGCGCCTCCGGTATTCTGACTTTTGGCTTGAAAGGCGGCCGCAAGGCGGGCGAGCATTTTCAGGATGCGCTAAAACTGTTCACCCGCCTCGTGAATATCGGCGATGCCAAATCGCTGGCTTGCCACCCGGCATCGACCACGCATCGGCAATTGTCACCTCAAGAGCTGCTCAAAGCGGGCGTCACCGAGGACATGGTGCGTTTATCGATCGGGATAGAACACGGCGACGACATTGTCGCGGATTTGGAACAGGCGCTCGAAGCGGTTTGACGCTGGAGGATTGTCCTGTGCTTGGCAGATCCCGGCGTAACAAGCCAGGATATACCTGTCCTGAGAGCCGTTAATTTTTGCGAAACCCGACAACCCAGATTATTACATTTAAGCATAATCATATTGATACTAATCGTTTTATAAGTTTTTTAAAGCATGTTATCTTGTCGGTTAACGTAACTTCAAAGGATATGTTTTTACTTATGCATTTACTTGCTTTTCCTAATCCCTCCGAGATGGCTCTCTCAATTCGAGCATCAGCTCTCGTTTTCGAAGATCCAAAATCCAAAGAGTTACTTGACAGAATCAAACGTATTGCGCCAAGTGAGTTGAATGCTCTTATCATTGGCGAAACTGGTACTGGGAAAGAACTGGTCGCTCGTCACATACATGAACTGAGCACAAAGTGCAACGGGCCCTTTCTAGCGGTTAATTGCTGTGCCTTATCGGAAACATTGATTGAGAGTGAGCTGTTCGGTCATGAAAAAGGGGCTTTTACCGGTGCGATGACGACCAAACAGGGCTGGTTTGAGGCTGCTTCGGGTGGCACGCTTTTTCTGGATGAGATTGGTGATCTGCCGCAGTCGATGCAGGTAAAATTATTGCGGGTTTTGCAGGAACGAGAGGTGGTCCGGGTTGGCTCTCGCAAGGCAATACCCATAGACGTGCGATTGATTGCAGCAACCAACGTCAAGTTAGAGGAAGCTGTCATGGCCGGTCGGTTTCGCGAGGATTTGTACTATCGTCTGAATGTGGCTGCATTGAATTTATTGCCATTGCGGCAACGTATCGGGGATATCTTGCCCCTAGCCGAGCATTTTTTAAAAGTTTATGGTCAGCGGCTGGGTTGTCCGAAAGCTACTATTGCCCCAACTGCAAAACAAATTTTGTTAACGCATACTTGGCCCGGTAACATTCGTGAATTGGAAAATGTTATCCATCATGCCTTATTGGTAACCCGTGACCTTACCATTAAGCCAGCGGATTTAAATCTCTCTCAATTGCGAAGGTTTCCTAAATCGGCAGGCTCTGATACTGGAGATTTTGAGAGATTAGTCAGTGCATTTCAAGTTTTATGTGAGCAAGGATATCCTGATTTGTATGCTCGTGCCGAACAAGCTTTGTTACAAGTAGCTTATATGCATACCGACCGA
Source organism: Gammaproteobacteria bacterium HGW-Gammaproteobacteria-3 (assembly GCA_002843155.1). Classification (GTDB taxonomy): domain Bacteria; phylum Pseudomonadota; class Gammaproteobacteria; order Methylococcales; family Methylomonadaceae; genus PGZD01. The sequence goes on from PGZD01000001.1 coordinate 39,963, forward strand.
AACCAATTGGCAACAGCAAGATTGCTTGGGCTGAGCCGACATGTGGTTCGGGCTAGATTGATTCAGCACCATATCCTGACAGCAGGGGAGCCGGGAACTGAAAAATCTCATCCTGTATTGCCGCAGAGTGTGGGTGGATCTCCCATTATTGTGCGTGATTTTTTTCCAAAGGATGAAGAATACAAAGAGATTTTTTTAGCCGAATCATCGCAAGAATGCTGGGCCTTTTGATTTGCTGGGATATTGATAACGTAACGGGGTGATTGTATGTATGGAAGAAGTCATGACACTGCTCCTATCTTGAAACAAGGCGGATTATCTCGTTTCTTGGACAGGGCATGCTGTCAATCAACTAGTGCTTTACTACACAGACTCCATAGAGTGAAGCGGTTTAGTCCATTGACCAAGAGCAGTCAGTCATTAAGAGGTTGGTAACCGAAAAATTCGTCCTCATGACGAGTTTGGATATGTATCAGGGCGTTCTTAAAGTCCCACTACTTAGCAGAAGAATTTACCGAATTATTGTGTGATCGATAACGTGATGAATAATGGAGTTTAAAATGTTGTGCGATTAGTCTACCTGATGTATTAAAACGACAATCTTCGCAGTCGCAGAGCGTTCATGATGACTGAAACAGAACTAACACTCATCGCTGCCGCCGCAATCATCGGTGAAAGCAAAATATCAAATAACGGATAAAGCACACCAGCTGCAACGGGAACACCGAGGGCGTTGTAGATGAAGGCAAAAAACAGGTTCTGACGTATATTACTCATGGTAGCTTGACTTAACAGCCGTGCCCTGGCGATTCCACGAAGATCGCCTTTGACCAGTGTGACCCCCGCACTTTCCATCGCGACATCGGCGCCCGTACCCATCGCAATGCCTACATCCGCCTGCGCCAGTGCCGGCGCATCGTTGATACCGTCGCCCGCCATTGCCACGATATGGCCTTCAGCCTGCAATTGTTTAACGAAAACGGCTTTCTGTTCAGGCAATATTTCCGCTTCAACCCGATCTATGCCGAGTTTTTTTGCCACGGCATTGGCTGTGGTTTTATTATCGCCGGTCAGCATCACGACTTTTATCCCTGCTTCGTGCAGAGCTTTCAATGCTTCCGGTGTTGACGATTTGATGGGGTCGGCAACACTGATAAACCCAGCAAGTTTCCCGTCCACGGCGACAAACATTACGGTCTGCCCTTCCAGACGGAGCTCGTCAGCCTGTTTTTGTAAAGGCGTTGTATCGATATTCTGGGCTTCCATTAATTGGGCATTACCGAGTGCAACTTGGCAGTCTGAAATCCTGCCACGAACACCTTGACCGGTGACAGATTCAAATTGTTCTCCAGCAGTCAGCTTGACGCCCTTTTCTTCAGCACCTTTAACAATGGCGGCAGCAAGCGGATGTTCGCTGGCTTTTTCCAGGCTTGCACCGAAATATAACACTTCCTCTTCGGAAAAATTCTTGCCGGCGACTACGGACAAGAGACGGGGCTTACCCTCGGTCAGAGTGCCTGTTTTGTCGATCACCAAGGTATTTATTTTTTCCATGATTTCCAGCGCTTCGGCATTTTTAATCAATACCCCGAGCTGAGCGCCCTTGCCGGTACCGACCATAATCGACATAGGCGTGGCAAGACCGAGAGCGCAGGGGCAGGCGATAATAAGTACGGCTACCGCATTAACAATGGCATGAGCCAAACGCGGTTCCGGCCCGCACTGCCACCAGACCAGCATTGTAATAATGGCTATGATGACAACGGCCGGGACAAACCAGGCGGCAACCACATCCGCCAGTTTCTGGATCGGCGCCCGGCTGCGCTGAGCTTCACTGACCATCTTCACAATCCGGGCCAGCAGCGTTTCGCCGCCGACCTTCTCAGCAAGCATCAGCAGACTACCGGTGCTGTTGATGGTGGCACCTATCAGTCGATCGCCGGCATTTTTTTCCACCGGAATAGGCTCTCCGGTCACCATCGATTCATCGACACTGCTGACACCTTGCTGTACGACACCGTCAACAGGGATTTTTTCGCCGGGTCGGACACGTAACACATCGCCCGGTTTTACCTGTTCAAGAGGAATATCTTCTTCCTTGCCGTTGTTATAAACCCGGCGAGCAGTTTTCGGTACCAGCTCCAGCAACATTTTGATAGCCTGATTGGTGCGGCTTCGAGCCCGCAACTCCAATACTTGTCCAAGCAACACCAAGGTAGTAATAACGGCCGCGGCCTCGAAATAGACGGCTACCATGCCATTTGAGTTGCGTAGGGTTGACGGGAAAATCCCCGGCGCAACCGTTGCTGCCACGCTGTACCCCCAAGCAACGCCGATACCCAATGCGATCAGCGTAAACATGTTTAAATTGCGATTAATGACAGATTTCCAGCCGCGCTGGAAAAACGGCCAGCCGCCCCACAAAACCACCGGCGTGGCTAAAGCAAATTCAAGCCATTGCAGCCAGTGGGTGAAAAAGTCGCCAGCAATCAAGCCCGGTATCAGGTCGTGAACCATTGCCAAAATGAACACAGGTATCGATAGCGCTGTCGATACCCAAAACCTTCGACTCATAACGGTGAGTTCTTGGTTTTCCTCTTCCTCCCCTGAAACGTCGCGGGCTTCCAGAGCCATACCGCACTTAGGACAGAAACCGGGCTCACTGCGGATGATTTCCGGATGCATCGGACACACATATTCACCATGAATTTCGGAAATCTTATTTTCTATAGGATTCATCAGCTCCAGGGCCATTCCGCATTTAGGACAGTTACCGGGATTTACCAGGCGAATTTCGGGGTGCATGGAGCAGGTATAAGTTTTTTCATTAGCGTATTTTTCCATTATCTTATCCTTTGTTGCTAGGCGGCCACGGATGACTTTTCTCAATTCAAGGACAATCAACGGTATGAATCCAACCCCGATCCACGACACGCACTGATGTAGAGAAACCGGTTCTATCCGGAATAGCGTTTGCAGCATGGGGACATGATGTATCGCCAACTGCAAAGAAAAACTCACTGCGACAACCAAAAATAAGCGGATATTGGAAAACAAGCCTATCTGCCAAAGGGTACGCTGTTCACTCCGTGCGCCGAAAGAGCGCAGCAATCCGGTGATCACCAAAGCGGTAAAGGCGGCGTCGCGGGCATGATCAAGACCGCTGCCGATGATATAGAGTTCATAAGCAAACACGCCGAGCGTGACACTGGCGGCCAGTAAGCCGGTGAATAGGGTTAGTTTGAGTAAATCCCGATTGAGCAGCGCTGACTGGGAATGTCGCGGCGAACGGCTCAACACGTCGGGATCAATCGGATCGGTCGAGAGGGCCAGCGCTGCAAAGCCGTCTGTTACCAGGTTGATCCATAAAAGATGCAGCGGCAATAACGGCAGCGGCCAACCCAATAGGACGGCTATCAGCATTACGATCAATTCGCCGGTACTGCTGCCCAACAGATAAGCCAAGGTTTTAGCGATATTGTCATAGATACCCCGCCCTTCCTCCACGGCAGCAACAATGGAAGCAAAGTTGTCATCCGTCACAATCATATCCGCGGCCTCTTTGGTCACTTCGGTACCGGTTAGCCCCATAGCGATACCGATGGACGCCTCTTTGATCGCAGGCGCATCATTAACCCCGTCCCCGGTCATCGCTACAACTGCGCCCAGCGCTTTCCATGCGCGGACAATGCGGAGTTTGTGTTCGGCGGTAACCCTCGCATAAACGGAAACTTGCGAGACACGCTCCTTCAGCGCTTCGTCATCCAGGCGGTCAAGTTCAGCGCCTACGAGAACTTGGTCGCCCTTGGCCAGAATGCCCAATTCAAGACCTATTGCCCGTGCAGTGTCCGGATGATCGCCTGTAATCATCACGGATTTGATGCCTGCCCGCTTGCATTTGGCCACCGCTTCCTTTGCTTCGCCTCGGGGTGGGTCCTGTAAGCCTACGAGTCCCAAAAAAGTAAGCTTTTGCTCGATCTCGGCGTCGTTTACACCCCTGCCTGCTTCGAAACTGAAGCCGTCCAGCGGGCGCTCGGCCACGGCAAGCACACGCAGTGCATCCTGCGCCAGTAAGGCATTAGCCTGTATCATTCGACTACGGTCATTCTCGGTCAATTCTCTGACTCCCTGATCGGTTCGGATCAGGGTGCAACGACTAAGAATAACTTCGGGCGCACCTTTGACGAATGCCCAGGTATAGTTTTCCCGACGACGGATGACCGTCATCCGTTTGCGGTCGGAATCGAAAGGCACCGTAGCCAGGCGCGGCATTTCAGTCTCGAAGACCTCGCGGGTAATACCGCCTTTTGCGGCGACCACCAGTAGCGCCCCTTCAGTAGGATCGCCGATGACTACAGGCCGGTTATCGACTAGGGCCAGTTCGGCATCGTTACAGGCGACCGAGGTACGCAGCAAAGCCAGGAGTTCATGACTTTCAGACGGCAGGCTTTCCACGTTTCCGGAAAAGAATGCGCCTTCAGTGGCGTAGCCTTCGCCGGTGACGCGATACAAGCTTGTTGAGGTGATCAACTTGCGGGCGGTCATTTCACCCATCGTTAGCGTGCCGGTCTTGTCCGTGCAGATAACCTGGGCACGGCCTAGCGTTTCAACCGAGGCCAAACGCCGCACCAGGGCGTGACGCTGTACCATGCGCTGCACACCCAACGCGAGCGCAATAGTCACCACCGCCGGCAGCCCCTCCGGAATGGCGGCTACCGCGAGACTCACCGAGCTCAAGAAAAGCTCAAACGGGGCAATCCCGCGTAATAATCCCAAGCCAAAAATCAGCGTGACAATACCGAAACAGGCCATCAACAGCAGGCGTCCTGCCCGTTCAAGTTGGCGTTGCAACGGAGTTTCTCCGCTTTCGGCTGCCTCCAGAAGCTTGGCGATATGGCCGAGTTCCGTCTCCATGCCGGTATTAACCACCAGAGCGCGACCGGTTCCCCCCGTTACGCTGGTGCCGAGGAAGACCATATTGTTCCGCTCCGCCAGAGACGTTTCCTGAGGCAGTTTGTCTGTGGATTTTCCTACCGCTTGCGATTCGCCGGTCAGCGGCGCTTCGTTGATTTGAAGAACCGATGCTTGGATCAGGCGAGCGTCCGCAGCGACCAGATCCCCGCCTTCCAGCAACAGGATATCGCCAGGAACAATTTCTATAGCAGTAACCACCAGGCTATGACCGCCGCGCACCACGCGGCAATGGGGCGCTGTCAGACGACTTAATGCGGCCGCCGCCTTCTCAGCGCGATATTCCTGAAGGAAACCGATTATCGCATTCAAAATAACGATGGCAATAATGGCGATGCCGTCTATAGTTTCGCCTAATGCAGCGGAAACCGCCGCCGCACCGATCAACACCCAGATAACCAGACTTTTAAACTGACTTACAAAAATGACCAAGGCCGAGACGCGCTTGCCCTTGCGTAGTTTATTTTGCCCATACCGGGTGAGCCGTTTTTTCGCTTCATTGCCAGAAAGACCCTGCTCTATATCGGTCTCGAGAAGGCTTGCGGCTTCGGTAATCGATTGGTTATGCCATGCGTTCATAATGGTGTTTCTCACATTAACATTAACAGCCGTGTAGGGTGGGCAAAAAAGCATTGCTCACCCTATACGACTTAACATTACAGTTTGTCGTATAAGCAGGAGTGCAAGCTTTGCTTGCCCGTTAACAATGCATCGCATAACTTTTGCAGGGAAAGCCCGCACTCCATCCTTAAGTTGATGCCTATAGGGCATAAACAGCATGCCCGACGGGACTCCCGAAATGTACAAAGAAGCGCCCGAAGGCTTAGAACCAGATACGCGCCCCGGCAACGAACCGTACATCCTCCGCAGCATCACCTGCAGCACGTATATTATCTGCCGCAGAGCCAAATTGACTAGCCCAGTCAACGCCCACGTAGGGAGCAAATTCTCGTCGAATCTCGTAACGCAGGCGCAGGCCTGCTTCAATGTTGGACAAGCCGCTACTCACGTCGCGGGTGTCGTCTCTCCGGCTATAAATATTCATCTCGATGCGTGGCTGCAGGATGAGCTTTTGTGTCAGCAATAAATCGTATTCTGTTTCGAGACGGAATGCGGTACGCCCTTGCTCGTTAACATAACCCGTCGCTTCCACATACAGCCAGTAAGGCAGTAGCCCCTGGATACCGAAGGCGAGCCAGCCGCGATCCGTGCCCTTGCCGCTGTCGTAACGGACACCCAGCTGCGTGTCCAAATAAGCGGTAATGGCGTGCGCCCAAAGCAACTCGTTGCGCGCGTTTTTAAATGTACCACTCTCAATCTCGCCTTCAGCTCGGATGAGTGCACGATCATAAGTCTGACCATACCAGGCCTGCCAGTCGTAAGCCACAGAAGTGTTGTTGCGTGTAGTCACACTTTCGAGCCGATCGACCAGCAATGAGCCAAAATTATCTTCGTCCCCCATTTTGGGTCGTGGAATCGGGCCGAAGTTGTAACCATCTGAATAGGCGTGCGGATCGCGAGCATCGGGTGGGGCCGAGTCACCCTGCATGGACATGGATTCGTCGCTGCCATGAATCATGTTGCTCATGTCGTTGGCCTTTCCGGAAGTTGCGCCTCCGTGGTTCATGTCATGTCCTGAACCTTTCACCGTATCGGACTTATCACCTTGTTCCATGCCCGGTATGGCATTGTGATTCATCTTGCTGTGATCCATGCCCGGCATAGCCCTCATCTCATCGGATACATTTGCCGGAGCCGGCATTGACTTTGTCCCGGGCTTTACTTCACGACGCTTCTGCTCCGTCTGTGCGGAATGATAGGCGTGGTCGGCGTGAACTTGGTTCGTTTGCGCGTTTTCCTCTGTCGTTGTGCCTTGTGCCCAAACAGAGGATAGGTTGAGAACCATCAAGGCGGCGATCAAATTTACTCGACGGTTCACCATCGTTTCCTGCTTCATTATTCGATTATTCCTGTTTTTGAATTTGAACGCTTGTTCTGCATAACTACTTCAAAACATCAACCCATGGCTAGCTCTCAGCCTTTGGCAATAAATGCTTACATAATGCGCTATGAATAGACCTAAAAATAAAATCCTGAAACATAGCAATATTTTCCGGTTAGCGGTGCCACACCGCAATCAATCTGTGGCATTCAGCTCTCCATTTACAGTCTACTTCATGACAAGTCCTGTCGTGGTCCGTGCGAAAGCATGGGCGATGATGAGTGGCATTCTGGATGGCCTGAACAAGCTCGATTTTCAGATTGATACTTTCAGGGTTTTCAACACCAACCGATTTTGCCAGCTGTTGTAGACCCGAGATAGTCAAACCACCATCTTCTTCAGCCATCGAAAGATAAAGTGCAACTTGCATCTTCACATAGTCATTTTCGGCTGCCAGCCAATCATCCAGCGCTCTACCGGGCGCGAAATATCTGGCTTCAGCTTTGTAATAAGCGGCTTCTGAAATCCATTGGTGGCGAGTAACCTTTTCCACAATCTGATTTGAATTGTAAAGGTGTAAGATTTCATTTTTGATTGCACCCTGCTCAGGCCACAACCACTTCACGCATCATGCCCGCATGCATGTGCAAGAACAGGTGGCAATGCCACGCCCAACGGCCCAAGCCATCGGGGGTGGCGAGGAAAGTCACGCGCTGCGCGGGCTGCACAATGATGGTGTGCTTGCGCACCTGGAAGCGTCCGTCCGGGCTTTCCAGTTCGCTCCACATGCCATGCAAATGCATGGGATGGGTCATCATCGTATCATTGACAAAAATCACGCGCAGCCGTTCTCCGTAACGGAAATGAATCGGGGTGGATTCGCCGAACTCGAGGCCATCAAGCGACCAACTATAACGCTCCATGTTGCCGGTGATATGGAGCTCGATTTCCCGAACCGGTTTTCTTGTATCCAGCGGCCCACCGATGGTGTGCAGATCGGCATAAGTCAGCACCCGGCGGCCATTGTCGCGCAGGCCGATACCGGGATCATCCAGATTGGTGCGCGGGGTATCCACCCGCATGTCCACGCTGGGACCATATTCGGTACGGGCGTGGCGTACGCGCACCTGTCCGCCGCCCATGGCGTGAGCGCTGTGATCCATCGCCATACCGCCGTGATTCATTCCCGCCATGTCGCCACCGCCCATGTCGCCCATCATGTCCTCCATGGTAAGTGGTTGGGGTTTATCCGGAGAAGGCACCGCCGCTGTCATGCCGGCACGCGTTGCCAGCGTGCCGCGGGCATAGCCGGTACGGTCCATCGACTGGGCAAAGAGGGTATAGGCTTCTTCTTCGGGTGTCACAATGACATCATAGGTTTCCGCAGGTCCGATGCGGAATTCATCCACCGTGACAGGTTCGACGTTCTGTGCGTCGGCCTGAACCACCGTCATTTTGAGGCCCGGTATACGCACATCGAAAAACGTCATAGAGCCGGAATTGATGAAGCGCAGCCGCACCTTCTCGCCAGGACGGAACAGTCCGGTCCAGTTGCCGGCCGGCGTCGTGCCGTTCATCAGGTAGGTGTAGGTATAGGCGGAAATATCCGACAGATCGGTGTAATTCATGCGCATCATGTTCCACATGTGCCGCTTCTGGATAGCCGATACCATCCCTTCATTAGCGACATCGCGAGAAAAATCGACGACCGTCGGCTGGTTGAAGTTGTAGTAGTCGCCTTGGTTCTTAAGCTTATCGAAGACCCGCATTGGGTCTTCGTCGGTCCAGTCGGACAGCTGTACCACGTAGTCGCGATCGGCGCGAATCGGGTCGGCGCCGGCCGGGTCAACGATGATGGCGCCGTATAAGCCGGTCTGCTCCTGCATACCGGAGTGGGAGTGGTACCAGTAGGTGCCGGATTGTTGTACCTTGAAGCGATAGATGAAGGTTTCCCCAGGTGCTATGCCTTTAAAGCTCATACCCGGTACCCCATCCATTTGATAAGGCGGGAGGATGCCGTGCCAATGAATCGACGTTTCCTCGGCGAGGCGGTTGGTGACACGCAGCGTCACCGTGTCCCCCTCTCGCCAACGCAATGTCGGTGCAGGAATCGAACCATTAACGGTGGTTGCCACACGTTGCGCACCGGTAAAGTTAACCGGTGTTTCCGCTATCGTAAGGTTAAATTCCGTGCCGGTCAGTATCTCGGTGAGCGGCGTTGTCTCCTTGGCCTGAGCCATTTTGGTCCACGGCGATAGCCCTAATAGAATACCGCCAGCGGCCAGCCCTTCAATGAAGCGCCGACGGGAAAGATCAGGCAATAGTAGTGAAGGTTTGGAAATAAATTTCATTATGATGCTTACTCAGACAAGAAATTGTTTTCGCCCCAGATTACATGAAGTTGAAGTCATAGGGATCTCAGGCTGTTATTACTTTAATGACTATGTCCGCCGCTACTGCTAGGATGCGAATGACTGTCATCTTTATATCTATTGGAATCTGTTGCGCAGGCAGAAACAGCGACTAACAAAAGTGTGATTAATGCAAATTTCATATATTTCATAGGTTTCTCAGGAATATTTTCTTGACGTGGATTTCTTATTTAGCGTCAGTATGTTCGTGTGCATGACCGGCAGATGAGGATGGCCCGGAACGATTCGTGTTAATTTTCGAGTTGGGCGGCACCCCTTGGGGCGCCGTGACATTTCCGGCCGGCTTGTCGATTGTCTTCACGGGTTCCTTGACCATCGGGGCTTCGGCAGCAGTCGGCGCGGGCATCGCGTCATGGCCGCCATGAGCATCATGGTCTGTGGCGGCGATGTTTTGCGCGGAAAAGACCGTGGCGGCGAGGGCGACAAGGGCGGGTGTAATCAAACTTTTCATGGATTTTCTCCTGGATTTAGTAGATTTAGTGGTTTGGCAAAACGCGGGTACTACCGTCCGCCTGGACGAGCAGGGTGTACGCTGGTTCCCAATCTCCAGATTAGGAACCTCGAAGGCGAAACTCTAGTTTCGCGAAACGGGAAGCTGGAGCTTCCAAACCGAATTCCCAAGCTTGAGCTTGGGAACTAGCGAAAGAACGGAGATAGGGTTTCAGATCTGATTTCATGACTGTTTCCTGGTTGATTTGAATGTGGCCAGTTTAAACGGTTGTTCCTTACGGGAGGCTGACCGAGGCATTACATTTCCGTCATCTTCCGGGGCTGGTTAGTGCTTATGTACCGTGCTTGTGAGCGTGCTCGTGGGCATGCGGTTTCGTGGCGTGAGGGTGTGCGGCACCGGACTTGTTTTCCATTTCGGCTTCTTGCTCCTCAATACCGCCATGGGTATGCCCATCGCTGGACTCGACTTGCCGGCGATACTCTTCCTGGGAAAGGCTCGGCATGTTCTTGAGGAAAGCTGTCAGATCCCATATCGCCTCATCCTCCATGCCGCCTTTCGACCAGGCCGGCATGCCGGAGGCCTTGACACCGTGCTTGATGATCCAGAACCGGCGGGCATCCGTCCGGTCGGAATCGTCGGCATTTGCAGGTTTGGAGAGATTCGGCGGGGTCGGATAGAGACCTTTTCGTATTTCGGAATCTTCGCTGCCGGGTGAGAGGTGGCAGTTCGCGCACATGGCGTCGTAGTTGCCGGCGCCCCGGCGAATCCGGCCAGCGTCGGACAAGTCGACCGGCGGAATGATGTCGGCGGCCCTGCGTGCGATGGACTGTTCCCGCGCCCACTCAATGAGGCGGTGGACGGCGGGGCGGTGAGGCTTATCGGCCGCCATATCGATTGCTCCGGCCTGAAGCAGGCCAAGCACTGTTACGGCGCCGAGGCCAAGGACGCCCAATGCGCCCAGCAGAATTTTTTTCATGGAAAGTTCTCGCAGATTGTCTGTAGTTGTATTCTACGATACCCCAGTTAACGGGAACCTGACCCGCTGATTACATTTGCGTAATCTTCGAGAGCAGGTCTCGCTGCCAGTGTAGAATGGCATCAATACGAAACAAATCACGCTGTGGAGTACGCATGAAGATCCTGATCGTGGAAGACGAGTCCAAAACCGGGGATTACCTGAGACAGGGCCTGAGCGAGGCCGGCTTCGTCGTCGATTTAGCGCGAGATGGGCTGGACGGTCTGCATTTGGCGCTGACAGAAGCCTACGACCTGGCAATTTTGGATGTGATGCTGCCCGGCATTGACGGTTGGCAGGTGCTGCAAGGCATCCGTCGCTCGGGCAAGGATATGCCGGTGCTCTTTCTCACGGCCCGCGACGATGTCGACGATCGGGTCAATGGACTGGAACTCGGGGCCGATGACTACTTAGTGAAACCTTTCGCCTTTTCCGAACTGTTGGCCCGTGTTCGAACCCTGCTCCGGCGCGGAGTGAAGACCAAGGAGTCCGAGATTCTGCGAGCTGCCGACCTCGAACTCGACCTGATACGACGCCGGGTGGCCCGATCGGGCAAAAAGATCAATTTAGCATCCAAGGAATTCGCCCTGTTGGAACTCCTTTTGCGGCGCCAGGGCGAGGTGCTTCCCCGGTCCCTGATCGCCTCCCAAGTCTGGGATATGAACTTCGATAGCGATACCAACGTGATCGAGGTCGCTATCAGGCGTCTGAGGGCAAAAATCGATGACGGTTTCGAGCCGACGCTGATCCACACCGTCCGAGGCATGGGTTACGTGCTGGAGGCGACCGAATGAGGCTGATCGGACGCAAATCCATCACCTTCCGGTTAACCTTGCTGTTCGCGTCAGTCTCGACGACGGTGCTGCTGCTGTTGGGGCTGCTGATCGGCTCGCTCGTTGAGCGGCATTTCGAAGAATTGGACATGGAATTGCTCGACGGCAAACTGGAACTTCTCCAGCACACCTTGAAGAAAGTTCGCTCCGACTCGGAACTGGAGGCGCTACCAGGACAACTTCAAGATTCCATGGTGGGACACCCCGGTTTGGCCGTAGTCGTTTTGAAGCCGAATGGTGAGACCCTGTATTCGACTGAAGGTGCGAAGTTACCGGAAGAACTGCTTGCCGGAGCCGGAGATAAACACCTTCACCCGATGTTTTGGACCGACCCCGAGAACCATCGCTATCGCGGGATTTCAGCCGAAGTGCCGACCCGTATCGAAGGCGCGGCTCCGGTGGTCGTGGCCGTGTCCACCGACCTGTTACACCACGAGCATTTCATGCAATCGTTTCGGACGGCGTTGTGGACGGTCATGGGCCTGGCGGCGTTACTGACCGGCTTTCTCGGCTGGGTAGCAGCACGCCAGGGATTGGCACCCCTTAGGGACATCAGCCGTAGTGCTGCGGGCATCACCGCGAACCACCTCGACCAGAGGCTGCCTTTAGCCTCCATTCCCGTCGAACTGGCCGAGGTCGCGAAAACCCTGAACGAGATGCTGGCACGGCTCGAAGGATCCTTCCGCCGGCTATCCGACTTTTCCTCGGATATCGCCCACGAGTTGCGCACGCCGGTCAGCAATATGCTGACACAAACCCAGGTCACTCTGTCTAAGACCCGGACACTCGACGAATACCGGGACGTGCTGGCTTCCAACGCGGAAGAGTTCGAGCGTCTGTCGCGGATGATTGCCGACATGCTGTTCCTGGCCAAATCGGACAACAACCTCATTGTCCCGCATCGCGAAAAGTTCGATTTAGTGGTGGAGGTGAGCAGCCTAGTCGAATTTTACGAGGCGTTGGCTGAGGAAAAGGGCGTCAGTCTGACCTATTCCGGAAAGGGAGCTATTTTCGGCGACAGGTTGATGCTGCGCAGAGCGGTCAACAATCTCCTCTCGAATGCGCTACGCCATACGCCAAAAGGGGAAAGGATAAAAATTCGCGTTGACGATTCCGACGTCTCGATCGTCGTTTTGTCGGTGCAAAACACCGGAGAAACCATCACACCTGCGCATTTGCCGCGGCTTTTCGATCGCTTCTACCGGGTACATGCATCACGACAGCGTTTTGGTGAGGGCGCGGGACTCGGTTTGGCGATCACGCGTTCTATCGCGCACGCCCATGGCGGCGAGGCTTTGGCGCATTCGGAGGGCGGCATCACGACGTTTGAGATTCGGCTTCCGGTTTGAACGATAATAATACGGATCTATAGGGCTACTTTTTTATCCAGAACTCATACAGTTTTTGCAATTTTTTTCATTATTTGGTGGCTGTCACCAAACTTACAAAGAGCATTGCAGTTCTGCCGAAGTTCTGAAAATAATATGTATTTGATTGGGATTTTTATTTGCTTGATTGAAGGACGTGAGAGTTGCAAAATTACATCCTTTTCTCTACAATCAGGGACAACCAAATAAAAAGTTTCATTGCCGATAGCGATGGAATATGAAAGGTCGGTCAATCGTAAAATTCCCGAATAAATACTGGTGCTTTTTTCAACTTCAAAGGCACAAATCACATTATTTGTCCCTTTCTCAAACCATAATACATCTATCAATTTGATAGTACCGGCGGTTTCTTTATCACAATTGATAGCTGGAAATTTATCTGGACTCATAAACGAAAAACTACTACCTGCATAAGACCTTGAACGGTCATTTGAAGCAACAAAAGCATCGTAACCCAAACTTTGACCGATTTTCAACAGATGAAACTGCATTTCGGAATGCAGGTTTTCCTCGTCTTTTTCGTATTGAATTTCTTTTTGGCGTTTTTCAATGTTTTTCTCTAACTTATTTCGTTCGTCTTCACTTAAATATTCATCATTGCCGATAAGCATTTTTTGTGTACCAATTTCAAAACACAAACCCGCTATCGCTCCCAAATCGTTGGAAAGTTGAGCTTTATGTTTGTTGTTGGTTTCAATCAATACTTCTCTGATTTTTAGGTATTCTGTCCAAGAACCTAATTTCTTTTTGTCGTTAAATAAAGCGTTAAACCCATTGATGATGGCAGTATTGAAAGGCGGAAACAAAGTGGGGTGCAAAAAGTATAAAATACTTGCTACGGCTGGACCCAAACCTTTTATTTTTAGAGCATCCAATCGTACTATTTCTTTAACGATTTGTTCTTCTGATTTAGCATTGATACAGTTTTCCAGGAATTGACCAAAGGCAATTTTATTACTTTGATTTTCGTAAATGTCGGGTATCCGTAATTTGGGTTTCCAATAAAAAGGGTGCGATACTCCTATAAATACTTGCTTTTGTTCGGCAATACAATTCAAAACAAATTCCAGGGAGCTACTCTTAAAATCGTTTGGAAAATTTTTATTTTTAATATCTTCCACCACTTGTAAAACCCCTCTGCGAATGGTGCGAAAGGCTTTGAGCCGTTGGTCATTGTCAATAAACCAAGTATTGTAGACACTTTGCGTATCGGCTTTGTATTGTGTAATTATTTGTAAGAGGTTGTTCATCTTTTATTTTTATAGAAGTTACGCATTGACGACTGGCTGAAATTATAAGTCTAAGTGCGCCATGCTCGCCATAAAGGGAGCCAGGTGGGCAAGCTTCTTTGCCTTATGCCCTTTGGGACACCGTTCGCAACAACAAAAGGGATTCTCAATGTGGTGGGCAGAAAAACGTTGCCCGCTTGACTGCGTTCAAAATTACGATGGCAATGATAGTGATGCCGTCTACGGTTCCCCCAATGCTGCGGAAACAGTCGCTGGGCCAACTCCGTCAGAAGTTGGCGAGCCGCGGAGTCCAGCCGTTTCAGGTGGTGGGCGGACTCCCCACCGAAGGCAGCGGATTCCCTGGGTGCGGTGTCGTGGACGAACTGCTTGATGCGATTGACCTCCAGCCACAAGACTCCGCCGCAGCCCGTCACGCTGAGGAACCGCCACCCCAGACACAGCCGGATCAGGATTTTCCGGTGAATAAACCGGCCGTAGCAAGCGCCGCTTCGAATAATCGGCCCTACCGTCATCGGCTTTCCGCGTCCTAGCTTCCGAACCGCTCATACAGCCAACTTTACTGCAAGAAACTTGATGTCCCTGCGCCAATGCCATTGACTTGGTTTATTAAACATCACTTAGCTTGCGTCATCATATAGTCCACGGCAGCGCCGATATCCGCATCGCTCAATTCGGGTTGCCCGGCCCGCGGGGGCATTGCTCCCTTGCCATTGATAACGGAAGCGGCCAGTGCATCGCCCCCCTTCTTAATCAATGGCCCCCATGCCGCCTTGTCGCCAAGCTTCGGAGGCATGGCGGCATGACAGACAGCACAGTTGTTGCTATAGACTTCCTGTCCATCGACTGCGGGAGCCTGGCCCGCGAATAATAAAAGCGCCAAGGCGGCGCTGCTGATGAAGATGAATTTCATGGCTTTCTCCTAACATTCAAAGATTGGGGTTTGGTTGGAACTTTTATTTCAATTCGGTAATGCGTTTCCCGGTATTGCTGTCGAAAACAGAACATAATAATCTCCTATACTCGTTGATCTCATTTCACGACTCTCGATCACTTGCGTGCTTAGTTGGTGTATCGATAGGAGTGGCGCCAGGTTTTTTAAACCACATTTCCCAGAGCGGAATAAGAATCTGCGCGGCCAGCGCCATCCCCATAAAACATCCACCGATAATGACGGTATAGGCAAAAAAGGGCTGGTACTTTGTGATCCACCAGGAGCCGATATCCATCCAAATCGCGACGTAAGGCACGACAATGATGGGCAGTTTCAAGGCTGAGGTGATTTCGCTCAGTGAGAAAATCATTCCGGTCAGAAGGAATATGATGCTGATGCCGAACAGATGAACATGAGACACGCGTGCAAGCTGGTCCAGGCCCGGCCCCATGTCAACGCGTGTCACTTCGCGGACTTCTTCGAAGGTGGTTAACGGCGGAACGGCAGGACTTGACTTAGCGTTGTGGCAGATAACGCAGTTTTTATCCAGCAGCGGTTTCACCTTTTCCCGGTATCCTGCCTCTGACGCCCCCGCGCTTACCCAGCGCAACACCTCCTCCGTTTCGGAAGACGTGATCTTATTCGCCATTATCCCCCGCAGGGCAGACTCAAGACGGGTGTTACCACGCACACCGTGATATTTCATAGTAATCCCTTCAACCAACCCCATTCCCATCTTTTTATGCGGGTCCACGTCCTCGAGATACAAGTAGAACAACGCCGCCAAATATCCTGCCCCAATCGTCAGTAAAAAAACACTGAACAATAGGCGCAAGGACGCCGGCAATGTCTTCAAGGTGCAGGAAGACATTGGTTTCACAAGCGCGTGCAAAGCACCTCCATCCGTTTCAGAGAGAAGCTTCCGCTTCAGAACAACAGCCAGGCCAGCAAAAAGATGCTGTCGTTGTCGGAGGCATTTCTGCCGAAACCATCATAGTTGTGTCTGGCGCCATTGAATTTTCCATAGGCTGTATACCGTGCAGCCAGTTTCACATTGGACCACGGCAGGTAATTCAGTTCCGCAATCAACCCATCGCTGTTTGGCTTGCCGTTAGTGCTGCCTGTAACCGGCTCCCCGGTGTTGTATTTGAGTTCATTGCTATTGCCCCAGGTGGAAAAAAACTGGATGCCGCCGCCAAAACGGCGTTGATAGTAATAATGGGCATCCATCCTGAAAGTTTGCAGAACATCCGATTTATTAGACGTGAAGCCTTGGTCAAAACTTGCATTCCAGTCTTGCGCTTCCCGGATCCAGGTCGCCGCAGTGCTAACAATATGCGCGCCGCCGATGTATTGATATTGGGCATCAAGGGCAACGTCCGTAAAACGGTCTGTAGACCCTCCCGTATTATTGGGGTCCGGAAAAACATCAGCCACCATGCCGTAAGTCCCCGCCGCCAGGCTGTGAGATCCCCATTCGTGCTGTAAGGCGACACGCCAATAGGGTACAAAGTCATTTACTACGTTCTCAGTTGGGACACCCGCACCCAGCGGACGCAGCAAGCCTCGTCTGGCGCTACGATAAAAGGCAGCTTCCCCGTACACCAGGTTATTCCACAAGGTATAGACACCCAAGCCTCCTACCTGACTGGCCAGAGTGGTATCAATCTGAGTTCGCGCGGCCGGCGACAGGGCCGCAGTTTCGGTATGGGGAAAACTCCATTGCGGCGTGCTGTTATAGATATCGGACACCGTCGGATTATTGTTTAACGTAAGGCCGTAAACCAGTTCCTGGTTATCGGCGATTGAAAAACTGTCGGCATAGCGGACGTCGAACATCTCCATCATGACTTTGTCCTCTATGCCGTCATAAAAGCCTTGGATCAATGCCCCCGATTTCTCGGTTATTTTCCCTCCATAATACAAACCTACCGCCTGCGGGATGACCTCATTATTACGCGGAAAATTCTCCGGATCCGTCCCCTTGGTTTTCCGGGTTGAATTCCAGGAAACCTGCAATAGGGCTGAAATAGGAAGCGAGGCCGGGAACTTGACATTGGGCGCTTTTTGGCTGAAGCCGCGCAACTTGAACTGACGCCCGAACGGCGTCAGTTCCGGGAAGACCGTATGGCAGGAGGCGCACTGCATACCCGTCTGCCGCCCCATGCTGGGCACTGCATGTGCGTTAGCTGAAACCAATAATCCGAGGAAAACCGTCATACCTATGCGAAATGTTGCCATATTCATTCACCTCTATTTGACTGAGCAAGTTAGATGCAACTTTTTCCCACACGTTTGTTTCACTGAGTAGACTTTCGTATCCATAATTGAATAGCCGCTACAATGAGATTAACGCACTAGCATGGTTCGGGCAGAGCTGTTCCCACTGTCGCCAATAATGATCCAGTAGCGCCTTCGGAGATATGAAGCCGAGCGCCAAGATGTTCGAGCGCATTGGTAAAAATCTCGGTGGCAATGAGAATAACGCTCAACATCGCCACTAACAATAGCCATCATTATGAATTCCTACTCGCTTTTCGAAAGACGCTTGATGTCTTTGTGCCAACGCCAAATAACATAGAGCGCCGGAATGACCAGCAGCGTCAACAACATGGCCGAACCGATCCCGCCGATCATGGGGGCGGCTATACGCTTCATCACGTCGGCGCCGGTGCCTGTGGCGATCATGACCGGAAACAACCCGACGATATTGGCCAGGCCCGTCATCATGACTGGCCGGATACGCTCCATGGCGCCGGTTTGAACGGCCTCCAGCAAATCCGCGAGCGAACGCAACTGTCCGGCTTCCTGGCGTCTACGGACGGCCTCATCCAGATAGGACAGCATCACCGCGCTGGTTTCGGCGGCGACGCCCGCGAGCGCGATTAAACCTACCCAAACGGCGATGCTCATATTGTATCCCAGGCCGTAAAGTGCCCACACGCCGCCGACCAGGGCCAGCGGCACGCCCAGCATCACCATCAGTGTTTCGGCAACGGAACGGAAAGTAAAGTAATACAGGATGAAAATGATCGCAAGCGTCAGCGGCACGAAAATCTTGAGACGCTGCTGCACCCGCTCCATGAATTCGTATTGTCCCGACCAGGTCAAGGTGTAACCTGTCGGCAACTCGATTTTTTCCTTCACGATGCGCTTCAAATCCTCCACATAACCGCCCACATCTCGTCCGGCCATGTCCACATAGACGTAACCGGCCAGCATGCCGTCCTCGTCCCGGATCATCGCCGGGCCGCTGACCATGCGCAGCTCCGCGAGCTGGGCGATGGGCACCTGTGCACCATTGGGGGCGCTCACCAACACCCGTCCCAATTTATCCAGGTCGTCGCGCAGTTCGCGCAGGTAACGCACATTGACCGGGTAGCGCTCGCGCCCTTCGATGGTGGTGGTGATGCTTTCCCCGCCAATAGCGGATTCGATCATCTTGCTGACGTCCATGACGGTGAAGCCATAGCGGGCGATTTCGTCGCGCTTGATGACGAAGTCCAGAAAATAGCCGCCCGAAACCCGTTCCGCGTAAACGCTGCGGGTACCGGGAACTTCTTTGGCGATCATCTCGATGGCTTTACCGATCTCCTCGATTTTTTTGAGGTCCGGCCCGAATATCTTGATGCCCACGGGAGTACGCACACCGGTGGTGAGCATGTCGATGCGCGCCTTGATCGGCATGGACCAGGTATTGGTCACGCCTGGAAACTGCAAGGCACGGTCCATCTCCGCGATCAGGTCTTCATAACTCAGGCCCTCCCGCCACTGCTCCTTAGGCTTCAACTCCACCACCACTTCCATCATGCTGAATGGCGCCGGATCGGTGGAGGTTTCGGCGCGGCCGGATTTACCGAACACATGCCCGACTTCAGGAAACGCCTTAAGCTTTTGGTCCATCTGTTGCAGGAGTTTCCCGGCTTCCGTGACCGAGATGCCCGGCAGCGTGGTCGGCATGTACAAAATGGTGCCTTCATACAGCGGCGGCATGAATTCCGAGCCCATGCGCTGATACGGCAGAGCGATGCTGGCGATGAGCAAGATGGCCAGTGCTACCAGCAGTGTCCGGTACCGCAGCGCTAGCCTCAGAATGGGCGCGTAAGCCCACTGCAACAGGCGACTGACCGGGTTGCGCCGTTCCGGAATGATTCGGCCCCGGATGAAGAGGGACAACAAGGCCGGGATCAGCGTCACCGCGATGACTGCGCTCATGGCGATAGACAGGTTCTTGGTCAATGCCAGCGGCTTGAACAAGCGCCCTTCCTGCCCCTCCAGGGTGAAGACCGGCATAAAGGCGACGGCAATCACCAGCAGCGAGGCGAAGATCGGCGGCCCTACTTCCTTGGCGGAATCGATGAGGATCCGGTTGCGGTCGCCCACGCGGCCACCGCGTTCCCAATCCTCCAACCGACGGTGAGCATTGTCGACCATGACGATGGAGGCGTCCACCATGTCGCCGACGGCGACGATGATGCCGCCGATGGACATGATGTTCATGCCGACCCCAAGGAAATACATCGGGATGAAGGCGATGAGGATGGCGATGGGCAGAGTGATGATGGGTATCAGGGCGGAGCGGAAATGCAGCAGGAAGACGATGATCAAGACACTGACCGTGATCAACTCCTCGATCAGGTTTTCGTTGGCGGTGGCAACAGCCTCCTTGATCAGGTCGCTGCGGTCGTAGGCGGTCACGATCTTGACGCCGGCGGGCAGGGACGGCTCGATCTCCTTGAGTTTGGCCTTGACGCGATCAATCACCTCCAGGGTATCCTGGCCGTAGCGCATGATGACGACGCCTCCCACCGCCTCGCCTTGGCCGTCCAGTTCCGCGATACCGCGCCGCATGTCCGGCCCCAAACTAACCGTCGAGACATCGCGCAGCAGAATCGGCGTGCCACTCGGGCTGGCGCCCACCGCGATTTGATCAATATCGGCGGTGGACTTGATATAGCCGCGCCCCCGGATCATATATTCTAGGCCGGAGAATTCGACGACTCGCCCCCCCACATCGAGGTTGCTCATGCGCACCTTGTCGATGATCTCGTTCAGATTAAGCCGGTAGGCCAGCACTTTAGTGGGATCGAGATTGATCTGATACTGGCGCACGAAGCCGCCGACACTGGCGACTTCGGCAACGCCGTCCACGGCGCGGAGCCAGTAGCGCAGATACCAGTCCTGGAACGAGCGGAGCGAAGCCAAATCCTGCTGTCCGGTCGTATCCACCAGCGCATACTGAAACACCCAACCGACCGCCGTGGCGTCCGGCCCGAGCTGCGGCGTCACACCTTCCGGCAGCTTGCCGGACAACTGGTTCATATATTCCAAAACGCGGGACCGCGCCCAATAGATGTCGGTGCCGTCCTTGAATAGCACATAGACGTAGGAATAACCGAAGTCCGAGAACCCCCGCACCACCGTCACATTGGGTGCGGACAGCAGGGCGGTGATGATGGGATAGGTGATCTGGTCCTCCATCAGGTCCGGCGAGCGGCCAGGCCACTGGGTATAGATGATGACTTGGGTGTCTGACAAATCCGGCAGGGCATCGATGGGGGTGTTCTTCATAGCCCACAAGCCGCCAGCGGCCAGACCGAAGACCAGAAGAAAGACGATGAAGCGGTTCTTCGCGCAAAATTCGATTAGATTTTCGACCATGACCGATCCCGTATACTATTTGAAATATCTGTTGAGACAAGACGATCTCAATGCTTCATCCCTTTCATGCCGCCTACTGCATTCTTGAGCTGACTTTCGGAATCGAGCAGGAAGTTCGCCGAGGTGACGATATGTTCGCCCTCGTGCAGTCCCTCTAGAATTTCGATCCAGTCACCGCTGCGCTGGCCTATTTTTACATTGCGCCATTCAAGTTTGCCGCCGCCCAGATGAATAAAGATGATCTGCCGCTCCCCGGATTCCAGCACCGCATTTTTGGACACTACCAACCGTGTTCCCAGCGGCACGGCAAGCTCCACATTGGCATACATTCCCGGTTTGAAAATTTCTGCTGGGTTATCCAGTACGAAGCGAACCTTGGCGGTACGGGTTTGCGGGTCTACCGTCGGATAAATGAAATCGATCCGGCTTTGATACTGATTTTTTGGTGCATAGGATAGACTGACCGATGCAGTTTGGCCCGGTTTTATCAGCGGCAGTTCATATTCGTAGATATCGGCCAGTACCCACACCTTGGTCAGATCGGCAATGGTATAAAGCTGATCGCCGGGATTAACGCGCATGCCGGCTAAAGCCGTCTTAGTAATAACCGTGCCGGTGAGCGGCGCATGGATCGGCAGGGCTTTCAGCACTTCACCGGTGCGTTCCAGATCACGGAGGTGATAGTCTTCAATATCCCACAAGCGTAAACGCCGGCGCGCCACATCAAGCAACGAATTCGCGCCTCTGGCAATTTCGGAAAACTCGCTGTTTCCTAAAGCTTTTGCACTTTGCAAGGCAAGCAAATATTCCTGCTGAGTTGCCACCAGTTCCGGGCTATACAGGGTAAATAGTATCTGGCCTTTTTTGACATGTTCACCCGTGGTGTTCACATAGAGTTGCTCGATCCAGCCTGCTATTTTGATATTCACCTGGGCGATAAAACGCTCGTTGATTTCCACGCGGCCCACGGTACGGATGTTTTGTTCCATGGGCCGGTATTTTGCTTCCTCGAACTTGACGCCAATCGATTGCAGGCGTTCGACGTCGATGTTCATGATATTTTGGCTATCAGGCTCTTTGGCCTCGGCCAAATGATTCGCACCGGCATGATTCGGAGGATCTCCTGCGTATGCCGGCGGCGCAGCAGCCAGCAGCAAGAGATAAATAGCTATTGCACCGCTTTTGTTGAACAGTTGCTTGATGAGGCTGCTGTGTTTATGAATCATGGCCGTTCTCCAATGATGCCTTCAAGCCGGGCGAGGGCTTTTTCATGTTCGACAATTTCGCCATGTAGTTCGATTTCATTGTCCAGCAGCGTCAGTAAACTGGACAGCAAACTGAGGAAATCCACTTTGCCGACACCATAACTGGCCTGAGCCGCGGCAAGCGTGAAATGTGCCTGGGGAATAATGGCGCCTTGAAGAATGCGAATAAGTTCCTCGGCGCGTTGTGCCTGTGCGATATTGTCCTTGACCCGGAACAACAGTTCCTGCCTGATCTTCTGCAAATCGTCCTTGCTGGCCTCCCGTCCGGCCACAGCCTCTTTCACCCCTTGCCGTTGTTTGGTGGCAAAATAGAGCGGCACTTCCACATTTAGCATGACCTGATAACCGTTGAGCCCAGTCGGTTCTTCACGGATGCCGCTGGCGCTGAGTTCAAAATTGGGTAAATATTCCCGCTTTGCCAGATCGATTGTTTTATCGCCGCGTTCCACGCCCTTTATTTGGGTGGTAAGTAGCGGCGCCGTGGTGCCGACCAATACTTCCAACTGTTCCTGGCTGTGTTGCAACGGCATTATCGCGATTTCTTCCGGGATTCCCAACGGACTATAGGGATGGCGATTCAAGAGCCGGTTAATGTCTGCCGACAGCGATTGCTTGCGTTGTTCTAAACTGGCCAGCCGCGCGATCAGCCGCGAAATTTCCGTCTGTGCCCGATAGACATCCTGTTGCGCGCCCTTTCCTACCTCATAGTATGCCTTGGCGGTTTCCTCGAACTGAACCAGCAGGCGCTTGTTTTTCTCTACAATAGCTATCGATTTGACAATAAAATGGAGATCGTAATAGGCCTCTTTGAGGGCGGCGACCAGTCCAAGCCGGGTCGCCAGATAGCTTTGTTCCAGCATTTCGGCTTCACTGGACGCGATTTCACCTTTGAGCCCGAGTTTGCCAGGAAACGGAATCGCCTGACTGACTCCAGCCATCGTTTCCCGTTTTTCCAATTCCCTGTGACTCCAGAGAAGTTTAGGATCGGGGAGGGTCTGGACCTGGGGAATTCTGGCCTGAGCAGATACCCAGCGTTGTTCAGCCGCCTTGATTTCAGGGTTTTGATCCAACGCCTCCTGGATCAGTTGCGCCAATGGCAAAACGGGCTCAACGTTATTGTCAGCGGCGAGCATCGAAGCAGGCCACAACAGGCTAGCCCATAGCAAGGCGGATTTCATGATATTTCTCCTGAGCCGTTCATTTGAACTGGTTTACAAAAATGACCAAGGTCGAAGTACTTGCCCTTGCGTCGTTTATTTTGCTCATACCGGGCGAGCCGATTTTTTGCTTCATTTGGCAGAAAGCCCTGCTCCAAATCGTTTTCAATACGGCTTGCGGCTTCGATAATCGATAGTTGTACCATGCGTTCATAGAGGTGCTCCTCGGCAACGGCTCCCTGCGTTGGCTAGAGCCGCTTACTGTTAGTGCTCTACCTTCCACCATAACCCACAGGGATTTGGGGATGCAGACTTTGCATGGAGCAAAATATCTGCCCATGCAGTCCCATTAACAGAAAATCGGCAATGCCAACTTGTATTAAACGTTTGATTTTTCATTATTGTGGCCTGCAGTTTCCGGCAGACGGCAAAATCCTTGTGCAGGAAAATCCAGGGCGCTGTTAAATTTGCTGGATAAATTCTGGAAGGCAATGAGCCCGGTGAGTTCGACTATTTCACCCTCGTTAAAGTATTCATACAGGCGCCGAGACAAATCGTCATCAACCCGCCGATCGGTATACGTCACAGCCTCGACATAGTCCAGAACAAGCCTTTCCTTGTTATCGAACAACCCGCTTTCTTGCCATCGAGCAAGAGCCTCCACCTTGTTCATGGAGCCCGTTCTTTTTGCCAACACGGCGGAGTTAATATCAATACAAAAACGGCAGCCGTTTATTTGCGATACCCTTACCGTAATCAATGATCGCAGAACTGGATCTATAGGGCTGCTTTTTCTATCCAGCACCCCATAGAGTATAGCTATTGCTGCAAATAACCGGGGGACTCTGGCCCAAATCAAAGCAGGCTTAAGGACTTGTCCATATTTCCTTTTTTGATTCCAAAAGAATGGACGAAGGTAGCAGGGATAACTAACAATGGGCTTTTCTGTGACTCTCATATCATAATCCAAGCAGATAGTTAACATCCGGACTCATCCTAAGACGGTACGGGCAGTGGCTTGTATAAAGCGTTACATCTGACGATGCAGCTTTGCCATACTCAAGTTTTCTTCAACGGCTTTTTCATAGACGTTAATCAGCCACTGGCAATGGTCTTTAAAACTTTGCGCCTGTTTACCGTAGAGATAGCTTTTTGACTGATACTGGCTAAGCAGTTTCTTGTGCTGCTCAACTTTAAGCTGCATGACTTTCGCCGCTTCCTCATAGTGTTGCGCCAGTGCCTCATGATCGGCTTTGGTTTTTGCGTTGTGCACGGCTTGATTCATATCCATCGGATGCGGGCTAAAATTTGCACATGCGGACAACAAACCAATAGCCAAAAGCAGGATAATCAGTAATTTAGTTTTCATGAGTTTTCTCCAAAATAATTCAAATAGTTAAAATGACATCGCTCATCATCCGCCATTTAGATTGTGAATCGTGGAAAGAATGCCGGTACACGATCTGCATATTTTGAATATTTCTCCCCAAATTCAGCATAGGCTTCTCTCTCTTCGGTTCGGGCCAGTCGGACGTACATGTAGAGCAAAATCGGAAACATCGCCACTGTCACGATGGTCGGCCATTGCAGCAGGAATCCGAACATGATCATCACGAACCCGGCGTACTGCGGATGCCGGATTTTTGCGTAGGGTCCGGTGGTGGCCAATGTATGCTGGCGTTGCGCTCGGTACAGCACCCGCCATGCGCTGGATAACAGAAAGAACCCGGCAACGATCAGAACGCTGCTGATCAAGTGAAAGGGTCCGAAGTGCGGGTTGCCGCGCCAGCCGAACAGGTCTTCCAGCAGATGGCCGGCATCATGCGAAAGCGGATCGATGCCGGGAATGCGTTTGGTGAGCCAGCCGGAAAGCAGGTAAATGGTAAGTGGAAAGCCGTACATCTCGGTGAACAGTGCCACGATGAAGGCGGAGAAGGCACCGAAAGAGCGCCAGTCGCGCTTGCTTTGCGGCTTGGCGAAGCTGAAGGCGAAAATGATGAATACCAGCGAATTGATGATGACCAGCGACCAGAGTCCATAAGCCGGAGATGGGGCGATCATTTCCTGTCTCCTTCGATTGTGTCTTGGTTGTGGACATGATGGCCATGGTCGCCGTGGCCGTGATGCATGAACAGATGCATCAGTGGACAGGCCAGCAGGAACAGGTAAGGCAGGATGCCCAGCACATGGGCGCGATGCTCTGTGAACAGCAGGAATACGGCAATTAAAAGAAACCCGTAAAACACCCACCTGCCCTTAGCGATGTGGTGCGTCTCGTGCTCATCGGTCATGATGCTCTCCTTTTTTATCTGATTAATCAAAGGCAAACACTCGGCTTTTCTGGGGGGCTCCAAGAGTTTGACAATTCCGGGAATCATCGTGGGTCTCCCAAAATGAGAACCGCCAAAAGTTCAATAGATGAGGAAATTCACGATGAATTCACCAAAGTTTTATATCATACAAAATGGGAGCGTAAGGTCTGTAGTGGCGACGCTGTACGCGGAAAAGCCCGCGACGGCGAGGGACAAGGATGAGCAATCACACTTTTCATGAATTTTCTCTTAGGTTTAGTGTCTGGCAAAAACGCGGGTGCTGCCGTCCGCCTGGACAAGCAAGGTTTCATACGGAACGGGCTTGGCGGTTTCCATGCCCGGAGAACCGGGCGGCATGGAGGGAACGGCCAAGCCGAGAGCTTGGGGTTTTTCCTTGAGCAGGCGCTGGATGTCGGCGGCGGGAACATGGCCTTCGATGACGTAGTCGCCGACCCGGGCGGTGTGGCAGGAACCCAGGCGATCGGGCATGCCCAGTTTTTTCCGCGCTGCGGGGATGTCGTTAATCTCGCGGGTGCTTACCAGAAAACCGTTCTGTTGTAGGTGCTCAATCCATTTTCCGCAGCAACCGCAAGAGGGGCTCTTGAACACTTCTACCTGCGTCGCAGCTTGCGCCCAAGCGGTGCCGGTGCTGACGAGGAAGACTAACAGTAAGGAGTGAAGATGTGGTTTCAGATCTGATTTCATGACTGTTTCCAGGGCAATTTAAATGTGGGCAATCTAAACGGTTGTTCCTTACGAGAGGATGGCCTAGACATTACATTTCCGTAATCTTCGGTGATATGCTCAGTGCATGTGGGAATGCGGTGTCGTGCCGTGAGGCTGTTCGGGTCGGAATTGCTTACCTTTTCGGATCCGTGCTCCTCCTGACCACTGTGGGTATGCCCACCTTGACTTCTATCTTATCCCTATACGGTTTTTGCAATTTTTTCATTATTTAGTGGTTGTCGCCAAACTTACAAATAGCATCGCAATGCTCGCGAAATTCTGAAAATAAGATATATTCGATTGGGGGTGATTTGCTTGCTGGAAGGCAGTGAGAGCTGTAAAACTACATCCTTTTACCAACTATCGGGCACCACCAAATATAAAGTTTCATTTCCGGTAGCAATGGAATAAGAAAGGTCGGTCAGTCGTAAAATTCCTGAATAAATCGAGACGGTTCGGTTAAATGAAATTGCTGGACTATCCAGCAGTAGAGTCGTTACACTGGCGCACTCTACAAAATTTCATCTACAATAATGAAGATTAGTTAGATTCGGGCAATATGATGCAACACCGCTTCGCCACCATTCTATTAGTGCTCATGGCTATCATGCCTGTAGTGGTGGCGTTTGCTCATTATTCTGTACTTGCCAGCCAGTTATCGGTTGCGCAAATGGTTGTCGCCGCCGATGATATGGACGATGGAGGGGGCTTGGCATCCAAACATGCCGATCATTGCCAATCCGCCACGGCCAAACCTCACTTGGCTAGTTGTAGCTTTCATGTTTGCGTTGATTGTGCAATCACCACGTCTTTTGGATTTTTTCCTATTCATGGGGCGCTAGTCACTATAGCTCTGAGGAAATACCTACCTCTGTTTCGTTGCTGGTTCCCCCCGATATAAAACCGCCGATTATTACCCTCTAAGCCGTTCAACGGCGGTGTTTTACTGTAAATAACAACCACCGCCATTAAGACGACCAACATTGGCTGGCTTTAGGCCGTTGGTTGGTCGTCATTGTTACGACCTTATGAGGACGATCATGACATCCTTTTTTTGTTTAAAGCGTCTGCTGATGGCGACGCTGTTTTTCGTCTGTAGCATTGCCGCCGCTGCGGAGCAGTCGCTATTAACGGTTGAGGCGGCCACTCAAAAAGTCGCTCAGGACAATCCCGACCTGGCGCAAATGCTGGCTCGCGCCAAGGCGATGGCCGCCATTCCATCACAAGAGGGCAGCCTGCCCGATCCGCAAATCAGTTTCAATGCCATGAGCCTGCCGACCAATAGTTTCAGCACCCGGCCGGAAGACATGACACAGATTGGTTTCGGGCTTTCCCAGGCCATTCCCTTTCCCGGCAAACTGGCGCTACGCGAGCAGGCGGCGATGTATGAAGCGGAAGCCGCCACACTGACTGCCGATGAACTGCGCCTGCGCCTGTTGAGCGATGTCAAAACCCTGTGGTGGCAGGTTTT
The DNA here is from genome assembly GCA_002843155.1 of Gammaproteobacteria bacterium HGW-Gammaproteobacteria-3. Taxonomy (GTDB): domain Bacteria; phylum Pseudomonadota; class Gammaproteobacteria; order Methylococcales; family Methylomonadaceae; genus PGZD01. The sequence continues at coordinate 67,768 of PGZD01000001.1, forward strand.
TTATCTGGATCGAACCCTGGAGATTGTGAACAACAATCACACCTTATTGCAGCAGTTCGTCGACATCGCCAGAAGCAAATACGAAGTCGGCGAAGGCTTGCAGCAGGACGTATTGCTGGCCCAGCTGGAGTTATCCAAATTGCTCGATCAAAAAATCACGCTGACCGGGATGCGGCGCGGCACCGTTGCCAAGCTCAACGCCTTGCTGGATCAACCCGCCAACAACTCCGTGCAATTACCTGCCACAATTTCAATACAGCTGCCGGAAATCAGGCAGGATGACCGCCTGTATCAGCAAGCGGAAAGCTCTAGGCCACTGCTGGAAAGCGAGCGGCGTGGCATTAACGCCGCGCAATCCAAGCTGGAACTGGCTCAAAAAGACGTATTGCCCGATTTCAATGTCGAAGCGGCGTATGGCGCTCGCGATAACATGCCGGACGGTACCCGGCGTTCCGATCTGCTGAGTCTGGGCGTCGGCATGAACGTACCGATTTTTGCCGGCAGCAAGCAGAACAAGATGATAGACCAGCGCACCAGCGAGCTGATGCAACAACGCTATGCGCTGCAAGATCGATGGAACACGGTTCGTGCTGAAATTACCCAAAGCCACAGCGATTACCAGCGGGCCAAACAGCAATTCGTATTGTTCGATACCGGCATCATCCCGCAGGCCCGGCAAACCGTGGCCTCCATGCTGGCCGGCTATCAGGTCAACAAGGTCGATTTTCTGAATCTGGTGCGTAGCCAGATCACCTTGTTCGAATACGAAACCCAATACTGGAAAGCCTTTACGGAAGCCCAACAAGCACTGGCGCAACTCTGCGCGAATGTGGGCGAGGACGACATTTATGAATAAGCAATTGTTATTAACCGCCACAGTGACCTTGGGGATAGGCTTGGCGGGCGGTTATTGGCTGGCTCAGCAACCTAAACAGGAATCGGTTGTTCAACCGGCAGAGGGCAGGAAGCCTTTGTTTTATCGAAGCCCCATGAATCCATCGGCGACTTCCCCTGTGCCAACCAAGGATGAAATGGGCATGGCTTATGAGCCGGTTTATGCCGACGATAATGTGCCTAAGCAACCCAAAATCCTGTTTTACCGTAATCCCATGAATCCCTCGGTCACCTCGCCGGTGCCGGCCAAAGACAATATGGGCATGGATTATCTGCCCATGTATGCGGAAGATGAGCATAAAGCCGACGACTCGGCCGGTACCGTTAGAATCGATGCCGCCACGGTCCAAAACATCGGCGTGCGAACCTCGTTTGCCAAACAAACCTTGCTATCGCATGTGGTCCGAGCCGTTGGCCGGGTAGCCTATGATGAAGAGCATATTGTCCGCCTGCATCCCAAAACCGAAGGCTGGATCGAAACCTTGCGTGCCGATAAGACTGGGCAAAGGGTCAGGAAGAATGAAGAGCTGCTGAGTATTTACTCCCCACAACTGGTGGCCAGCCAACAGGAATATGTGCTGGCGTTAAACAATCTTAAAGTGTTGGAAAAAAGCCCGATCGAAGACATTCGCCGTGGCGCGGAAGAACTGGTCAAAAGCTCCCGCGAACGCTTGAATCTGTTGGATGTGCCGGCCCATCAACTACACGACCTGACGGATAGCCAATCCATCAAAAAGAGCCTGCATATTCATACCCCGGCGGACGGCATCGTCATCAATATCGGTGCTCGCGAAGGCCAATACGTGACGCCGGAAACAGAGCTGTACATGATCGCCGATCTATCCACGGTCTGGGTCTATGCCGAAATTTATGAGTACGAACTGCCCTGGGTGAAGGAAGGCGACCCGGTTCACATGCGCTTGGCCGGTGTGCCGGGCCGGACGTTCAGAGGCCGCCTGGCGTTTATCTATCCCTATGCCGAAGCCAAGACCCGGACCATTAAAGTGCGTCTGGTATTTGATAATGCCGACTTATTGTTAAAACCCGATATGTTTGCCGAAGTCACTATCCATGCCGGCAAACAACTGGATGCGGTGGTGATACCTTCCGAAGCCGTTATCCGTTCCGGCGCGCAAACCCAGGTGTTGGTGGTGCGCGGTCCCGGTAAATTCGAGCCGCGTCAGGTGACGACGGGTTTGTCGTCCAATGACGACATTGCCATTATTGATGGCTTAGCTGCGGGTGAGGAAGTGGTCACCTTGGCGCAATTCCTGATCGACTCCGAATCCAAGCTGAACGAAGCCACCTCTAAGATGACGGAACCTTCGGCACCGCAACAGCCGGCAACCAAGTCGTTGTCCGTTGTCCGTTGAGCAGGGAGCGCACCGACATGACTGATTTCATCATCAATAGCGTTTTAAAAGATCGCTTCATGGTATTGCTGGGGGCAATTATCCTGGCCATCGGCGGGATTTGGTCGTTTAAGAATATGCCATTGGACGCGATACCGGACCTGTCCGACGTGCAGGTGATTATCTTCACCGACTATGCCGACCAATCGCCGCAGGTGGTCGAAAATCAGGTCACCTATCCCTTGACCACCGCCATGCTGGCCGTGCCGCATGCCAAGGTGGTGCGCGGTTATTCCTTCTTCGGCTTGTCGTTTGTTTATGTGATTTTCGAAGACGGCACCGACATCTATTGGGCGCGGTCGCGGGTGCTGGAATATCTCAACTATGTGAAAAATCGTTTGCCGCAAGGCGTCACGCCGGCGCTCGGTCCCGATGCCACCGGTGTCGGCTGGATTTACGAATATGCCTTGGTGGACAAGACCGGCAAGCACGACCTGGCGCAACTGCGTTCGATTCAAGACTGGTATCTGCGTTATCCCTTGCAGACCGTGCCTGGTGTGTCTGAGGTCGCTTCGGTTGGTGGCTACGTTAAACAATACCAGGTGGAAGTCGACCCCAACGCGCTGCAAGCCTATGACATTGCCTTATCCACGGTGATGATGGCCATCAAGCGCTCCAACAACGATGTTGGTGGGCGTCTGCTGGAAGTGGGTGAAACCGAATACATGGTCAGGGGGCTGGGTTACATCAAATCCATCGCCGATCTGAATACCATACCGGTGGGCGTCGATGCCAACGGTACGCCGATACGGTTACAGGATGTGGCTCATATTCAAATTGGCCCCGAGCTGCGCCGAGGCGTCACCGAACTCAACGGCGAAGGCGAAGTAGCCGGCGGCGTGGTGATCATGCGTTTCGGTGAAAACGCCCTGGCAACCATTGAAGATGTACGGGCGAAACTGGAAGAACTGAAAAAAGGCCTGCCGGAAGGGGTTGAAATCGTCCCGGTCTATGACCGAGGCAGCCTGATCGAACGGGCGGTGGACACCTTGAAAGAGGCGTTGACCCAAGAGCTGATCATCGTTTGCGCCTTGGTCGCCTTGTTTTTACTGCACCTGCGTTCGTCCTTGGTTATCGTGATTACCTTGCCCTTGGGTATCCTGATGGCCTTCATTGCGATGAAATGGCAAGGCATGAATGCCAACATCATGTCGTTGGGCGGTATCGCGCTGGCCATCGGCGATATGGTCGATGGTGGCGTGGTGATGGTGGAAAACGCCCATAAACACCTGGCCGAAGCGGCCGAGAAAAAACAAGCCAAGTTGACTTCACAGGAACGCTGGGAAGCCATCGGCAATGCCTCCCGCGAAGTCGGTTCGGGGCTGTTTTCCTCGCTGTTGGTGATTACGGTTTCCTTCCTGCCCATCATCACCATGGAAGCACAGGAAGGCCGCCTGTTCAGCCCATTGGCGTACACCAAAACCTATGCAATGGCCGCCGCCGCGATATTGACCATCACTTTGGTGCCGGTGCTGATGGGCTATTTTGTGCGCGGCAAGATCATTCCCGAGCAAAAAAACCCGATTAATCGGATTTTGCATGCCATGCATTCGCCGGTTTTAAAAGTAGCGATGCGCTGGCGAGGTGCCACGCTCATAGTGGCGTTGCTGTTGATGGCCTCTACGCTTTATCCCTTATCCAAACTGGGTAGCGAGTTTATGCCGCCCCTGGATGAAGGCGACATTTTATACATGCCCACCACCTTTCCGGGCATATCCGTCACCAAGGCCAAGGAGGTGTTACAACAGACCGACAAGATCATCAAGACCTTTCCCGAGGTGCATCATGTGTTCGGCAAGATCGGCCGGGCCGAAACCGCCACCGATGCCGCACCGTTGATGATGGTGGAAACTACCATTAAGTTAAAGCCAAGAGAACAGTGGCCTGATCCGACCAAAACCACCCGGCAACTGATGGATGAAATGGACAGGGCCATCCATTTCCCTGGTTTGGCCAACGCCTGGACCATGCCCATCAAAACCCGGATAGACATGCTCTCCACCGGCATCAAGACCCCGGTGGGCATCAAGGTATCCGGTCCCGATCTGAACGTGCTGCAATCCCTGTCGCTGCAAATCGAACAGGCCATGAAAACCTTGCCGGACACGCTGTCGGCCTACGGTGATCGGGCGGTCGGCGGCTATTTCCTGGACTTCGACATCAACCGCGAAGCCGCCGCGCGTTACGGCTTAACGGTCGGCGATGTGCAGGATGTGATTCAAAGCGCGATCGGCGGCATGAACATCACCGAAACCGTGGAAGGGCTGGAGCGCTATCCGGTCAATCTGCGTTACCCGCGCGATCTGCGGGATAACCCGGAAGCCTTGCGACGAGTGTTGATTTCCACCCCGACCGGAAGCCAGATTCCTTTGACATCGGTGGCAGACATCAATTTTAAACGCGGTACGGATGTCATCAAAACCGAGGATGCACGGCCCAATGCCTGGATTTATGTGGACCTTAAAATCTCCGACATTGGCGGTTATGTGGAGCAGGCAAAAAAGACCTTAGCCGAGACTGTCACGATACCTGCTGGTTATACCGTCACTTGGTCCGGTCAATTCGAATACATGGAGCGAGCGGCGGAACGCTTGCGCATCGTAGTGCCCATCACACTACTGCTGATTTTTATCCTGTTGTATACCGCCTTTCGCAATATCACCGAGCCGACTATCGTGATGTTGGCGATTCCATTTAGCCTGATTGGTGGAATTTGGTTCATATACTGGTTGGGGTACAACCTGTCGATTACCGTCTATGTCGGTTTTATTGCGCTGGCCGGCACGGCGGCGGAAACCGGGGTGATGGTGCTAAGTTTTATCGATATTGAAATCGAAAAACTGCGGGCGCAAAAGCAGGCGCCATTGACCGGCGAGGAAATCAGAGTGGCTTGCGAAGCCGCGACGGCATTGCGCGTTCGGCCGGTCGCGATTACCTCGCTGGCCAACATCATCGGCTTGATACCCATCATGACGGCGACCGGCACCGGCGCGGACGTGACCCAACGCATTGCCGCCCCCGCGCTGGGCGGCATGCTCACCGTGTTGATATTAAGCCTTTTGGTGTTCCCGGTGATTTACAGCCTGGTGTTGCAGTTTCAAGAACGGTTTCGAACCTCATAGTCTTGAGAGGTTACTGATGCTTTCATCAATTGGTTAGGCTCACGGAGAATTTTGATATGGCTTCATGTTGTGAAAATAACTGCGCAATTGAGAAATTACACGAACGACAACGTGGCACGCTTAAAGCTGTTCTCGTTATTAATGCTGTTATGTTTGTCGTCATTGTCGGCGGGGCGGTTTACGGAAAATCAACGGCGCTGCTATCGGACAGCCTGGACAATCTCGGCGATGCGCTGACGTATGGCTTAAGCCTGTACGCCGTTTCTAAAGAAGCGGCTACTAAGGCGAAAGTGGCCTTATTTAAAGCTCTGTTAGCGTTAATAGTTGAAATTGAACGATCGCTTTTTTGGCTTGGTCTCAGCCGACAAGGAGGTAGCGGTATGAACACAAAAAGCTATCGGGACTGGCTAAAAGGACTCGATGAACTGACGAGTCATCAGCAACAAAGAGTATTGAGCCGGCTGAACAAGATGGTCTCGGGAGACACGGTTGCCGCCAGACTAGAACAAGCGGCGCCTCAAGGCTGTCCGCAATGCCAAAGTCACCGACTGGCTCGCTGGGGCCGGCAAGCCGGTTTGCAACGCTACCGTTGTCGCGACTGCGGCAAGTGTTGCAATGCCTTAACGGGAACACCCTTGGCTCGACTTCGACATAAGGACTGTTGGTTGACTTATAGCCAAGCCATGATTGAAGGGCTGACGGTGCGAAATGCAGCCTATCGTTGCGGGATCGACAAAACCACGAGCTTTCGCTGGCGACACCGTTTTCTCACCGATGTCGTTGAGTTGAAGGCGACCGGCTTGACAGGTATTGTGGAAGCGGACGAAACCTATTTCCCTCTGTCATTCAAAGGCTCACGTCACTTGCCCAGGCCAGCGCATCACCGAGGTCATGACATTCACCAGCGCGGCACCGGCGAGGATCAAGTACCGGTATTGGTGTTACGCGATCGTCATGGGGCCACGACCGATTTCAAACTGACCCTGGCTTGTCAACGCGAAGAAGCGCCGATTCTGAGCCAAGTCATCCGCCCAGATTCCATACTCTGTACCGATGGTGGCGCCAGTCTCAAAGGGGCTGCACGCCAAGCCGGTATCGCTCATCGCGCTTTGAATCTGTCGGCGGGGGTACGGGTGTTGGCTGGGGTTTACCACATTCAAAACGTCAACGCCTACGACAGTCGGCTGAAAAATTGGATGCGGCAATTTCATGGGGTCGCCACCAAATATCTGGAAAATTATCTCGGCTGGCGTCGAGGATTGGAGCAATGGGGTGAGCTCGCTACACCTCAAACCTGGATGCTCGCCGCCGTTGGGCAAATCAACTGTTAACGCTAACAGAGCCTTATTTAAAGGGAGTTTGATATTGATCGGGGCATGTGTGGTCTTGGCGCAAATCATTCAGCGGTTGATTGAACCGGTACTGCCATCTTACGAAATCATGGGTATTTTCAGTTTGGCGGGCCTGGCGGCAAATTCGCTATGTCTATTTCTGCTGTGGAAGCACAGAAATGAAGACATCAACATGAGCTCGGTATGGGAATGTTCAAGAAACGACATTGCGTCAAATCTATCGGTATTTATCACAGCGGGAGCAGTTTGGTACTTTGAATCGGGATGGGCGGATATTTTCGTCGCATCCTGTCTTGTTTTTCTTTTGCTAAATTCTTCTTTCCGCGTTATTCGCTCCGCGCTTAGAGAATTACATGAATCATTTTCTCTATAACCAAGGGAAAACGTATATCGATTATTTCTATAGATGGCGAAACATCGCGCGATGTCGATGTCAGAGCTTTAAATTAAGTGTATGAGGCGCAGTAAAACGAAAAACCTAACTACCGACCAATTTTAATGTGCCTCCATCCCCGAAAACAGAACTTTATTTAAGGAAATTTACTATGAACATGACGAAAACTTTACTGATTTCAGCAATGCTGGGATTGTTGAGCGGCTGCGTCCAACTGGCTTCTCATCCCATGGACATGATCGTAGCCATTCATAACGCGAAAACAAAGACAGACCACGAAGCACTGGCAGTTCATTACGAACAAATAGCCCATGAAATGAAAGCGAAGTCCGATGATCACAAAAAACAATTAGGGGAATATCGAGCAATTCTTTCAAAAGCAGATGAGCAATATGCCCAATTCGAAGCGCATTGTTTACAATTGATCAAAATATATGCCCAAGCCGAGCAAGAAAACTTGGGAATGGCTCGACTGCACCGTCAAATTGCTTCTGGATTACTAAACTAAAATCCGTTTCTCTGGAAATCACCTATGAAAACAAAATTACTAATCACTTTGCTTTTAACGATCGGCTTATTAGCCGCCTGTAGCGAAATCAATCCTCATTCGATGGATTTGGACTTGGCCGTACAGCATGAGGCGTTGGTAAAACACTATGAAGAAACCGCTAAGGAGATGCAGGCCAAGGTCCAGGAACACAAGCTGCTTTTGAGCCAATACCAGGCCAAAAGCTATCTTTACGGCCGGCAAGCCGAAGGGTTTAAAGAGCATTGCCAATCATTGATCAATGCCTACGAAAAAGCGGCGGAAGAAAATTTGAATATGGCAAATCTGCATCGTCAGATGTAACGCTTCACACAAGTCAGGGAATGTTTCCATCCCCTATGCAATTGTACGTACTGGTACCTTGCTCGCCCTGGCTCACGAAACCCGTGGCATAGTAAAGAATGGGAGAATTCCCATTATGAAATCCAATACCGACCTACCCAAGGCTCCCGAATCGAAGCCAGCGCACGCCGGCCACGCCCATCATGCCCACATGGCGGCGGATTTCCGGAAGATGCTCCAAACCCTGGTGGGGCTGCGAGAAGCCATTCGTTTTCCGGGCGACATCTATGTTCTATTCGGCCTTTCTTCCGCGGTATTTTGGTATGGTGGCTGGCCGTTTCTCAAAGGTTTGTTCACCCACCCCCCCCGGCTACGCCGGGGGGGTGCCATCATTAATCAGTGTTTAGAACCATGTTTAAAGTCATCCTTAACTGCATCCGCTCCATTGGCATCGTAAAGCTCGTTTCTGCCGTTACCCTTCTGCTGGTGATCATCCCCGCATTAAACGCCTGCGCCGCACCCCATTACACCGGCCGGAAAGCATCGCCTTTTCCGTGCAAATCCTACCAGTGCAATAGTAAATAACCGAATCCGCTACTCGATGGTTAATGTGACAGAACCGGAAAATTCGAACCGATGCTTTTGAAGCCAAAATGGTCTCGTAGTAATGTGTCCGTGAAATTAGGGAAAGATCAAATTTGTAACTACACTAATAAACAATCATTAAGCAATTTCATCGCTCAACTAAATGTGCAAGCTTCTTCTTGCTGGAAATTGAACCTACTGTCCTTTAATGGCCGTCATTAGGCCTTTAAAATCATCGGAGATAGACATCAGCGTGAACTGATATTGCAGTGCGTTCTCTGCATATTTTGCTTGCTCAATATGCTCTTCTACAGTGTTACCATCTAATGAAGCTTGCTGGGGATTTCTATACAGCAGCTGTGCACCAAGCATATTATTTGGGGCTGTTAAATGTCCCTGTTGGGTGCGCTGCAAATCAGAACCTTTAGCTGCAAGTGTTTGTTGAAACACTGATTTAAAGTCCAAATCTCGAGCTTTGTAATCTGGAGTATCGGCGTTAGCCAGATTGGATGCCAAGATTTCGCTACGTTTTTCTCGCAGTCTCAAGATTTGCGGATTTTCCATCAAGGCTGCATCAAAACTAATTGCCATAAATTTCTCCTACAAAACACATAATGTAAAATTAATTAAGCACTAATTATGCCATACAAATTTTTCATTTAATATTCATGTATATAGATAACGGCAATGTCATCCTCTGTATAAGAAAAGACCAAAGATCGAAAATTAAGTCAATAAAATGGCAGGCGGTGCATTGCCTCATGGAAAAAGGTAATCGAAGTTCAAAGTCGATGCCTCACATTAGGTGTAACCGAGAGAAGCTGGAACGCCTGCCCCAAGACATCCACCGCATGACGAGCTTCCAGGGTGATGGCGACTTTAGCGGCCAAGACCTTACGGCTGGCCCAATCGAGCACGGCAGTCAGATAGGCGAAGCCTTTCGCCATAAGAATGTAGGTCGTATCCAAAGCCCAAACCTGATTGGCGCGATTGATCTTTATGCTTCGTAGCAGGTAAGGATAAACCTCGTGTCCCGGCGATTTCTGGCTGGTTTTAGGCTCGCAGTACACCGCTTCAATGCCCATTTTCATCATCAAGGTTTTGACACGCTTACGGCCAATGGGGATACCCTGCAGGTTCAGTTCATTCAAACGCTTGATCTTATCGGTAGGGTCGCCATTCAATCAAACAAATAAAAACTACGATAAAGTATAAACTTCGACAGCACTGTGATGTCCTTTGTAAGTTTGGTAAGAGCCACAAAATAATGAATAAAATTGCAACATCCGTATGACACAAGCAAAGAGGGGAGAGAATCATGATGATCCATTGGCATAAATCGATCACAATCACCTTGGTTGGTGTGTTTTTCTTGTTGGAAGGATGTGCCGTTACCCAGCCCGCATTTTACCGGACTTCGGACGTTAAGCCTGAATCCATAGGTCAAATTACGTTATTGCCAGCTGTTGATGCGCGAATCGATCAGCAGGTCGCGGTTCCTCTCGAAGAACCTTTGCGCCAAAAGGCGGCAACGATCCTGAAGCGGAAAGGATACCCCGTGGTCTTGAGTAATTCGGGCGAGAGTGCTGCCCTGACGGGCGATAGTCTACGGGCCGCCGATCCTGCCTTGATAAAACGCCTTGGTCCGCCGGATGCACGCTGGATCATGGTCTTGGCCCTTATCGATCTCAATGTGGTTGGCAGCAACGATAAGGTGGAAGTGGCAGGCTTTCTATACGACAAGGAGAAGGGCTTGCTGCTATGGCGGGACAGCGTTATTTGTTTGGTCGGGGATGGTGGCATTTTGGGCGGGCTAATAAACGATAAAAGGGTCGATCTAGCGGTTTCTACCGCAGTGGATTCGTTATTGGGCAGTATTCCGGAATAGGGACTCGTTTTGATAATCCCACGCTGCCACCGGTCGTTATCTCTGCCATCACCGATATGTTTAAAGGGAGGTGGGTCATGATGCATACATGGCACAAGCTATCTGCAATCGAAACCGCAGGCCTGCTTGCGACCGATATGGAACAGGGACTTTCCACCGAAGAGGCGAAAAAGCGACTTGCTCGATATGGGCAAAATAAACTGCATAAGGGCAAGCGATTTTCGGCTTTGTTGATTTTTATCAGCCAGTTTAAAAGTCTCGTTATTTGGGTGCTGATTGGCGCAGCGGCCGTTTCCGTTGCACTCGGTGAAGTCATCGACGGTATTGCCATCATCGCTATCGTGATCTTGAATGCGGTCATTGGCTTTCTCCAGGAGTATCGAGCCGAGAAAGCGGCAGCCGCACTCGCTCGTTTAACAGCGCCGCATTGCCGAGTGATTCGGGATGGCCATAGCCTGGTGGTCACCACATCTGAGGTCGTTCCTGGCGATCTACTGTTACTCGAAGCGGGCGATTTGGTTGCGGCGGATGCCCGCCTTATTCAAGCTTCCGTGTTTCGTGTCAATGAAGCCCCGCTCACGGGGGAATCGCAAGCCGTGGCTAAGTTTACCGTTAGTCTGGTATTGGACACACCGCTGGCTGAGCGGAGCAATATGGTTTTTCTCGGGACCAGTGTGACTGGTGGTTCCGCTCGCGCAGTGGTGGTCAACACCGGCATGGAAACCGAACTGGGTCGCATCGCGAAACTGCTCGAATCGGCCGAAAGCGGAGAAACCCCTTTACAACGCCAACTGGAGCGGGTTGGGCGCCTGTTATTGATAGCGTGTTTCGGCATTGTCGGCTTGATTTTCGGTCTGGGAGTATGGCGAGGCATCGCCCCCTTTGAGCTTTTCCTAAGTTCGGTGAGTCTTGCGGTCGCGGCGATTCCCGAAGGGCTGCCAGCGGTGGTAACGATTGCGCTGGCATTAGGCGTACAGCGAATGGTTCAACGGCATGCCTTGGTGCGACGCTTGGCTTCGGTCGAAACATTGGGCCGTGCGCAGGTGATTTGTACCGACAAGACCGGCACGCTGACGATGGGTGAAATGACGGCCCGCAAGTTGGTGACCTCGCAAAACCTCTATCGTGTTACCGGTGAAGGTTACGCCACGGAAGGCACATTTTTCTCTGGCAACATGGAAAGTTTCCCTTCGGAAAGCCCCGAATTATTCGCCTTGCTGCGAGCATCGGCGGCATGCAACGATGCCGAACTCACGCTAATCGATGGCCGATCTACTGTAGTAGGCGATCCTACCGAGGGGGCGTTATTGGTGGCCGCCGAGAAAGCGAATATTACGAGGTCTGCCATTGAAACGGACATGCCGCGTTTGGCGGTGATCCCTTTTGATTCTGACCGCAAGCGCATGAGCGTTATCCGTCGTCAGACCAATTTCCCCTGGGCCTTTGTCAAAGGTGCTCCCGAAGTCGTTCTTAGCCGTTGCACGTTGATTCGCACCGACCAAGGTGTCAGGGCATTGACTGAAATCGACCGCACTCATTTTTTTCAGGCCAATCGCTTACTGGCCAACGATGCGTTGCGAGTGCTGGCCGTGGCAGAGCGTCCACTAGAAGGCATCCATTTCGGTGCGGGCGTATTCGGTAGTGATGTCGAGATCGAACAGCAGCTTATTTTGCTAGGACTCGTTGGCTTACAGGACCCACCGCGTGGTGAAGCCAGAGAGGCCGTCAGCAAATGCAAACGGGCAGGGATCAAAACGGTGATGATCACTGGCGATCATCCGGATACCGCGCGGGCCATTGGCTGCGAATTAGGGATTATGGATAAGGGCGATGAAGTTCTGATTGGTGCCGAGATAGACCACTTGGACGATGCTGAGTTAAAGGAACGCGTGCCGCATGTTTCGGTGTATGCACGGGTAACCGCCGAGCATAAACTGCGTATCGTTCGGGCATGGAAAGCGACTGGGGCGGTTGTCGCGATGACGGGAGACGGCGTGAACGATGCGCCGGCTATCAAAGAAGCATCCATCGGAATCGCCATGGGCATTACCGGTACTGAAGTGACCAAAGAAGCCGCCGACATGATTGTCGCCGATGATAATTTTGCTTCCATTGTCGCCGCCGTTGAAGAAGGACGCGGCATTTATGACAACATCGCCAAAACCTTGGCTTACCTGTTGGGCAGTAGCACCGGCGAGTTGTTGGTGATGTTGGGTGCGGTGCTGCTGGGTTGGCCATTACCGCTTTTACCGTTACATCTTTTGTGGATCAACCTGGTCACCGATGGTTTTGCGGCCTTGGCCCTTTCCACCGATCCGATTGATCCAGGGGTATTGAATCGCCCGCCTCGACAGGCTCAGTCCCAGTTACTCAACCGGCATTTGTTTTATCTGACTTTATTCACCGGTTTGTTAGCCGCGAGCGTCACGCTCGGCGTGTTTGCCTATGAACTGCATGTGGTTGGCAATACGCTAGATCAAGCTCGCGATGCCGCCTTTACCGCTCTGGTGATTACCGGTTTGCTGCGTGCCTTCGGTGCGCGAAGCGAGCAACGTGTCATCTGGCAAATCGGCTTGTTTTCCAATCTGCGCTTGTTTCTGATTGTCGCCGTGTGTTTCAGCTTACAGTTGGCGATACACCATATTTCGATGCTGCAAACCCTGTTTCAGATCAAATCGGTGTCGTTGCATCAGTGTGTCGTCTGGATCGGGGTTGGATTTATACCCTTGGCAATCTTAGAGTTCAGAAAAATCCTGCTTAATCGTGCTAAAAAGTTTGCTTAGAACAATGAAAACCAAGCAATCACGTTGCCATCAGCCTAAAAAGATGAAATCGCCACAAGCGATGTCCACCAATCGGTTTATCCACCGAAAAATTCTGACCCGATTGTTTTTAGGCTGGTTGTTCCTGAGTGTAACGGTAGGCGGTTCCACTTTATGGCTGGAGATCAAGAGGGCCGAGCAATTGGTTCATGCCCTTGCGCTGAAGGAATCAGCGATATTCAGCGGAGCATCGGCCCATAATCTGGAACAACTCGATGCCCAATCGACCGAACACCTGACGCAGCTAGCCGAACAGCTGGTTAGCCAGCATTTTCTGATTGTCGAATTGTACGACCGCAACAAACAATTAAAACTCGAAGCCGTTCGCCAAGGACAGGAATTGGTCGAGCAATTCATCGATCAATATCGCCATCAATTTCCACAGGCCGACGAGTTTACTCATGACCTGCATTTTATTCATGGGCAGTTGTGGCTGGTGACACTGGTTCCACTACGTGGCGAACAGGATTCGCCCATGGGTTATTTCGAGGGTGTTTATCAGGTTGATCCGGAAACGTTTGCCATGTTGAAGCAAAACCTAATCCGTATGCTGGCCTTCGTGACGCTAGGCATTTTCTTTACCAGCCTCTTGATGTATCCGATTGTCCTGACACTCAATCGAGGCGTCATCAGGCTTTCCGGCGAACTCTTACAAGGCAATCTTGAACTGATGAATGTACTGGGCTGTGCCATCGCAGAACGCGATTCGGAAACCAACCATCATAACTATCGAGTGACTTATTACGCGCTACGGCTTGGCGAAGCGATTGGATTGCCTGAAGAAAATATGCGCGATCTAATTGCAGGGGCTTTTTTGCACGATGTTGGCAAGATCGGCATCCGCGATCCGATTTTACTGAAACCGGGAAAACTAACAGCGGATGAATTCGAGGTCATGAAAACGCATGTGGTATTAGGCGTGGAAATTCTAAACAAATCGCACTGGTTAACCGGTGCGCGGGATGTCGTGGAGTTTCATCATGAAAAATATGACGGCAGCGGGTATTTGCAAGGCCTTACAGGGAACACCATTCCACTAAACGCGCGAATATTTGCTATAGGGGACGTGTTTGATGCGCTGACCTCGCAACGTCCGTACAAGGAAGCGTGGCCCGTAGTCGATGCTATTTCCAAGCTCGTAAAAGAAGGCGGTAGCCACTTTGACCCTCGGCTGGTAACGATTTTTGCCAAGATTGCTCCGCGTCTTCATCAAGAGGTGAATGATTTAGACGAATCTCAACTGGAGGCAATGCTACAACGCCTCGTTGGCGAACACTTCTTGAATACAGCTTTTAAGGTTCGAAAGGCAAGAGATGAATTTTCTCGCACATCAGCTTAGGAGGTTGACCCAATGCGGTGCGTCAACACGCCTATTTGCACCAGTGTTGCGCAATCAGACACGGGAGTACTTAAAAACGAATTTAACTTATTGATTTTAATAATGGCACTATTTGTGCTTGAAAAATAAAGATTTATAGAGCGGATTGATGTTATTTCTAATTTTTCATCACTCCATGAACTATAAAAACAGGACGAAATTAACGATTAATAACAACTAAATCTGGAGAAAATCTATGAAAACAAAACTATTGATTACCCTATTGTTAGGTGCTGGCATCTTAGTGGCATGCAGCGAGATGAACCCTCATCCGATGGATATGACTCAAGCCGTACAAAGCGCAACGACAAAGGCAGATCATGAGGCATTGGCTAAACATTACGAAGAAGCCGCGAAAGAACTGCAACTTAAAGTTGAAGAGCACAAAAAACTGCTTAGCCAATACCAGTCAAAAAGCTATGTTTACGGCAAGCAACTCGACACCTTGGTAAGCCATTGTCGAGTGTTGATTAATGCCTATGAAAAGGCGGCTGAAGCCAATTTAAGTATGGCGGCAATGCATCGTCAGATGTAAACAGTAAGTCTTTTCGTCAAAATCGACGCACATTAATCTAGGCAAGATGGGCTAAGGTAACGCGGCCCATCTTATTCGGTAAACCTCCCAACTCAAGAGGGTTCCAGCTCTATTTTTACCTTTTTCCCGAGAGCGGCGGCGGCGCTCACTAAGGTTGTAAGGGTTAAACTGGTATCCTCTTCATCCAGCAACCTATTCAGCGATGCTCTGCTGGTATGCATTTTTTTGGCCATTGCCGTTTTACTCAGCTTAAGCGAAGACATGCCTTCTGAAATTTGCCAGGCAATAATCCGTTTGGTTGCCACGGCGGTTACGTCTTCGAGAATTGCTTCATCGCTGAGAAAATCGTCAAAGCTGCTGCCGATATGAGGATTCTCTTCGTGTTGACTGGTCATTTTTTCCCCCGTAATGCTTTCAATCGTTGTTTTGCCAGATCAAGCTCTGGCTTCGGTGTTTTTTGATTTTTCTTGATAAAACCATGCAGCAAAATCATCGTTTGGTTGACGATGACAAACAGAACGCGGGCAATCCGATTATCCAGCTTAATTCTGACGTCCCAAATATCGCCTTCAAGGTAATCGACTAAAGGCATGCCAAGAGGCCAACCGAACTGCACCGTTTTAATATCTTCGCCAATCGTTTTTCTATCCTGAGCCGATAACGCTTTCAACCATTCTCTAACCGGTTCGCTACCGGCTTCAGTGGCAAAAAATCTAACAGAAAGGATTGGATTCATTCGCGTAGCGTATCAATATTGGTACGCATAAACAAGTCTCTCTTTATCCGATAGGACAACTGTTTGTAAATCACGACTGATTGATAGTTGTCGGATTTTTCAATATTTGTGTCACACGGCAGGCCAATTATTGACGCAATAAATGAAAAATCTCAGATTTTATGACGGCAATAATGAAATATTTCTCGGCTAAAGGCATTAGAAAAGAGGTCACAAAAAGAAGCCAAACTTACTAAGATTAGATTATTTATTGAAACTTAGCTCGGTCGTTCAACAACAGCGTAAAAGAATCGTGTTATCTCAGGGTAAACAGTCCGATAGAGAGTCTGCACAGTTTAGCGAAAAAACATCACATAGCTCGCCTGAAGAGTAATCACCAAACCATCGAGCAACGCGATAAAGGCGAAACCCTTTTTTGTGTCACGCGGGGAAATCCATTGCGCAAGAAAGGGCCCCAGCCGTCCACCCCAGAGTACGCCGAGCATCGTGAATGCCGCCAACTCCCAGGGTACGCCACCATAATAGAAGGCATGAATAAAAGCCAGTAGCAGGGAATTTAACGACAACAATACTACGCCCAGCCCAATTGCCCGGTTAGCGTTAAGGCCATAGGCGAGCATACAAAAGGCGGCAATGATTTCGCCCTCGCCAATCGCAACCCAGCCGGTAATCATGCCGCCGATAAAAGAAACCAGGACGATTGGGATACGGGCATGCGCGGGAAGTTCTGTTAGTCCGCCTTTTCGATCCAACGTGATCAGCGTCAGCAAGCCCGCTATGAACGCAATGGGGCCAAACAGCCCTTTGACCAGCATCGGCTGCGGGTGAATCAAGAATGTGGATATCATTGTCCCAATAATAAGCGCAGGCACGGTCCATTTCAAAAGCCGCAACGGTACTTCGCCGCGCCGCAGCCAACCGGATGCGCCGCTGGTCATGCCGACGGCCTGGGTGACGAACGCGAGTTTTAAGGCGCTGACCGGATCGACTTGGTAAGCGAACATCAGCACGGGAATAAAAACAATGCCGCCCCCAATCGCGGTAGCATTACCGATGAATGCACCAAACACACCGACGATGATCAGCGGCCAATTGCTGGCTGCAAGCCCGATTGGGTCTGGGAATATAGTCGCGTAACCGGCAATCCAGATCAGGGTAAATACAAAAAGCCAAGGCGTGAAATACGCAAAGCTTTTTGCCGATGAAGGGTTGTCCAGCTCCATCACAGGGGCGGAATAACGAGAGAACTGCTGTTTTTGATTGCTTCTCATCAATGCAACTCATTAAATGTTTTGATTATTTTTAATTTGTTGCAGTCGGATAATGAGCGAATTAAAAACAGTTTTTGAACAATGAACCAGTTCGCATCCTTTCTTTTTAAGAAGTTCCCAGATTAATTGATTAATACTGGGCATATTCTCAGCAGCACAAATCGCTTCAGTACTTGAATAGGTCGAAACACAATAGGGCACTAAGTAGGTCAAGGTGATTTTGATGTATTCCTTTATCGATAATCCATCGCTCAACATCACATCGCCGTGATTGATCAACATCAGAATTGAACCCACGACTAGCGCAATCTTAATCGCGCGCGTCAAAATATTTTTTTGCAAGGCAATTTTAAACCAACCACTTATCATACGGTGTCATCCTTACCCAGGTAATGTGTAATAAACACATAAAGATTGGGTGTTTAATAATTAAAATCTGATTGTTAAGATTTGTGTGTTTATAGAGTAATTGCGGATGATTAAACGACTGTCTGCCAAAGCAGCCGTATCCCGACTGTGAACAAGAACAGCGCAAATATCTTTTTCAGGTTCTCGGTCGGCAGCTTATGTGCGAGTTGCGCCCCCATTGGGGCGAATACCCGGCTACTGGTCACGATGCAAAGAAACGCCGGTACATAAAGATAACCCAGGCTCCAGCTAGGAAGACTGGCGTTGCTCCAGCCCAGGGCGATGTAGCCGAAAGAACCGACGATAGCGATGGATAATCCACAGGCGCTGGAAATAATCCCGGCTTGGCGCAAGGAAAACTGGCGCTTGACCAGGAAAGGGACGATGATGACCCCGATGTCGGCGCCCAGGAGAGTGCAAAGTACACCGATGATGCCGCCTGCACCGACAAGGTTTCGTTCGCCAGGCGACTTATCAGGAACGAGCGCTGGCGAGTAGGGTTTGATTATCTGAAAAGCTACCCATAGCGGAAAAAAGGCGAACAGCGTTTTAAAAAGATCGGTCGGCAGGCTGTCCGCGACAACTGACCCCAACAGAGAACCGACCAAGACACCTGGCACCAGTTGCTTCACGACCGGCCAGTCGACCGCACCGAGAAGGTGGTGAGACTGAAGGGAGGCGGCTGAAGTGACGATGATGGTGGCTAGCGAAGTCGCCACGGCCATCAGCATGACCAGGTCCGGCGCAATCCCCTGAGCCGAAAAAAGCCAGACCAGGAAAGGGACGATAATAATGCCGCCGCCGATGCCGAACAGTCCGGAAAGCAGGCCCGCAACGCTTCCCAAAAGCAGATAGTAAATACTCGGCAAGCCGACCATCGCCAGCGTGAGCGTCGCGGTAACACAGAACAGTGTCTTATACAGACGCTCGCTTTTAGGCTCTGGGCCAGTCTCGCCGGATTCATCGGTCTGAACGGATGACTGATAAAGCTTGCTATGGGCAAATACGAGACAATTAACCGCTGTGAAATTAAAGATCGGGCTCAGGAAGTGCAACACCGACAGGTGGCTGATGGCTGCATTGCCAAAACCGGCCGCCATCAACGCCAATGGTGTTTTGCCATAGAGGGAAGCCCAATCGCGACCGTGGTCTCGCCAAAGATCAACGAGTTCGACTCCGAATTTCACTTGTATCATGGTATTTTCCTTCTCAAAGTACGATTGAAATAATAAATGCCGTACTTAGGAACAGAGTCAATCAGAAAGTTAACAGACATGAAGTTTTCGATAATGATTTCAAACCAGTCAGCAGGAATCTGCTCCTGTCTGGCTTCCTGATTGGAAAAAGAGGTTGTTAATCCAAGTCAGAACAGCTATTTACAATACAGTGGCTTAACGCTAAGAAAATATCCTGCCGGTTGTTTTGTGTGGTGATAATCTCTATTCGGCTATTCGCTGAAGGTTTACACGGCACGATAGTCATTACCCCATCAACCGCATTAAAAATAAACCAGCCTTTATCGGTCGCAAAAACCGCTTTTATTCTTTCTGCCTCAAGGTTGCTTAGTAACCGTGATGTGCGTATATAATCAAAGCAACTGTGTTCCGGGAATACAGCGCCAAAACTCTGGTAACCATCCGTTGAATTAGACTTAAGTTGATACTTATTCGTTAGCGTGACTTCAGCTGTTTGAGTGAATTGATCTTGATGGGCATTAGGAAAAGAGGCTTGCCTTTCCGGGTTTCTGGTCAAATCCAGCCAGGCAACATCCAGTTGACCTTGAACAGTTTGAGCAACAACCGCTTTACGTGGTCGGCTGCCATCGGCCCAACGCTCGAACAGCTGAGTCACTGCCTTGTCGGCTAAATCCATTTTATTAGCGACTAGCACATCAGCTAAGGCGATTTGATCAACAAAGTTTTCATGCGATGTGTAGCGACTATCGCCTAACTTTCTCGGATCAACCAGGCAGATACTGGCCCGCACATCCAGCACGGTTTGAAAATGCCCGCCGACGAGCCTATCCAAGACCCGCTTTGGGTGGCCTAACCCCGTTGGTTCAATAAGCAAACGGTCCGGCTTGACTTCCGTTAACAAGCGATTAACGGCAACCTGAAAAGGCAGTCCCACCGCACAACACAGACAGCCCCCCGGCACTTCCCTGATTATTGCTCCGTGAGCTGCGGATAGAGCCGTCGATTCCAACTTGTCCAAACTCATTGACCAATACCGCCCATTTTTCGTCAGCCGGTTTTTGATTAAGCAAGTTAAGAATGGCCGTGGTTTTACCGGCACCGAGGAAACCCATCACGATATTGGTTGGGATATTGGTCAGTTTTCTGGGCACTTTAGGCTTCATCCATCTAGGCATCAAACTGTAGAGACACGATGTGCGCGTCTCTACAGTTTAATTTTATTAAATGCCAACAGTGCTGCGGTTAACGAAATTAGGCATATCACCGAAAATCCCATGACGGCGGTTACCGTATCTGCTGACAAGAAACTGCCTAAGGCTGTCCCGGAAAACAGCATGATCCAAAAAGCAATATGACAAGGACAGGCGAGCAATGCTAAAGACGCAAAAAACCAACCGGTTAAACGCCTTCTCGGCGACAGGGATTGGTCGGAATATGGCTGCGTTAAAGAGGTATCACAAGACTTGTTATCACACTTGGATAAGTGAGCCGTGTTATTTAAACTTGTTTTCATTGTTCCACCTTGCTTCGTTTCGATTTATTTACCACAACAGCCAATGGTTTCACCGAAAACACCGGCATAGTTTGTTTGCCAGGCTAAACGCGCAATGAAATAGTGTGGATTTTTATTGAATTCATTCAAGCAATGAGGGCAGCGACAAAACCCAACCGAGTTGCCATTAAAATCCACTGTCACTGTGGCATTAAACGGTTTCTCAGCTAAACAAACAGGACATACCGTCAAACCGGCTGTTTCGGCCAGACATGATTCAGGGTGGGTTATGAATAACTCCAAACAACCTTTGCAACAGAACCAGTATTGCTTCCCTGCATAGTTATGGTGAACAGCATTTTTCTTAGTGATGCCTAATCTAACTAACGAGCATCCACAAGCCGGGCAAATGGGCGTCTCCATCGTTTGTTACCGGTCTTCTGTCTTGCATTCGTCATCCACGCAGGCAGGACTGTTGCGTCCGATCATAAAATCCCAGATATTGGCGACGACAAAAAGAGTAAGCCCACTATAGACCAGTATCACGGCGACCGGCAATATCCCAGTAACGGTAAACCCCAAGCCGATGATACTGAGCAATGCGCCGATACCACCGGTCCAGAACGCGAGCATCGCTTCCTCCGATAGCGCTTCATGTTTCCTGGCGGAACGATAAAGCGCCCATAAATTTAAACCGGTGAACCCTACAAATATCGGTAACAAATAGGCATCGTTTATCAGAAAACCAAGCCCAACAGCACCTACTGTGCTGAGCACAACAGAGATGCCGAGACAACACGCCGCAGCAATCGCGGCACCGAATAAACCGCCAAATTGACTTAATTTTTCTCGCATTTTAATGCTCCTCAGTAATTCACTTAAAGCACGATACCTAAATGCTGCTTCAGGCTTTGTTCAAAACAATTTAATCGATCCCGACATGTTTCAATATATTGAGTTAACTCAGCCAGACTTGTTTCCGTAGCGTCAACATCCCTGTTATCACGGCCTGACAATAAACGGTCAATCTGCTCTAACGGAACACCCACATCACGAGCCGTTCGAATAAACAGTAACCGTTCAATCACGGGCTCGTAAAACAAGAACATTCCGCCCGCTGTTCTGTCGTTTACCTGAATCAAACCTCGATCTATATAGGTTCTAATGCAATGGGTACTGATACCGGTTTGTTCAGCCAGAGTTGAGAGTCTGATCAGTTTGTCATCCTTAAGACAGACATTCATTTTTAGCCCGCACAGCAAGAGAGCTCTTTCACGTCTTTGCTAAAAGTTTGCGCGCACAGTTTGATGCCTTCGACCATCGTCAAATACGGAAACAACTGTCCGGCCAGGTCTTCTATCGTCATCCGGTTATGGATGGCCAGCACCGCCGCCTGGATCATCTCGCCCGCTTCCGGCGCCAGGATTTGCGCGCCGATCAGGCGGTGGCTGTCGGCTTCGATAACCAGTTTGACAAAACCTCGGGTTTCAAAGTTAGCCAGGGCACGCGGCACATTCTCCAGCGGCAACAGGCGGCTGTCGGTTTCGATATTGTTCAGCTGTGCGTCGCGTTCAGTCAAACCGACGGTGGCCATTTGCGGTTCGGTAAACATCACCGCCGGCATCGCCGATAGATTGATAGCAGCATCGCCGCCGGTCATATTGATGGCGGCGCGGGTTCCAGCGGCTGCTGCGACATAAACGAACTGCGGCTGGTCGGCGCAGTCGCCGGCGGCATAGATATGTTCGACATTAGTGCGCATGTGATCGTCAATACTGATAGTGCCATCCTTATTGACCTTAACCCCCGCTTTTTCCAGACTTAAGCCTTCGGTATTAGGCGGCCTACCGGTGGCAATCAGTAATTGGTCTCCGATAATAATTTGGCCTGACCGGGTTTTCAGGGTAAATTCTCCTGAACCGAACAGACTCTTTTTATAGCTCACGGCTTCTGCCTGGGTATGGGTCAGGATGGTCATGCCTTCGTCTTCCATGACGGCTTGCAATACCGATCCTATGGCGGGGTCTTCCCGATACATGAGCGTATGGCGGGCCAGCACCGTTACTTTCGACCCCAGCCGTAAAAAGGCTTGCGCCAGTTCCAGAGCGACTATCCCTGAACCAATGACGATTAAATGTTCCGGTAGTTGTTCTGCAATCAATGCTTCGGTCGATGTCCAGTAAGGTGTGCCTGCCAAACCAGGAATGGGTGGTATGCCCGGAGACGACCCGGTGGCGATCAGAAAGCGGTCTGCGGTAATTTCGGTGAATTCGCCGTGTTCCTGGTCGACAATGAGTATGTTGGCGTTTTTAAACCGCGCCTGTCCTTTGATCAGATTAATCTCCGGATGAGTTGCCAAAATATTTTCATATTTGGCTGCTCTGAGTTCATCGACTCTAGCTTGCTGCTGGGCAACCAGTTGCTTGCGGTTTATCACCGGTTGTTGTTTTTTAATGCCGGGAAACGCATGATTTTTTTGTAAGTGGGTAATATGCGCTGCGCGGATCATGATTTTGGAAGGCACACAGCCGATATTGACGCAGGTGCCGCCAATGATCGGGTTGCGTTCAATCATCGTCACTTTGGCGCCCTTTTCCACTGCTTTCAGGGCGCAGGCGAAAGCGCCCGAGCCACTGCCGATGATCGCCACATGCAGCGGCTTGCCATGGTGTGCAGCCGCTGTTTGTTTATCGGCCTCGGCCGTCTTGTCGTCAATTTCTTTAACCTGATAACCTTTTTGCGCAATTTGCTCAATGAGTGATTCAAGAGGAGTTTCACCCGTAACCGTCAGTATGGCACTGCCTTCCGGGTAAGAAACTTTGATTTCAACACCCTCAAGCGCATTCAGTTTTTTCTCGATACCATCAGCACAGCTTGGGCAGGTCATGCCGTCAATTTTTAGTTTTGTAGTCCACATAACGATTCCTTGAATTACTTTGGCTGGTGAACAGTCGCGGGGTAACCGGCATTTGTAGTCGCTTTAATCAAGGCTTCTATGCTGGTTTTTTGCGGATCAAACGTGACATCGGCTATTTTAGAATCCCCATCGACACTGACCTTTTGTACACCCTCGACACCCTGCAAAGCCTTTTTAATGGTGACTTTGCACATCGCGCAGGTCATGTTCTGCATATCCAAGGTGACCGATTGACTGCTGTTTTTATTTTGCACAGAAACAGCAGTTGCTTCAGCAGAGGCTGTCTGCATTAATAAAGGTGTGGCTAACAAGCTCAATATTAAACATACGGTTTTAATAGTCATCATCATTTTCCTTAATTCATAAAAATCGGGGCATACCAGGGAAAGGTCAACAGCAGTAAGATCAACGCCGAGCCAATCCAGAAGATCATCCGCTGTTTGTGTTTAACTTCGGGTAATGCACAGGCCTCGCCTTCTTCACAGCTATCCGGTATCAAATAGAGTTTGCGATACCCCAGGCCAATAAAAATCAGGGTTAGAATAATAAAATAAGGTCTAACCGTTTCCATTGAAGTGAAGGCGCTCATCCACGCGCCGCCAATCCCTAAGGATATAAGCAGCAAGGGGCCGACACAGCAGACCGATGCGCCGATAGCGGCTAGTACGGCACCGATTCCTAGCCAGGATGGGTTTTCTGTGGGTGGTATTTCATGTTCTGTCGTCATAAGATTTTCCGAAATAAAAACTAAGCGCCTGATCCTCTGCATTCAACAAGAGCATGATGAATGCAGAGAATGTGATGTTTTAATAAACTTCGGATAAAAATTTAAATCCCGTTCTATAGAACAGAGTCAAGCAGTTGTTGCATTATTTTTGAATACTCAGGATTTTGAGTCCGAGTTATTTGAAAGGGCATTGATGAGGGAACAATGTTCTGCGGAGGAATCGTTCTGACAACCTTTAACCAGGCTATCCAATACATTATGAAGGGCCGTTAAATCCTTTATTTGCGCATCGATTTGCTGGCATTTCTGTTCGGCAATTTTTCGCACATCGGCGCAATGATCATCATCAAGCGATAACAGTTGGGCAATTTCTTTTAAGGTAAAACCCGCTTGTTGCGCGCGTTTGATGAACCGGATTCTGGCGATGGTATGGGGTGGATAATGCCGGTAGCCGCTAAGGGGTTTACCAGGTTCATCCAGCAAACCTATACGCTGGTAATAACGGATAGTTTCAACAGTGACTTCGGTTTGTTTGGCCAGATTGCCGATCGTCAGTTTCATCTTTGCGCCTGTATGTGTTGTTTCAGAAAACGACCAATTGATGTGACGCGATTGATGGCGCAAGACAAAACGCACCTACCTGATCTGCATCCAGCAAGCGGCTGACTTCGGTTTGTTTGGCAAGTTTGCCAATAGTTAGGTTCACGCCGTTACAAGTTTCTCAGATTTATAAGTTCCACAAAAGCGGATCGCCAGATTAATGCTCCGTTCCTCGAACCATCTCTGCCATATCCCGGTTTGCAGTGACGGCCTGCTGGTAAAGATCAATCACTTCTTGGCTATGCGCTTTAAGATCGTTCGCATGTCTACCATAAACGTAACGTTGCGACTCAAATTGGCTGAGATATTCTTTATGTTCCTCAATCTTGGTCTGTAATTCATTGGCCTCGTCTTGGAAATGTTTGGCTAATGCCTCATGCTGTATAGTCAGGTCAGTATCCATGGCATGAGGCTCCATGAAGCTACAAGCAGATAATAAGGATTCAGCTAAAACTAAAAGAATCAGTGATTTTAATGTCATGGTTATCTCCAAAGGTATCTTGAAATGGTAATGTCTAGGCGCTTTGACAATGTTAAAGCGACCTTTAATAAGTTCAGGCCACTTAAAAGGCCGTATTTTTGGGATGAAGTAATCTCAATCCGTTGGCTACAACCAATAGGGAAGCGCCCATGTCGGCTGCTATGGCTTCCCATAAGGTCGCCACACCTGCAAAGGCTAAAACGGCGAATGCTGCTTTGATCGTCAGCGCAAAAGCAATATTCTGTCGAATAATCGCCAGTGTTCTTTTGGAATGCCCGATCAGCCAAGGTAGCTTGGAAAGATCATCGCCCATCAGGGCAATATCGGCTATTTCGATAGCCGCATCTGACCCTAACACCCCCATGGCAATTCCCAGGTTGGCCCGTCCCAGTGCCGGTGCGTCGTTGACACCATCACCGATCATCGCTACCTGTCCGTATTTCTCGACCATTTGACTGACGATCTCCACTTTATCGGCCGGCAATAATACGGCGTGTACCTCATCGATGCCAATTTGGGCCGCGATGTTATTGGCCGTCACCCGATTGTCACCGGTCAACATTGCCAGGTGTTGGATTCCATTTTGTCTCAGCGCTTGCAAAATCGATCTGATGTCGGCGCGAGGCTGGTCGGCAACGGCAATGAGACCGCAAATATGCCGATCATTGCCGATGGCAATCACGGTTTGCCCTGTTTGTTCAAGGGCAATTGCTTTTTCACTGATTTCCGGGATTTCCTGACTACGTTCCAATAAATAGCGACGCGATCCCAACCAGAAATCCGTGCCATTAAATAGTCCGGTGACACCTTTACCCGGTAGAACCGTCACATTGTCTGCGCTGGCCACGTTGATACCGCGTTGTTCCGTATAGCGTAAAATGGCTTTGGCCAACGGATGATTGCTTCGTGCTTCCAGTGCGGCAGCGCGGCTTAGAAGTTCTTCTTGGCTATGACCATTAAAAGGATAAACCCCCGTGACGATTGGGTCGCCCGAGGTCAGCGTGCCGGTTTTATCAAAGGCAATCGCATTAAGATGTGCGGGTGTTTCAATATAAATGCCCCCTTTGATCAGAATGCCTTGTCGGGCTGCACAGGCCAACGCGGCGACAATACTGACCGGTGTCGAAATGACCAATGCACAGGGGCAGGCAATGACCAGCAACACCAAGGCGTGGTAAAACCATTCGTTCCAGCCCCCTTCGAAAAATACCGGTGGAATGATACACATGGCCAACGCCACCAGCATCACAGTCGGGGTATAAATACGCGCAAATTTCTCCACCCATTGTTCGACCTCGGCTCGCTTACCATGAGCTTCGCCGACCAACCGGGTAATCTGTGCCAAGGTGGTATCCGAAACCAACTTGGTGGATCGGATTTCCAATGTCCCTTCAACATTAATACTGCCGGCAAACACCTCGTCACCCACTTGCTTGGCAACCGGCATGCTTTCACCGGTAATCGGCGCCTGATTGACTGAACTGAAACCGGCAATTACGTTGCCATCCAGGGGGATTTTAGCGCCAGGTGCTAATATGAAACGGGTTCCTATACTGACTTCTGCCGCTGGTACCACGCATTCCTGGCCGGTTTCATCCTTGATCGTCACCGTCGAGGGCGCTAAATCCAGCAAGGCTTCAACGGCATGCCGGGCACGGCCAATACTCCAACTCTCAATCGCCAGAGACAGCGCAAACAGAAAACTGACCGTTGCCGCCTCAAACCATTCATCAATGAACATCGCACCGATAACCGCAATCGTCATCAGCAAATTCATATCCGCTCGGAAGCGTTTCAAGGCATAAAACGCCTTAACAATCACATGCCGCGCACCGCAAGCCACCGCTAAACCAAAGGCGATTTTTTCAGGCAAAGGCATAGCCTGCTGAGCATGGGCATTCAGTAAGCTTTGTAGATAGTCAGTGACCACGTCCCATTGCAGGGTGCCGTTTTTGGCCGAGCTGAAAATGGTTTGAATATCCACAAAGCCGCCGGCTATGGCGATATGAATTAGCATGCCGGCCACGATAAATACACCGCTAAGCACGGTAAAAACGGTCTTCGAACGGTGCAGTTGTTTGGCATCGGCATCGGTCTGACCGGACTGCCAACGAGCCGCCTGCATGCCCGTTGCCGCTACTGCTTTGATGATGGTCTTTTCAGTCACGGGCTCGGCATCAGACAACAGCGTCATGCGCCCGTTTAAAACATCAAAGGCCAGTTTGTCACTGCCGCCCACGAGCGGGCCTATCGCGCTTTTCAAGGTAGAGACCTCTTCGGCGCAATCCAGTCCCTCGATTTTGAACGTGATGCCACTCGATAAGTTTGATGGCGTTGGCTGGTGGTTATCCGGTTTCTCGCCAGGACAACAACAGGTTTTTTCTGATGGCTTGCAGGTACTCATCGTTCAACCCTCGTTAGAATCAATCTGCGGTATTCCCGGTATCATGGGACTTACTGGTTGGTCTTGGCGATGCGCGAACCAGTAAAGAATCGGTAATACCAACAATGTCAGCATCGTTGACGAGAGAATGCCGCCAATCACTACAGTCGCCAGCGGGCGCTGTACCTCTGCGCCGGTACCGGTGGCAATGGCCATTGGCACGAAACCGAACGAGGCCACCAATGCGGTCATCAACACTGGCCTAAGACGTGTCAGAGCACCCTCCACAATCGCCTTATCCAGCGACATGCCTTCGTCGCGCAAACCACGGATAAAGGCAATCATTACCAGCCCGTTCAGTACCGCCACACCCGACAAGGCGATGAATCCGACTGCCGCCGAAATCGACATCGGAATATCGCGCAACCAAAGTGCGACCAAGCCGCCGGTCAACGCAAAGGGGATGCCGCTGAACACCAGCAAACCGTCCTTGGCATTGCCAAACATCATGAACAGGAGTGTGAAAACCAGGATTAACGCCACAGGCACCACAATTTGCAAGCGATGGGCCGCCGATTGCAACTGTTCGAACTGTCCGCCCCAACTTGTCCAATAACCGGATGGAATTTTGACTTTCTGTTGCAGCTTTTGTTCGGCCTCGGCAACAAAAGAGCCGATGTCGCGGCCTCGCACGTTGGCACTGATGACGATTCGGCGTTTGCCGTTCTCGCGGCTGATTTGATTAGGGCCGGGAGCCATTTCCAGGCTGGCTACTTCGGCCAGTGGGATATAACTGGTTCGTCCATCTCGGTTTTGCCCGTGCGGCAATGAGATTGGCAAGCGGTTGATGGCATCCAGATTACTGCGCAGGTTCTCCGGCAGTCGCACGATGATGTCGAAACGCCGGTCACCCTCAAACAAGGTGCCGGCTTCGGTGCCACCAATCGCGGTAGCCACCGCATCCTGCACATCGCCCACGTTTAAGCCGTAGCGCGAAGTTTTATCCCGGTCGATATTGAGCGTCAGCATCGGCAAGCCGGTAGTTTGCTCGACTTTCACTTCGGATGCACCGGGAATTGCCTCCATGACCGCCGAAATTTCAGTCGCCGTGTCATTCAATACATCCATATCATCGCCAAACACTTTAACGGCAACGTCGCTACGCACCCCTGAAATCAGTTCATTGAAGCGCAACTGGATAGGCTGGGAAAACTCGTAGAGGTTGCCGGGTAGTTTGTTGGCCGCCGCTTGTATCGCCGCCAGCAAGTCATCGCGTGATTTACCGGGTTCAGGCCATTGCTCGCGAGGTTTGAGCATGATGTAACCATCCGAGATATTCGGCGGCATCGGGTCAGATGCGATTTCGGCGGTACCGGTTCGTGCAAATATTCGCTCGATTTCGGGAAACTGCTGCTTCAGAGCCTGCTCAATCTGCTGCTGCATGGCGACCGATTGCGACAAACTGGTACCCGGAATACGCATCGCCTGAATGGCGAAATCGCCTTCATTCAAGCTCGGCACAAACTCGCTGCCCATCCGAGTCGCCAACAAGCCCGACAGAATCACCGCGACCACCGCCAGCGTGAGTATCACCGGCTTGTTGCTCATGACGCTATCCAGTACCGGCGCATAGATACGCTTGGCACTCAGCATCACCACATTTTCCTTTTCGGCGACTTTATCGCCGATAAACAGCGCCACAGCCGCCGGAATAAAGGTCACGGACAGTATCATGGCTCCCACCAAGGCAATGACCACCGTGAACGCCATCGGATGAAACATTTTGCCTTCCACCCCCGTCAGCGCAAAGATGGGCAAGTACACGACCATGATGATCAACTGGCCAAATAACAGCGCTCGCCGCGCTTCTTTCGACGCCGTGAACACTTCATGAAAACGTTCACTACGTGTTAGCGAACGCCCCTGCTGTTCCTGAGCATGGGCCAGCCTTCGTACACAGTTCTCCACAATCACCACCGCACCGTCGATGATCACACCAAAATCGAGCGCCCCCAGACTCATCAAGTTGGCACTGACTTGATACGTCACCATGCCGGTGAAGGTGAACAACATTGATAACGGTATGACCATTGCCGTAATGATGGCCGCACGAATATTACCGAGGAACAGAAACAGAATCACGATGACCAGAATTGCCCCTTCGGTTAAGTTCTTCTTGACCGTATTGATGGCTTTATCGACCAATACCGTTCGGTCATAGACCGTCACGGCCTGCACCCCTTCGGGCAGCGTGCGGTTGATTTCCGTCATCTTTTTGTCGACCGCTTGCGAGACGGCACGGCTATTCTGACCGATCAGCATAAAGACCGTACCCAATACCATCTCTCGGCCATTTTCGGTTGCAGCGCCGGTGCGCAGTTCTCGGCCGATTTCGACTTCGCCGACATCGCGAATGCGAATGGGCACACCCTGGACATTACCGAGAATAATGTTGCGAATATCTTCCATCGAATGCACTTGGCCCGGCGCACGAATCAGATATTGTTCGCCACGCTTTTCGATGTAACCGGCACCGACATTATTGTTGTTACGATCCAGCGCGGTAACGATGTCTTGCAAGGTCAGACCATAGGACGCCAGTTTTTCCGGAATCGGTGCCACCTGATATTGTTTGGCGTAGCCGCCAATGGAATTGATTTCGGTGACCCCCGGCACGTTGCGCAACTGCGGTTTGATAATCCAGTCCTGGATTTCACGCAGATCGGTCGCGGTGTAAGGCGAACCGTCAGGTTTTTTGGCCCCTTCTTGGGCTTCGACTATCCATAAATAGATTTCGCCAAGACCGGTGGAAATGGGACCCATCGCCGGCGTGATACCGGCGGGCAGTTTATCCTTGGCTTCCTGAATACGTTGGTTCACCAATTGCCGGGCGAAATAGACATCGGTGCCGTCCTGGAAAATCACCGTGACCTGCGATAAGCCGTAACGCGAAAGCGACCGGGTTTGTTCCAGATGCGGCAAACCCGCCATGACGGTTTCGATGGGGTAAGTGATCCGCTGTTCGGTTTCCAAAGGCGAATAACCCGGTGCCGTCGTATTAATTTGTACCTGAACATTGGTGATGTCCGGCACGGCGTCGATGGGCAGAATCGAGTAATTGAAAACACCGAGTCCTGCCATACCCAGTACGGCCAGGATAACCAGCCAGCGATGCTCGATCGCTAAACGAATGAGTCGTTCAAACATGATGCGAACTCCTGGAGATCAATGCGAATGCTCGGCACTGCTTTTGCCTTGCTCGGATTTAAGGACGAAGCTGCCATTGGCAGCGTATTCGGTACCAGGCATGAGTCCTGTCACGATCTCGGTGACTTTGCCATCTGATAGGCCGGTGGTGATGGGTTGAGCAATAAAGCCGCCGGGTACGCGAATAAAAATCGTCGGCTTGTTTTTGATCATCTGGATGGCATCGGCGGCGACCGCGACCGGCACTTCACTTTCCTTGGTAGGCAGTTCGACCGTGATAAACAATCCAGGTCGCCAGGCCATCTGCGGATTGTCCAGCGTCACGCGAGCCGTAGCGGTACGGGTTTGTTTGCCCATCAATGCGCCCACATAAGACAACGTACCGGTTGCCGAAGAATCGAACGCCGTGGCCTTGATGTTGACCTGTTTGCCGACTTGCACGACATTGAGATCCTTCGCCGAGACGATAATTTCGGCCCAGACGGAGGATAAGTCAGTGATGGTGAAAATGCTGGCATCTTCCTTGACCGCTTCTCCCATGGCGATGTGTTTCTCGACCACCATGCCGTCGAACGGGGCGCGAATTTCGTAACGATTGAGTGAGCCGCCGCTGGCCGACACGGCAGGACTTGCGCCGAGTGCTATCAATTTCTGTTGGGCATTATGAACGGCGATTTCCATTTCCTGCATTGCTTGCCGGGCTTGTTGGTAGTCTTGCTCCGCCGAGATTTTGTCCTCCCATAAGTGCTTTTCCCTCGCAAAGGTAGAGCGGGCTAACTCCAATCGCCTTTGTGCCGACAACAATTCACTACGCTGCTCGGACAACACCGTACTGGCAATCACGGCGATGACCTGACCTTGTTTGACTTGCTGGCCCAGGTTGGCGGAAATGCTCTCCACCACACCGGCCAAACGCGGCACCACATGAGACGTCTTATCTTCATTGAAGCGAATTTCACCCGGTAGGGTGACAGAGCTTGTGATGTGCGCTGCACCTGCGGTCTGAATCGAGATACCGGTTTCGGCGATTTGCTGATCGCTCAAGGTTACTTTGCCTTCTTCTTTACTGAAAGCAAACTGAAACGTCTGACCATCATGCCTTGCCGTCACGTTCGCTTCAAAGACATGGGGCTCATCGATAGCCTGGATACTCTGCCAATACGCTTTTTCAGGCGCAAACTCGATGCGCTGTTGCTCGCCGCTCGGGCGCTTTAGTTGCACGGAGAGTTGATCGGCAACGGGCTGAAGCGGTTTATCCTGATTGAACGGATAAACGCGAAAGTGCGGTTCACCACCTTCCTCGCTGAGCAGGATTTCCAGCTTAAAGTCACCGTCGCTGTAAACAGCGCCGCCGTGCGGGCCTTGGGCTTGTTTGGCGTCATCGGCATGTTCGGCGCTATCGACTTTAGCCGCTGCATGGTTTTCTTCGCCGTGTTCCTCGCCTTCGGGCATCGATTTGTCGATGCTCAGAATAAATAAGCCAAGCAAGAGGCCGACCACAATAATCGCGACGATAGCGGTCCATTGTTTTTTGTTAATCGTGTTCATGGTGATACCTCGGGTTGGCTGTCCGCCACTGTCTCGTTCATATTGCTGCCGACCAAACGTTCCACGTTGGCCACGGACTTGTGATATTCGGCCAAAGCCAGTAAATACTGATTTTTAGCGCCGAACAGGGTGCGCTGTGCATCCAGTACGTCCATAAAACTGAATTTACCCAAGCGGTAGCCTTCGCGAGCGGCGTCATAAGCACTTTGGGCGCCCGGTAAAATATCTTGCTGCAAGGTGATGATTTCGGAATGAGCGGTATCCAGGGCTTGATAGGCGGTGTTCAATGCCGTGGCGATGCGGACCTCAGTGCTACGCAATTCGTCTTCCGCTTTGGTCAATCGATGCTCGGCTTCTTGAACACGGCCTTGATTGCGGTCGAAAACCGGCAATGGCACCGAAAAACCAACGACTAAGGCGTAATCATTGGGCATCAGATATTTACTGGCACCCACGGTCGCGGTGACATCTGGGATGGCTTTGGACTTTTCCATCGTAATCAATGCCTGACGTTGGGTGATTTCGGTGGCCCAACGGGCTAAATCCGGATTTTTAGAGAGGCGTTGCGCCAATGAGTCTAGGGAAGCCGGCGCTTGTATGCTTTCCAAATTACCGCTCACCATCTCAAAGCGCGGTGTCGTGCTGCCCCAGCCGGCGGCTAAACGCTTGCGGGCGGCTTCCAGTTCTTTCTGAGCTCGCATCAGCTCAATTTGCACAGAAGCGCGAGCAACTTTAGCCTTGGTTTCTTCAACGGGCGATACCTTGCCTGCCTGCACTCGCGCAGAGGTCGTGACCGTTGTCTGATTAGCCAATTCATGAATTTGCTGTGTTAGCGTCAAGCGCTGTTGGGCGGCCAACACGTCAATAAATGCCTGCGTAACTTGAGTGAGTACATCGGCTCGTTTGGTTTCGTAATCCCAATCGGCTAATTGCTTGGTTAGCGAGGCGGCTTCCATGCGAGCGGCGCGCTTACCGCCCAATTCGATCAATTGACTCAGCTCCAAGGTGACGACATCGCCGTCGAAACCCTTGATGACCTGATTTCCAAAGTTTGCCGCATTGGCATTGAAGGTGGGATTGGGAAACAAACCCGCTTGGAGGGTGGCGGCTTCCTGTGCTCGGCTCTCCCAGGAAAAAGCGGATAGCTCGGGGTTCTGGGTTAGCGCTAGGGCAAGCGCTTGAGACAAAACCAGGGAACCGGTCGGTTCCTCAATGGCTTGCCGACTGGAACCGTTTGCACCCAGATCGCCTGATTGTGCCGGCAATAGCGTGTCGTCTGCCGGACTCGCATCGACCGAGCCGGCAGTAATCAATAAACACAGTGCAACGCCAAGTGGCCGCACATAATTTGAGAACATGGAAAATTTCTCCGTAGCATAGAGGGAACGTCAACACGGACACAGGTGAACCTGCGCCTTCGGCTGGTGAGTTGCAGCTAGGAGAAGTGGCTAAATCAGTAAAACGGTACTGCGAAGGGCGAGTAGTCGGGAATCGGTAAACGGCGGGTCGAAAAATGCCGGCTGCCGAATAACGACTTTGGCATAAAGGACTAGCAGTGAGATCAGGAAAAATACCGGTAAAAGTCCAATATCAATCGCTATTTTTAATAAATTCGTCAATTGTAGGGGGATGTGATCATCACCATCGATAGGAATGTCAGTGCAAGGTGACGAGCAGGGATCATCGTCATTGCTCGTAAGAGCATTGGTCTCGTCGTTGAAACGAGTGACAACAGTTAAACTTACGGATTGGTCTTTTCCATTCTTCTCTACAGCGACATGACCATCAGCACCAAAACATAGCACAAAGGCCGACACATCTCGATGGCCCAGGCCAAAATGACCAAGCACCGCGAGTATCAGCACAATAGAGAGCCAAATTTTAGAGTGTCGCAAAGCATTCATTTTTTAAAGCTACACCAAATGAATCTAAATGACAATGACTTAACTGTTTTTTAGTATTTCGTGGTTTTGAGACCTAACAGGCTGTTGAAGAACGTATGTATATTTCACGCTGAGGCAGAATTTTCAGAGGCGATGTAAACAATGATGAATTCGAATTCGTTGAAAATTACAGTCAATACAATGGCAGACTCGCAAGCGGCATTGGCTACAAGCCGTTTCATTCATCGAAAAATTCTGACTCGTTTATGTCTTGGATGACTTTTTCTTAGTGTGACAATCGGCGGCACTGTCTTGTTTGCCCAGTATGTTTTGGCGGGTGCCTGAGAATTTGGCGATGCGTTGGAAGAACGTTAGAAACCCTATCAGATGGTGACCAATCAGATATTGAAAAAAGCCAATAGGCATGCTAGCGTAATGACCTTAGTTTTTTTGGATAAAGTTTTTGTTGTCAACGCTTCGTGCTCATCGCCATAGTCATTATCGGTCTATTTTGATTTTGGTAATGATGGTCAGCTGGCTATTCATGCTGGTGGCGTCGACGTGCGCCATGCCTATGCCGGTTCAGCTTCCTGCTGTTGATGCGATGCCGGTCGGCTGTTCAGAGTCCATGCATCACTCTGAGCAAACAAAACACTTTTCCTCGCAAGCTCAGGACTGCGTTCTTAAATCCTGCCCAGACTCTCAACCCAATCCGACTTTCAATATCAAAATCGATAAACCGGAAATCCCGTTGTTTATTGCATGTCTGGTATGGTTAATCGGCTGTTTGTTTAGCTACCGCCCACCTCAACTGATATTCAATCGGATAAGGCCGCCTATTGGCAAGCCGATTCCGTTGTTTTATCGTTTTTGCACACTCCTGAATTAGTCATTTCTCCCAGGTAACCCTCGCCTTGTTGGCGTGATAGAGCTTCATGCTTTGGCGTGAGCCTGTGTTTCCTTGTTTGGAGAAAATGATGTACCCCTTGTTATACCCCTCGCCCCTTGATCGGGTGTCTTGGCCCTATTGGGCGCTCGGTTGCTATCTGATGATTTTCATCAGCATAGTCCATGCCGATGAAACGATTTTATCCATTGAACAGGCCGTTCAACTAGCTCAGGCGGGCAATCCCGGTCTTGCTGAAATTAAAGCGCGCGCTGAGGCACTGGCGGCTATTCCTTCGCAGGAAGGTGCGCTTCCAGACCCAACGCTTAATTTCGATACACTGAATGTCCCAACCAGTAGCTTCAGTCTTCACAAGGAAGACATGACCATGATGGATGTCGGCGTCAGTCAGACAATTCCCTTTCCGGGTAAGTTGGCCTTGAAGGAACAAGCGGCGGAACAGGAAGCCCTGGCCGCTGCCGATTCGGTAGATGTCGCCCGTTTGCGTCTGGTTCGTGATGTCAAACAGGCCTGGTGGCGCTTGTTCTATTACGATCGAGCAATCAATGTCATTGCCGAAAGCGAACAATTTTTTCAGCAACTGATCGATACCGCCCAATCCCGCTACAAAGCGGGTCAGGGGCAACAGCAGGATGTGCTGCTGGCCCAATTGGAACTCTCGAAACTCAAGGATGAAAAAATCGAGCTGATCAGCATGCGCCACAGTACCGGTATTCAGCTCAACACATTGCTTAGCCGCAACTCCGATACCTTGATAAAACTGCCTGACCAAGCCGAGATCAAAACCCCGGTCTTGGTGGTTGCGGATTTGCAAACACAAGCCATGGAACATAGCCCGCTGTTTGAGCAGCATCGCAAAATGCTCGGTGCCGCCAAGACCCGCATTGAAATCGCCGAAAAGGATTTCTATCCCGATCTGACACTGGGTGCGGGTTATGCAGTCAGGCAAAACACGCCGTCCAGCGAATCGCGTAGCGATTTTGCCAGTGTCAAACTCAGTATCAATTTGCCAATCTATGCCGAGCAAAAACAGGCCAAGGCGGTCGATCAACGCAATAGTGAATTATTGCAGGAGCAGTACGCCTTGCAGGACGAGCACAACAAAGTCCATGGTGAAATTGCTGCCAATACCGCCCAATACCTGCATGCAAAACAGCGGTTAGCGTTATTCGAGCATGAAATCATTCCTCAAGCGCAGCAGACTGTCAGCTCTTTGATGGCCGGGTATCCCGTCGGCAAAGCTGACTTCAGTAACTTGCTCCGCACCCAGCTGAGCTTGTTTCAGTATCAAAGCCAATATTGGAAATCATTGGTCGAAACCCAGCAATTGCTGGCGGAATTATCGAATTTAATTGGCGAGGAACTGACTCATGACTAAGCAAGCCATTCTGGTCAGTATATTGACCATGATCATCGGAATCGCCGGCGGCTTTTGGCTGGCGAATAAGCCGCAATCCATGGAAAAGACTGTGTCGGTCGCAGAGCATAAACCACGGTTTTATCGGCATCCGATGAATCCAAAAGTGACGTCTTCGACACCAGCAAAGGATGAAATGGGCATGGATTATCTACCCGTGTATGCCGATGAACTTTCGCCGACATCCCAACCGAACAAAGGGCGCATTCTGTATTACCGCCACCCCATGGGGACCGCAGACACATCGCCGGTACCGAAAAAGGACGAAATGGGCATGGATTATCTGCCGGTTTACGAAGGCAAGGTAACGAGTTCTAAACTCTTGACGATCAGCCCCGAAAAAATCCAAAAGCTCGGCGTCAAAACCGAGAAAGTTCAATATCGGGATTTAGTGCGTTCTATCCGTGCGCCGGGCAGTATTCAAGTTGATGAGCGTCGGTTACATGTCATCAATGCCAAATTCGAGGGCTGGATACAACGGTTGCTAGTTAATAGCACGGGACAAGCTGTCAAACGCGGTCAGCCATTATTGGAAGTCTACAGTCCTGATCTACTCACGGCTCAACAGGAATATCTGATCGCCAAACAAGGCGAGGCGTCATTGCAACAGGCCAGTCCACAGGCGCTAGCCACCGCGCAGCAACTCACCCGTAATGCCTTAAAGCGGCTGAATTATTGGGATATAGGCCAGGCACAATTGCAACGTTTGCAAGAGCAGGATCGCGTGATCGAAACCCTGTCGTTGCAATCGCCTGTCAATGGCGTCGTGATGGAGAAGCCAGCAGTAGACGGGATGCGTTTTATGCCGGGCGAAATATTGTTCCAGATTGCCGACTTGAGTCGGGTGTGGCTGATTGTCGATGTGTTCGAGCCCGATTTAGAGTGGGTCAAAATGGGTCAAGCGGTCGTCGTCGCTTTCAAAGCTTACCCCGATAAATCTTTTCAAGGGCAAGTGGGTTTTGTCTATCCCACGCTGAATACCGACACGCGCACCGTCAAAGTTAGAGTGGACATGGACAACGCGCAAGGTTTTCTGAGGCCTGGTCTATATGGTAGCGTTGAATTATTGACTTCCCAGCAACAGCACCGCGAGTTAAGTGTACCCGATTCGGCCATCCTCGATAGCGGTACACGGCAAGTGGTTCTGGTGCAAGAGGATGAAGGCCGGTTTGAACCGCGTCCGGTGAAAATTGGCCATCAGACGGGGGGATTCAGCGAAGTACTTGAGGGTTTGCAGGATGGCGACAACGTAGTCACCCGCGCTAATTTCTTGATCGATGCCGAAAGCAATTTGAAAGCGGCGCTGGATAGTATGCGCAGCGTGGATCAGATGCCAGAATCCGAAGCTACTCAGCCGGACACTCAGGCTATGCCGAGACATGATCACAATCAACATGCAGTGGAGAACTAGCCATGTTGGAACGTATGATTGCATGGTCGTTGAAGAACGTGTTTCTGGTTCTGATCACGACGTTATTTTTAATCTGTGGCGGCATTTATGCTCTGATCAAGATTCCGCTTGATGCCCTACCTGATCTGTCCGATGCCCAAGTCATTGTCTACACGGAATTCCCTGGCCAAGCACCTCAGGTGGTCGAGGATCAAGTCACTTATCCACTGACCACCGCGATGCTGAGTGTGCCGCGATCCAAGGTGGTTCGTGGTTTCTCATTTTTCGGTGCATCCTTTGTGTACGTGATCTTTGAGGATGGTACTGATATTTATTGGGCCCGCTCCAGGGTGCTCGAATATTTAAATTTTGCGGCCGGACGGTTGCCACGTGGTGTTACGCCGCAGTTAGGGCCAGATGCCACCGGCGTGGGCTGGGTGTATCAATATGCGTTGTTGGGCAAGGATTACTCCCTGGCAGAACTGCGTACCCTGCAAGACTGGTTTGTGCGCTATCAGTTGACCAAGGCACAGGGAATTGCCGAAGTCGCCAGCGTCGGTGGGTTCGTCCAGCAATATCAAGTGACGGTCGATCCGCATAAACTCCAGGCTTATGGTATCCCGCTTAAAACAGTGACTGAAGCAATTGCCAATGGCAACCGCGACGTGGGTGGGCGGGCGATTGAAATGACCGAAACTGAATATATGGTGCGCGGTCGTGGTTATTTGCATGGCATCCACGATCTGGAACGCTTGGTATTAAAAGTCGCCAATGGTACGCCCGTTTTAGTGCGCGACGTGGCCAGAGTTGAATTGGTACCCGATGAACGTCGCGGTATTACCGAACTGAATGGCGAGGGCGAAGTGGTGTCCGGCATCGCCATCGCTCGCTACGGTCAAAATGCGCTGGAAGTGATTGATAACTTGAAACTGCGGTTAAAGGAAATTACCGCAGGTCTGCCAGCGGGTGTCAGCATAAAAGCGGTGTATGACCGTGCTGATTTGATCCAACGAGCGATCGAGAATTTACGCCATACGCTATTGGAAGAGAGTGTGGTGGTCGCCGTTATTTGTGCGGCATTTCTGTTGCATCTGCGTAGTGCGCTGGTGGCCATCGTCATGCTGCCAGTTGGTGTCCTGATCGCTTTTATCGTCATGTATTTATTGAAGATGAACTCCAATATTATGAGCTTGGGGGGCATCGCCATTGCGATTGGCGCAATGGTCGATGCCGCCATCGTGATGATTGAAAACGTGCATAAGCACCTGGAGCACGATGCCGGAAAATTGCCCAGGCACACGATTGTGTTGAATGCCTGCCGAGAAGTCGGGCCGCCATTATTTTTCAGTTTGCTGATCATCACCGTATCCTTCTTACCGGTGTTCACGCTGGAAGCCCAAGAGGGACGACTATTTCAGCCATTGGCATACACCAAAACCTTTGCCATGGCCGGCGCGGCCTTGCTGTCGGTGACGCTGGTGCCGGTGCTGATATTGTTGTTTGTGCGTGGTCATATCCGACCCGAGCAAGATAACCCTGTCAACCGGGTATTGCTGTGGCTGTATCGCCCGGTGATTACCTGGGTGATGCGTTTTAAGAAAACCACGGTATTGCTGGCGTTGCTGGTCATGGCTGCGAGTATTTACCCTGCCATGCAATTGGGTGGCGAATTCATGCCGACCTTAAACGAAGGCACGTTGTTATTTATGCCGCAGACCTTGCCTGGCTTGTCGGTGACCAAAACGGCCGAATTACTGCAAACTCAGGACCGCATCATCAAAACCTTCCCTGAAGTCGAATCGGTATTCGGCAAAGCCGGGCGTGCCGCCACGGCAACCGACCCGGCTCCTTTGGAAATGTCCGAGACTGTGGTCAATCTCAAGCCGGAATCACAATGGCGTCCCAGTATGACCATCGACAAATTGATT
This sequence comes from Gammaproteobacteria bacterium HGW-Gammaproteobacteria-3, assembly GCA_002843155.1. Lineage (GTDB taxonomy): Bacteria > Pseudomonadota > Gammaproteobacteria > Methylococcales > Methylomonadaceae > PGZD01. The sequence goes on from PGZD01000001.1 coordinate 107,470, forward strand.
GCGGAAATGGATCAGGCCCTGCAAATTCCCGGTGTTAGCAATGCCTGGACCATGCCGATCAAAAATCGCATCGACATGCTGGCCACCGGTATTCGCACTCCAGTTGGCGTCAAGTTATTCGGTAACGACCTGGCTGAAATGGAACGGTTGGCCCAGCAAATCGAACAAGTTATCAAGAACGTACCTGGCACGACCAGCGCGTATGCCGAGCGCATTACCGGTGGTTATTACTTGAATATCGATCCCGACTATGAAGCCTTGGCTCGCTATGGGTTGATGGTTGGCGATATTCAAAATCTAATTTCAACCGCCATCGGCGGCGAGATGGTGACGACTATGGTCGAAGGCCGCGAGCGCTTCGGCGTGATCGTGCGTTATCCGCGCGAACTCAGGAACAGTCCTAGTGCCATAGGCAATCACTTACTGGTAACGACTGCTGACGGTGCCATGATTCCTTTATCGTCGGTGGCACATCTGAGCTTATCCAAAGGGCCGCCGGGTATTCGTACCGAAAACTCGCTGCTCTCGGCTTATATCTTCGTCGATTTGCGGGATCGCGATATTGCCGGTTATGTTCATGATGCCAAACTGGCTGTTGAGAAAGCGGTAGCACTCCCTACCGGTTACTACATTACCTGGAGCGGGCAATTCGAGTATATGGAGCGGGCGATTGAGCGGTTGAAGATTGTCGTACCGTTGACCATGCTGATCATTTTTATACTGCTGTATCTGAATTTTGGGCGAATGACGGAAACCCTGATCGTTATGTTGTCGGTGCCGTTTGCGCTGGTGGGCGGCGTCTGGTTGCTGTGGGCGTTGAACTATAACGTTAGTGTGGCGGTTGGTGTGGGCTTTATCGCACTGGCTGGAGTGGCTGCGGAAACCGGCGTCATCATGCTGATCTACCTGGATCACGCCTACCAGGCCAAAATCGAAGAATGCCGGCAACACGGTCAGGATTTTACCCGGAATGAACTCTACACCAGTGTGGTCAGCGGTGCGGCAGAACGGCTACGACCAAAGATGATGACTGTAGCCGCCATCATGGCCGGTCTGTTACCCATCATGTGGAGCAACGGTACCGGATCAGAAGTCATGCGCCGCATTGCTGCCCCGATGGTGGGGGGCATGATCTCTTCGATGCTGCTGACGTTGATTGTAATTCCAGCGATTTATGCGCTGTTGAAAGGCCATTCATTGAAATCGCGATGAAGTTCAGCACAGTAAATTTTCTCATGTCACATTCACTTAACCAGGAGTTTTATGACAATAAGTACAGTCAAAATAATGCATTAAATAACAACCTTTTAACCAAACATGACGGTATTTTTAGTGCTGTCTGAAGAATTTCACCGAACTGGAGAAATCCCATGAAAACCATAACTAAATTGTTGGTCGTCACTTCTTTAACGTTGGGAGTTTTATCAGGTTGCCAACAAAATCCCCATCCCATGGATATGAGTGCAGCTATCCAAAGTGCGAAAACTAAGGATGACCATGAGTCTTTGGCGACTCATTTTGAGCAAAATGCAAAGGATGCCGAAGTCAAAGTGGAAGAACACAAAAAGCTTCTGCAACAGTACAAGCAGCACAGCTACCTGTACGGCAAGCAATCCGAGATGTTTTTCGAACATTGCCAATCGCTAATCAATTCCTACCAAAAAGCAGTTGATGCCAATACAGCGATGGCTAAAATGCATCATCAAATGGCAGGAGACAAATAAACAGTCTTGAAAATTAAAGGATTTGAGGCATGAAAATTTTATTTCTTGCCTTCAAATCGATGCATATTTCGGGACCAAATCATTTGCTTTTTGATGTGGTTACACTTTGCTGGACACACTTTTACAATGCCTAAAACTGAGTGTGGTCCAAATGAGCCGAGAAAAACCCAATACCTATACTGCTGAATTCCGAGCCTCAGCCGTTAAGCTGGCGAATGAATCAGACAAATCCGTTGCCCAGGTTGCCCTTGATCTAGGGATTAACGTGAATACCCTGCATACGTGGATTGGCAAATACAGTCGCCGCCAATCCCCCGATAACCCGGTCAGAACCGATGATCATCTTTATGACGAACTCAAGCGTCTCAAGAAAGAGGTGGCCCGACTGACCGAGGAGCGCGATTTGTTAAAAAAGGCCGCCGCGTACTTTGCCAAAGAGCAACGGTAAAGCACGCTTGGATTCAAAAGCATACGGCGGAATTCAGCGTCGCGGCAATGTGTCGGTTTTTGCAAGTGTCGCCCAGCGCCTATTACGCCTGGCAGCATCGCCGCCCCTCGCCACGGCAGCGAGAAGATGAACAACTGAGTAACCTGGTGCAGCAAGCCTTCGAAAAAAGCCGACGCAGTTATGGCACCCGACGGATCAAAATTGCCCTGTCCCATCAAGGTCAATCCGTGGGGCGACGGCGAATTGGTCACTTAATGAGAGAAGCCGGATTAACGTGTAAAACCAAGCGCCGATTTAAAGTCACCACCGATTCCGAGCACGACCTGCTGATTGCACCTAATCATTTGATTCGTCAGTTCGCCGTTGATCGAGCAAACAGAGTCTATACGGGTGATATTACCTATATCCATACTCAGGAAGGCTGGTTGTATTTGGCGGTGGTGATCGACTTGTTTTCCCGCCAGATCGTGGATTGGTCAATGGCCGAACATATGAAAACCCAGTTGGTCAACGATGCGCGCTTGATGGCCATTTGGAAACGTAAGCCCGACAAAGGCTTGCTATGGCATACCGACCGGGGTAGCCAATATGCCTCAGAAAGCCATCGGGCTTTGCTGAAACAACACGGCATTCGACAAAGCATGAGCCGAAAAGGGAATTGCTGGGATAACGCGGTTTCGGAGAGTTTCTTTCACACCCTAAAAACTGAACTGATTCACCAACAGACTTTCCAGACCCACGATCAGGCTAAACAAGCGGTGTTCGAATATATCGAAGTGTTTTACAACCGGGAGCGGTTACATTCCGCTAACGGCTACCTGTCACCGATTAATTACGAATTGCGGCATCAAGCCGCTTAACTATGTGTCCGGTTTAGTGTTGACACATCACTTACGAATGGCGCGACGATTCCGGCCAGTGGTTCCACAGATACGGCAACGAAAACTGGGAGTTCAACGCTCAGGGTTTCATGCAACGGCGCTTTGCCAGCATCAACGATTTGCCGATCAAGGAAGAGCCGCGTTTGTTTCACTGGCCGTTGGGCCGCCGTCCCGACGATCATGCCAGTTTGAGCGATTTGGGGTTGTAGATGGTCGATTGACGGTGCGGTTGAGCCATCTTCGGGAAACGTCTTGACAATATTAGCCCCGGAGAGGATTACATCCAATATCAAGCTAAAGGTCTTTAAAGTATAGAACTCTCAACCTGCCGTCAATTTTTACAGCTGATCGCAAATTCGTCATCAGCTGCAAACGACCTCCTTAAAATCCGCTTCACAATAATGACCATCCAACCGGAGGTCATTATGGAACCCGTTGCCATCCCCCAATCGATCGACGATCCGATCCACATTTTGCTGTGGAGCGCGGACGAGATCGTACCCTTCATGGTCAGCATGCTCACTGGCATGTTGATTGATCAGTTCATTCCGGGCATGGCGCTTGGCTTCATCGCAGTCAAACTTTACCGGCGCTTTCGGGACAACCGGCCTGATGGTTATACCTTGCATGCGCTGTATTGGCTGGGTCTGTTGCCCAATCGCTCCCGAACCATCCCCAATCCCTACATTCGCCGGTTCCTGCCATGAGATGGTCGGATTTTCTGCAAACCTGGGATGGACACGAGACCGAGAACCGGTTTAGCCGAGTCGTCGTCATTGGATTGCTCGTCGTTTGTGTGATTACCTCACTTGCCGCCTGGCGTACCGAGCGCAGCATCATTTTGGTGCCCCCTACGTTGACCCAGGAAGTTGAAGTAACGCGTAGTAGCGCCTCTAGTGAGTTCAAAGAGTCCTGGGGCTTGTACATGGCGGAATTGCTCGGCAACACCACACCAGCCAACGCCGATTTTCTAAAAGTGGCCATCGAGCCTTTGCTGGCACCGGATATTTATCGTAGCGTCCTGGATGCGATGACCGATCAAATCAAGGCCATCAAGATGGATCGGGTGGCAATCAGCTTCACGCCACGTCATGTCGATTATGAAGCCGAGACCAACAAAGTCTTCGTCAGCGGCGAGCTCAAAAGCCAAGGCCCCAGTTCCAAACCCGACATCAAACCCCGTACCTACGAATTCATCATCGCCGTCAAGAACTACCGGCCTCGACTGGAGTTCATCGATGTCTACCCTGATTCGCCCAGAACCTTAGATCGACTGAAAGCAATGCAAGGCCAAACCCGCGAGGCTCAACCATGAAACGATCATTACCGTCATTTTTGTTACTGCTGACCGTTAGCACTGCCTTATCTGCGGATGAATTACCCGTGACCGTTTTACCGCTGGTTACCACGGTAGCAGATCCTTTGCCGCCAGCAGGCGAGTCAGCTGGACAGCAAACGGATTTGGGCATCGAGCTTCCGCCGGTCGATGCCAGCGTATTGCAAACGGCCAAGCAACAGGCAGCAATTGCATCGACAACCTCCGTTGGTCCGCAACACATTCAAGTCAAACCCGGCATCAACGAACTGATGCCGATTGCCGTCGGCCATTTGAATCGCCTGGTCACCCCCTTCGAACATCCCGTAGTCACAACGACCAGCCAAGCGACCACTAGCACCAAAGGCAAAATCGTCTACGTCGCCACGGCCGACGAAACGCCGGTGACCTTATACATCACTCCTGGCGACAACCAGGACATCGCCTTGTCGCTGACCTTGATCCCCAAACGTATTCCGGCACGGGAAATCCATCTCAGCCTGGATAAAGACAGTTACAAGCTGTTGAGCAAACTGCAATCGCCCAGTACCTCTTCAGGCAAAACCAGCGATCAGGAACAAGCCTACATCGCCCAAATTAAAAAGCTATTCCGCGACCTGGGCCTGCAAAAGACACCGCCAGGCTTTTCCCTGCGCGATCCAAGCAAGGGCGAACATATTCAGTGCTTGCAAGACCTCGTTCAGATTAAAACTGGCCAGGTACTGGAAGGACACGACATGCTGATTCTGGTCGGTCTGGCGCGTAATACCGGCATGGAGCCCCTGGAGTTTGACGAGCGATCTTGTGCAACCACCAAAGACGAGGTGTTAGCTGTTGCCAGCTGGCCCAAAGTCGTACTGGGACAGAACGAATCCACCGAGCTCTATGTTGCGGTCAGACATACACCGGAAACATCATCGACGCTCAGACCGTCATTGCTCAATGGGAGTCAACCCTGATGGCCAGCATGGACAACTGGTGGTCACGTTTGAGTCCTACCGCCAAGCGCAATGTCGCGGTAGGCAGTATCGGCACCGTGCTATTGGCAACCATCATTGCTTTGGCCTCTGTTTCACCGGAAATCGCCAAGCCGACCAGTAAACAAGCGACGATTCAGCACATCCTGACCGACAGCGATCCTCGTTCACTAGGCATCGACGGCATTTCCTCCCAGCTTCGCGATCTGCTGCAAAAGAACGAAGAGCAAGGGCGGCGGTTAGCTGCGATTGAAGAACAACAAAAGCGCGAGCAGCAATCCGATGAACTGCGTTTCAAGCAATGGACTAGCGCCGAACGGGAAGCCTATGAAGCCAAACTCAAAGCCGTCAGCGGTGAAGTCGAGTCGTTGAAAAACAAATCCACAACAACGATACCACCTACTGATGATGCTGATACCAACAACGCCGCAACTGGCAACAATACGCCGTCACCTAATTATGCTGGCCGCCGTTACAACTCGACTAGACCCAATACCGCTCAAGAAGATCTGAACAGCGTCTTTGAACAGGCTGCGATTCCGTCACCGACGACTGGCAATGCCGGTATCTCGGGCGGACGAACCGGTGCCAATGCACAAACGCCTGTAGCGATGCAGATTCGGGTCATCAAGGAAGAAAAAGCGTCCACACCTACAACGGATGCTAAAGCCGCTGGCGAAAACGGTTCGGCAAATGCCACAGCACGCAGTGATGTCTTTATCCCTGCCGGCAGCGTCCTGACTGGCGTTTTATTAAACGGCCTGGATGCACCGACCGGCAAAAAAGCCAAGAAAGAACCGATGCCGGTGCTGTTCCGCATCAAGAAGGAAGCCATTCTGCCCAACCGCTTCCACGCCGATGTCCGCGAATGTTTTCTGCTCGCCGCCGGCTTTGGCGACTTGAGTGCCGAACGCGCCTATTTTCGTGGCGAGACCTTTTCCTGCGTGCGCCAGGACGGTGGCGTGATCGAGGTACCCATGAACGCCTATGCGACCGGCGAAGACGGGAAGAACGGTGTGCGCGGTCGCGTCGTTTCCAAACAAGGCGCCCTACTCGCGCAATCAATGATGGCCGGATTTTTAAGAGGCTTTTCCGATGCCTTCGGCCGTAACCAGATTCCGGTGCTGATGACCGGAGGACTGGGCAGCCTGGCAGGAAGCACACCGTTCCAAAGTGCCTTTTCCTCGCAATCAATGGAAGGCGGTGCCTTGAAAGGCGCTGGTTACGCGATGGAACGACTGTCGCATTTTTACATGGACATGGCGGAAGAGATTTACCCGGTCATCGAAGTCGACGCCACCCGCCAAGTCAATTTCATCGTGCAGAAAGGCACGGCATTGAAACTCAAAACTCCAAGCTGATTATTCAACCCATGATCCGGAACAATAATATGAATCTACGCCATACCAGCTTACTCCTATCATTGCTGATATTTGCTTCAGCCACCTTTGCCGACAATCCGCCAAAGGTAGCAGCCTCCGGCATTGCCGCCAGCTTACTGTCGATCAAAATCGACGGCATGCAGGATTTGCCAATCAGCGGATTGAAAATGGTCAAGACCGGCGCACAAACCGTGTTCATTTCCAGTAACGGTCGCTTTGCGCTTTACGGCGGCAAGCTGATGGATGTCTGGACCCAGCAGGAAATCAAGGATTTGCCTGACATCGACAAAATCGCCAATCGCATCGATCTGTCGCGGATGAAGCTGAATGTCGACGATCTGGGCCCGGTCACGGTCGGACATGGCAAGGAATCGGTCTTGGTGTTCATCGATCCACGTTGTCCGTATTGCGGCAAAGTCATGAAAGATCTGCAAGCCCTTAAAGACAAATACACCTTCAAGCTGGTGATGGTGCCGATCCTGGGTGCCGAATCGCAAAACATCGTCGTGCAACTGGCGTGTCAGTTGGGTTCACCAGATGCCAAAGCCAAAGACGCGGTGCGCGAACGGCTGTTGAAACAGGATTACGCCGGGTTACCGACCGAGCAGCCCAAGCAATGCAACAAAGAGCCGTTACAGAAAGCCATCGTTACCGCCAAGCTATTTGGCTTGCAAGGGGTGCCATTCCTGATTGCTCCAGATGGTCGCACGCATAGTGGCGCACCCGATATCTTGGCCGATTGGTTGGCCAACAAACCAAATGCCGTATCGGCCGCAACCGCTCCTGAACCTACGAAAATGGAGAAAAAGCCATGACACGTTATCGCCAAATTTCATTATTCATCATCTCCAGTTTGATGTGGGTACTTGTCACTGGCTGCGCAACCCAGTACGGCTGTAAAGGTATGCCGGATGAACCGCAGTGTTTATCGACCACACAGGCCTATCAAGTGACCAATCCCGGATTGCAAGAGGACGCCGGCCAGCAGGCTGGTCATTCGGAGTCACAAACCCCACCAGCGCCCAGCGTTCCCATGCAACAACCGGTGCCCAAAATCGAAGACCCCACGCCGATTCGTACCCCTTCGCAAGTCATGCGCATCTGGATCGCTCCTTGGGAAGATGCCGAAGGCGATCTGATGGTATCGAACTATGTCTACACCGAACTGGAACCAAGACGATGGATGATCGGCAAGTCGGCGCCGACCTTGAGTCCATCGCTCATTCCTCTGCAAGTCGAGCAAAGGCCTCCTGAAAAACATCAGGCATTGGATAACGATGATTTGGAATCGCGTGGTTTGCCATCCACGCTGAACAGCCCAGCCGCCAAAAACTAAATTCTTCACCGCCGTGACCTTCGGGATCGGCGAGTCTTAGCGGGCGACCGCTGATGTTGAGCCGGAGCAAGCTTCCGAGATCGGACGGGCAACCGTCGTCATTCAACTATGAGGTCGTCTTGTATGAAAGTATCCTATCGAACCGGGGTTCTAGTTGCCCTGGCTTCCTTGTTTTTTGTGTTGTTGGCGCCCGACGCCATGGCCGGTGCCGGCGGTACCGAGTTCAACAACGTCTGGACCTTGCTGACTGGCTGGGTCGAAGGTTTGCTGGGTCGGATTATCGCCATCGTCTTCGTGATTGTCGGTTTAGTCGCAGGGGTGGTACGCGGAAGCATCATGGGCTTCGTGCTGGGTATTGCCAGCGGCGTGGGTCTATTTGCGGCACCGACCATCATCACCAATATTGTCACCGCGACACTATAAGGTTGTCATGAGCAACATTACCGGACCACACCCCGTTACCGAGATGACGGCGGGCAACCGCCGTAACCCAGAACACAAGACTGATCGCACGGTTCGCGTTCAGGCCGCCGATGGTAAACCAATCAATCCGTGCCATCCGGCGCGAGCGCGGGAACTGCTGCGCAAGAAACGCGCGGTCCGCGTCAGTCGGCATCCCTACACCATTAGATTGCTGCTACAAAACCAGGCCGAAACCATGCGTTTGTTATACGCCGAGGAGGAATCGGCATGAAACAGTCCAGAATCCATACCGCCGATACGCTTTTTTCAACCCTCGCTTATGACCACGACCACCATCTGTTTTTGCTGGCCGATTCCAGCATCGGTTTTGGCTTTATCTGCCGGCCATTGACCGGGGCCGATCCCAGTGTTTCGGCTAGGGTCAACGTTCTTCTCAATCAAGACTGGCCGACCGATACCTTATTGCAAGTCAGCCTTTGGACTTCACCGGATATTGAAGAATCGCTGGCGGTGATGCAAACCCGGCGCCTAAAGCAGCAAAAACAGACCTATAAAACGATGACCGGGGCCAGCATCGACTTCCTACGTCAAGGCACCACGAAACCTCCGGAATCCATTTCGGGCGCTCGGCTGCGACGCAGTCATGTCATCGTCACGGTGAAATTACCCATCGCTAATCCCAGACCCAGTGAAGCGGAAATTCGCCGGGCAACGGAATTACAACTCGCCACTCAGCAATCTTTGTCGACCATCGGTCTTTATCCTGCTGTCCTGGACGCTGATCAATATGTGCGAGTGCTGAATACCATCCTCAACTGGCACTCGGATGCCGGCTGGAAAGATCGCGTAGTACCGGAATGCGATCCGACGCAACTGATCCGCGACCAATTGCTGGATTACGACAATGCCTTACAAACCGACGAAAAAGGTATTTGGCTGGGCAACAAACGCGTAAAAACCCTATCGGCCAAACGTACCCCGGATCACTTTTACTTTGGTAGCGCCAAAAGTTATCTCGGTGACATTCTGTCCGGTACCCGCGGCATTCGCCAGAATGCCCTGATCAGCCTGACCCTACATTACCCCGATGCCGAATCCACCCGATCAAAACAAGAAGGTGTTAGGCAATTCATCACCAATCAGGTCAACACGCCGATTGCCCGATTTTTACCGGTGTTGGTGCAACGCAAACACAATTTCGATGTGCTGTTCGAAGCCTATGGCGACGGCGACCGGCCGATTCGCAGTTATTTCGGCGTGCTGCTGTTCTGCGATGAATCTGATGAGACGGCAGCTGTCTCGAATGCTCGGGTGTATTTTCGGGAACTAGGATTTCAGCTGCTGGAAGACAAATATTTCTGCCTGCCGTTTTTCCTCAACTGTTTGCCGTTCGGTCCTGAGCGCACGGCGATTGCCGATTTGAAACGCTATCGCACCCTCGCCACCCGCCATGCCATTCCCTTATTGCCCTTATTCGGCGATTGGGCTGGGACAGGCACTCCCACATTGAATTTCGTCTCCCGTAACGGCGAACACATGGCGGTGTCGCTGTTCGATACCACCGGTAACTACAACCTGTGTATCGCCGCCGAATCGGGTAAAGGCAAATCCTTCCTGACCAACGAAATCATCGTCAGCTATCTGACCGAAGGCGCGCAAATCTGGGCGATCGACGTTGGCCGCTCGTATGAAAATCTGTGCGAGGTGCTGGAAGGCGATTTCGTCAAATTCACCCACGGTTCCGGGATCTGCATGAATCCGTTCGAGATCGTGCAGAACTTCGAGGAAGAAGCTGATATGTTAGCCGGATTGGTCAGTCAGATGGCGGCACCGACCGAGAAATTGACCGATTTTCAAACTGCTGGCCTCAAGCGGATATTGAAACAACTCTGGACTGAGAAAGCCCAAACCATGTCGGTCGACGACATTGCCAAACAGTTGTGTGCCGAAATCGACCAGCGTTTGAAGGATGTCGGCGAACAGTTGTTTCCGTTCACCACCAAAGGCGAATACGGCCGCTACTTCAACGGCCGCAACAACGCCAAATTCGCCAGCGACTTTACCGTGCTGGAACTGGAAGAACTGAAAGGCCGCAAGCATCTGCAACAAGTGGTTCTGTTGCAACTGATCTACCAAATCCAGCAGGAGATGTATCTCGGTGAACGCAATCGACCCAAGATCGTGATCATCGACGAAGCCTGGGATTTGCTCACCGAAGGCGATGTCGCCAAGTTCATGGAACATGGCTACCGGCGCTTTCGAAAGTATGGCGGCGCGGCAGTCACGATCACTCAATCGGTCAATGACTTATACCGTAATGCAGCCGGCCGAGCCATCGTCGAGAACTCGGCCAATATGTATTTGCTCGGACAAAAAGCCGAAGTCATCGAAGGCATGAAACAGGATCGTCGTTTGCCGTTGTCGGACGGCGGCTATGAACTCCTGAAAACCGTGCATACCTTACCCGGTGCCTATTCCGAGATTTTCTTTATCACCGAGATGGGCTCCGGTATCGGCCGACTTATTGTCGATCCATTCAAACGCATTCTTTTCTCGACCAAACCGGAAGATGTGCAGGCACTCAAGCAGCTGCGTAGACAAGGACTATCTCTCGGCGATGCCATTCAGCAACTGCTCGACAATCGTAAATCTAAACCTCGGGAGGTAAGCCATGGACGCTAAATCGCAATGGCTGAGTGTTGTCTTGATCACGGCCAGTTTAGGCAGTGTGGGCGGTTGGTTGGCAGCTTATCAGCAATTACAGCAACCGATTGCTCGGTTGAATCTGGTCACACCAGTGTTCGTACTGGATCGGGCCAAATTGATTCAATCAATTCCGCCGAATGCCACGCAAGAACAAATGGCCAAGATCGTCGATGACTGGCAAGCCCAAGCCAAGAAACTCAGTGATGCGGGTTACCTGGTGATCGATTCGACGGCCGTGGTTGCCGCACCGGACGATGTCTATGTCCGTCATGACGGTAAGTGATGTCATGAGCAAGTACATCACCACCACAGACTCCTACAGTAAACCACCGTTGCGCAAATTCCTGCTCAAGGCCTTGCCGATATTGCTCTTCGTCTTGGCCGTCGAACGTTACGTTGGCCATCGCTTCCTGATTGGCGGCGATGATCAGGTTGATCGGTGTTTACCCGACAAATGGATTTATCTGATCGACACCTACAACAAAGATATTTGGCGCGGCGATTTGATGGCGTTTCGTGCCGAGCGCATGTCGCCGTATTTCAAGGACGGTCAAATCATCGTCAAAATTGCCGCCGGTGTTACCGGCGATCATATTCAGGTCGACAGTCGGCAGACCACGGTCAACGGTTCCTTGATCATCGAAGGTTTGCCGTTAGCGGAAAAACTCAAGAAACCCGCGTCCAGCTTCAAACGTGACGAAACCATCCCACCCGCAGCTTATTGGTTGACCGGCAAAACGGATAAGAGCTTTGACTCGCGGTATTGGGGCTATGTCTATGACCACCAAGTGATTGGGCGGGCTTATGCGCTATTTTGAATTACTGTCCAATCGCCTGCGTCAGGTCGTGCTCTTTTGCTTGGCAAATGCATTACTGGTGGCCTCGGTGAAAGCCGAAGAGGAATGGTTATCCCAATCGCAGCGGATTCTTAATGCCTTGGATGGACAAGCTAAGCCTGCTTGGCTGGAAGGCAATCCTTATCAGTCGGAAGCAAACCGGCAAGCCCTGGAGATGATGCGAAACTCGAATGCTATGCAATCAATTTCAGCATCCTCAAACCGACTCGACAAAACGGTAACACCTCATCCAGGCAAACCGCTCAAAGTGGTGTTCGTTTCGTTTTCGCTCGGCGATACCGCATTGAAAGGCATATTCGAAGAGGCATCGGGACAGGACGATGCGTTGTTGATGTTTCGAGGCCCCAAACCCGGTCAAAAACTACCTGCTCTGTTTGCCGATCTGAAACGACTGCTAAAAGACATCGATCCCGTGCCCAACATCGTCATCGATCCGACTCGCTTTCAGAAATGGGCGGTGTCGTCGGTGCCGGCCATCGTCGTCGAAGCGGATGACAAGGCTTTACTACAAGTCAGAGGCGTCAGCAGTTTGACCTGGCTGAATGATAAATTCAAAGCCGGTGCTGCCGGTGATTTAGGCCGATTGGGCGAAGTCTACGACATTGCCGAAATCGATCTGCTCGAAGAAATCAAACGACGGATGGCTGCGATCGACTGGCGGCAGAAGCAGCAACAGGCCATTGCTCGTTTCTGGGGACAACAAAAATTCGAAGTGTTGCCAGTCGCGTTGGAAGATCGTGAGCGAGTAATCGATATGACGATCACCGCTCCGCGCAATCTGACGGCGCCGAACGGTCAACTCATTGTCCGGGCCGGACAAACTGTAAATCCATTGGACAAAATGCCGTTCGGCTTATGCCTGATTGTGTTTGACGCTACTGAAACCGCCCAAGTCCATTGGATTCGCCAGTTGTCATGCCAGGACAAAAAAGCCCGCGTGATGTATCTGGCCACGTCGGTGTCGCGTCAGGATGGCTGGGACGGCTTGAAAGCATTGGAAACATCGCTGAATTCATCGGTGTACTTGTTGACGCCAGACGTACGTAGCCGATTTCAATTACAACACGTACCGAGTCTGGTCGAGCAGACAGGCAATCGGCTAGTGGTTCGCGAACGCAAACTGCCGGCTTCGGCGGGAGAACGGTCATGAATTGCCTGATTTTCCCTTGGGCTTTGTGGCTGTTGATGACCTTGGCGACGAATCTTCATGCCGACACCACAACCAACGCTACCGATCCGCTGTGTGCCGATGCCGAGCTTTGGTCTGGCAAGCTGGTCACCGATATTTGCTGGAGTTGTTTGTTTCCGATTCGGGCGGCCGGGGCGTCGCTGGGTGGCGGCAATGTCCCCAGCATCGCTACCGATGAAAAGTTTTGCTTCTGCACCGACCCCATGGGCATACCGCAATTGGGCATGACGGTGGGTTTATGGAATCCGGCGCGGCTGATTGAGATCGTCCGCAATCCTTGGTGTTCGCCGGCACTGGGCGGACATAAAATCAGCGCATCGAATGTGCGACTGATCTCCACCACCGGCAAGGCAGATTTCGACGCCAGCGAGATGTCGTTTTTCAATTACCACTACTTCGCCTTTCCGCTGACGATCATGCTGGATCTGTTCTGGGATGGACGATGCAATAGCGACGGCTATCGCGACTTTGATTTGCTCTATGTCTCGGAGCTCGACCCAACCTGGAACAGCGATTTGCTGGCGTTCTTCACCAGTCCGGAAACAGCGTTGTTCGCAAATCCGGTGGCGATATCGGCCTGTGTCGCCGATGCCGCGGCGGCTGCGACAGGTAATCCCCTGGATGCCTTGTTCTGGTGCGCCGGGGCTTGGGGGCATATGTATCCTCTCTCTGGTATCTCACCCACCAGTTACGGCACCGATCCGCGTATCACCAGCCTGTTGGTCACGCGGGCGACAGCAGCTTTGCATCGCCGAGGCCTGGCCTGGAAAACCTCCGGAAACGATGCCCTGTGCGGCGGGACGATTTATCCCTTCATCCCTAAGTCGCAATACCGGCTGAGCATGTTTTATCCGGTGGCGGAAACCGAGTCCAATCATGTCATCGGCGAGACCACCTTCAAATGGGGTGCGGGACGCACTTATCCAGGGCCAGGCGAGGATCACCTCTACCTGCTGTGGCGCTGGCAGGACTGTTGCGTGGGGTTGTGATGCATATCTGGGCATTATTTGAACCGCAGCGCCGATTTACGCAAGTACTGTCCGCAGTTTTATGCGTGACGATGGCCTGGACACCATTTGGGGTGTCGTGGGCCGATGCCATGCAAGCCTCGGCCAGCGAGGGTCAGCAGACAGGGCAACAGATTGTTGGCGACTTTCAATTTCCGCTCGATACCGGCAGCGGCTCCTTAACGCTAAATCCCGGCACTTCCCAGGAAAGTGCGATTTCGATCGGCACGCTGTTTCCAGACACAAACAGCACCAGTACATCGGCCAGCGACTTTGCCAATCTCTATGGCAACAATCCCGGTACCATCGCCGCAGGCTTGAATGCGCAAACCACGTTAAATGGGGAAGCCAGCTTCACCGGCGAAGCCTATCGCACCCTGATCGACAACGCTCACCAGTCGCATCCGGATTTACACAATGATGCAGTCTGGAATGCCGGCGATCAGGTGTTTGCCAATTTCACGCCCTGGGCGCAGTCGTTTTCGGACTGTACCACTGTGACCACGCAAACCGAGACCAGTCATTCGGTTCGGATTCCTGATTACCAACTGTGTCTGCGCCAACCGACGGTGCCGCAAAGTTGTACGGCGACGCATCAAGTCAACGTAGAGACCCTACTCAGTTTTGTATCCGGGAACGGAGGCATGTCCAGTTGTGGATCTGGCTGCATGGATTTATATGTCGGCCGTGTCGGCGATAACTACTGGTCGGCTGGTTGCGGTGTGTTCAACTGGGAAGTGACTTACAACGTCCTTCATCCGGAAGCCATCATCAGTGCCACGCTGGAGGACGTCGAGTTCGATGACCATGCCCGCGTGTACTATGGCGGCAATCTGATTTATACCGGTTCGACCGGCTGGGGCGGTTCTTGCGAACTGAGTAATAGCTGGGTCGATCATCCCAATCGTGATGTCACCTATGCCTTCAACAGCACGGGTAACAAAGTCTTTAAACAGGAAACCATGGTCGGTGGTAATGGTGAAGGTTATTCCAGGATTCGGCTCCGATATGATTTGTCGAAACTGATCACCCAGGATCAATGGAGCTGGAGCGGGCCGAATTGCCAAAACCTGGCCAATGCGATCACTGACGGCATTTGCCAGGCGGGCAGCCAGTTGAGTTGCAGCAATGATCCCGCCAATGCCTCGGGTTGTTATGTGGATCCGACTTCGCAAGTCATGGTCTGTGGTTCCGATTTAGCCCAGGCCCCTGTGGCGAATTCTACAGGGATTCGCAATACCTGCATGCGCATCGACGCCGCCGGGCAATGCGATCTCAATCAATACGGTCAATGCTGGACCGATACGGCCGGAACGCATTGCTTGGAGCCACCGGCCAATGATACGCCTACGAAGAGTTGTTCGACTTTAGAAACGCAAGGCTGCTCATTCATCAAAAGCCAATGTCTGGATGTTCTGGCATCCGGCACCTGCTGGGACAGCATTGATACCTACGACTGCGGCCAGACGGTCGGCATTCCCGGCATCCAAAGCAACACCCAGCAGCAATGCGCGGGGCCGGTGCGCTGTATGGGTGAAGACTGCATCACGGTGAATCGCACTCAGAGTCAGGATTTCACCAAGGCGGTGGCCTTGCTGAATAGCGCGCAGCAAATGGCGATGGATTTACATTGCAACTACGCCAACACCGATCTTCAACAGAAAGATCCCACCACTTGCCAGGTGTTCCAGGGCAAACCTGCCAGTTGCAAGATGGTCGGCGGCGCGCTCAGCTTGGTGGATTGCTGCGAAACGCCTGAGGGGACCATGGGATTGGGACGCTATATCGATTTACTGTTGGCCACCAGTCAATTGGATAATGCCGTCATGACCATGGACAGCACTTCCATCGTCCGTGGCGCCTGGGAAACCATGCGTACACCGTTTACCTTGGCCGGCGATGCCTGGAATAGCTTTCAGGCGGACTTTGCCTCAGGTGTAAATGATTTGGTCGGTACCGATATGCTCAGTACCTCAGACGTTGCCTCACAAGGTTTGCTGGACTCGCTGAAAGGTGAACTGATGAAATCGGTGGCGGAATGGATAGGTAATACCTTTGGTGAAGCCGCGGGTAATGCCTTGTTCAGTGCCGGCGGGCAAGCGGCTTTCGATTCGGCGGGCAATTTAACGCCGGCCGCAGAATCCGGCGGTGTCGAACTGGGCGGCGGCGCGGCAGTGGCAGGCGAAATGCTCAGCACCCTGATGACAGCCTACACCGTGGTGATGATCATTATCATGATCATCCAGATTGTTTACTCGTGCGAACAGTCCGAGTACGAACTGGCGGCGAAAAAGCAGCTTAAAGTCTGCACCGACTTGGGTACTGTTTGCGAAAGCAAGGTGGCAGGGCTTTGTCTGGTAAGAAAGGAAAGTTATTGCTGCTACAACTCGCCCCTAGCCCGCATCCTCAACGAACAAATCAAACCGCAATTGGGGATGGATTTTGGCACACCGGAAAGCCCTGTCTGTACGGGGATTAAAGTGTCCGATCTGGATAGAGTCGATTGGACTCAAGTCAATCTGGACGAATGGCTGGGCATACTTGCTCAGACGGGGCATTTGCCGACAGCCGCCAATGCCGCCGACATGCTCAATCTCGATCAACTCACCGGCACCGGCAGCAGACTCAATCCACAAAAATACGGCGCCACCACGACCACTCGCCAGGACACGTTGACCCGCACCCAAGGCCGGATGACCGATCTAGATGTCCCTACGGTCAAACGGCAGTCTGAGCTGGAAGGCTGGGGCATGGGGCCGCAATAAACTCTGCGGCCAGTAACTACTGGACGGCGTCTTTCAAGCCTTTGCCGGCTTTGAAAGATGGTAATTTAGCAGCGGCAATGGTAATTGCTTCGCCGGTTTGTGGATTCCGACCAGTGCGTTCGGCGCGCTCTTTCACTTCAAAGGTACCGAAGCCGACCAGCGCCACAGAATCACCCGATTTGAGTGTGGACTGGATAGATTGAGTAAGTCCATCCAGTGCTCGGCCGGCATCTGCTTTGGTCAGGTTGGCGTGGCTGGCGATGGCGTCAATGAGGTCGGATTTGTTCATATATGTTATTTCCCTTGTTGATAAAAACTGCTTGTATGGACGTTTGATCTACGAGATTGAATGATATTACTTAAAATGATTGTGGCCAAAAATTGCTGAATAGCTATGCACCAAAATAGTTAATACTTATGCGTTAAGCCCCTTAGCTGCTAACATTCCATCATTTATTGATACTGCATAATAACCGTTAGGCATTTGATCAGGAAAGAACTGGATGGACAGGGACAACAAACGCGATACGATCATGACCGAGGCCGATACCAGTCGCGAATTCGTTACCCCAAAACTGGTTCAAGCTGGCTGGTCAATCTCACCCCATTCAATCGGCGAACAACGTACCTTCACCAATGGCCGGATTTTTGTCACCGGTGGCAAAGTTCGTCGCGGCCAACAGAAACGTGCCGATTATCTGTTGTATTACCGCCGCGATTTTCCGCTCGCCGTCGTCGAAGTCAAAAGCATCGCCTTTCCCACCGAAACCGGCGTACAACAAGCGCGCGAATATGCAGAAATTCTTGGGCTTAAATTCGCTTATGCCACCAATGGTCGGCAAATTATTGAAATCGATTACACGACAGGTACCGAGAAGCTTATCGATCAATATCCAAGTCCCGCTGAGCTCTGGCAACGCTTGAGCGCTTCAGCGTCATTATCCGAATCGGCCAGCAACCATTTATTGGAACCCTTTAACCTGGTATCCGGCAAAACGCCTCGTTACTACCAGGTCATTGCCATCAACCGCATCATCGAAGCGATTTTACTCGGACAAAAACGCATCCTGACTACCATGGCCACCGGCACCGGTAAAACCTGCGTGGCGTTTCAACTGTGTTGGAAGTTGTGGAATAGCCGCTGGAACAGAACCGGCGAATATCGACGACCCAAAATTCTGTTTCTCGCCGACCGCAACATCCTGGTCGACGACCCTATGGCCAAGATGTTTGCCCCGTTTGGCGATGCCCGTTTCAAAATTTCCGGTAACGATGTCAGTCAGGGCCGGGAAATGTATTTCGGCATCTACCAGGCATTGACCAATCCCGCCAGCGATGTGTTTCGTCAGTACCGTCCGGACTTTTTCGATTTGATCATCATCGACGAGTGCCATCGCGGCTCCAGTCGCAACGACAGCAGTTGGCGGGCGGTGCTAGATTATTTCCAACCGGCGGTACAAGTCGGCATGACTGCTACCCCATTGAGAGAAGACTCGCGCGATAGCTACGAATATTTTGGCAATCCGGTCTACACCTACAGTCTGCGTCAAGGCATTGAAGACGGCTTTCTGGCGCCATATCGTGTGCATCGCGTGATTACCACCGTCGACGCCGCTGGCTGGCGCCCCTCGAAAGACGAACTGGATCGTTACGGCCGCCCGGTACCGGATGATGAATATCAGACCAAGGATTTCGAACGCGTGATTGCCTTACGCGCAAGAACTCGCGCCATGGCCAAGCATCTCAGCGATTTTTTGAAAGGTACTGATCGCTTCGCCAAAACCTTGGTGTTTTGCGTTGATCAGGAACACGCCTCGGAAATGCGCCAGGAACTGCTCAATCTGAATAGCGACCTGGTCAAGCAATATCCCGATTACGTCTGCCGAGTTACCGCCGATGAAGGCGCTATCGGCCTGACCCATCTGGCCCATTTTCAGGATGTCGATAAACCGACACCTGCCATCCTGACCACCTCGCAACTCCTCACCACCGGCGTCGATGCCGAAATGGTGAAAAACGTGGTTTTAGCTCGTGTCGTCGGTTCGCGCTCGGAATTCAAGCAAATCGTCGGCCGTGGCACGCGTCTGAAGGTCGATTACGGCAAGGAATATTTCAACATCATCGATTTCACCGGCACGGCGACACGACATTTCGCTGATCCCGACTTTGACGGCGATCCGGCACGTATCGAAGAAGTCACCATCGATGAAGAAGGCGAAATTGTCGATACCACGGTCGAGATCATTGATAACGAAGTCCAGGAAATTCCCGGCGAATACCAGCCGGACGATGACAATCCTCCCGACGGCGACGGCGAAATCACCACCGATCCGCCGCAGGAGCCGCGTAAATTCTATGTCGATGGCGGCACGGTCGAAGTCATCGGCCACCTGGTCTACGATCTGGATACCGACGGCAAAAAATTGCAGGTCGTGCGCTACACCGAATATTCCGGTCGCGCGGTGCGTTCGATGTATCCCGGCAGCCAGGAATTCCAGCGCGACTGGGCCAACCCGGATACCCGTAGCGACTTGCTACGCGAACTCACCGAACGCGGCATCAGTTTCGAAGAACTCGCCGCATCGTCCGACTTGCCGGATGCCGATCCCTTCGATCTGCTTTGCAATCTGGCTTGGAATGCGCCGTTGTTGACCCGCCGGCAACGTGCCGAGCAAGCCCGCAAATCGGCTCAGAATCTGTTCAGCCAGCACAGCGAAACGGCCCGCGAAATCCTCGCGCTGATGCTGGATAAATACATCGAGCGCGGCATTAGCCAATTCAATGCCTTATCCGAATTGATGAAAGTCCAGCCGTTCGAACAATACGGCACCCCCACGGAAATCGCCAACCGCCATTTCGGCGGCATTCAGGGCCTGAAAGCAGCTGTATCGCAATTACAGTCCGCCCTCTACCAATAATTGTTAAACCTTTGCATGGCCAAACCTAAAAAAACCAAACCCGTATTAACCACCGCACAACAACTGTCCGCATTGATCAAATCGGCGCGCGACATCCTGCGCAAAGACAAAGGCTTGAACGGCGACGTCGACCGCTTGCCGCTGCTCACCTGGGTGATGTTTCTGAAATTCCTCGACGACCTGGAAATCCTCCATGAACAGGAAGCCGAGCTGGACGGCAAACGTTATCAAGGCATCGTCGAATCGCCTTATCGCTGGCGGGATTGGGCGGCACGGGAAGACGGCGTCACCGGCGAAGAGTTATTATCTTTCATCAACCAGGACGAAACCATCCGTCCTGACGGTCAACGCGGCAAAGGCTTGTTTGCCTATCTGCGCGGCTTGGCTGGCGAAGGTGAAAAAGGCAGTCAGCGCGAAGTCATCGCCAACGTGTTCAAAGGCGTGCAAAACCGCATGGTCAGCGGCTTTTTGTTGCGTGACATCATCAACAAGATCAACGGCATTCATTTCAACAGCAGCGAAGAGATTCACACCCTGTCGCATCTGTACGAATCCATGCTGCGGGAAATGCGCGATGCGGCTGGCGATTCCGGCGAATTCTATACCCCGCGCCCGGTAGTTCGTTTCATGGTGCAAGTCACCGACCCCAAGCTCGGCGAAACTGTACTCGACCCGGCGAGCGGTACCGGCGGATTTCTGGTGGAATCGTATGACCATTTACTGAAACAAGTCGTCACCCCCGAAGATCGCCGAAAACTCCAGCGCGAAAGCCTGTTCGGCCAGGAAGCCAAACCGCTGCCGTATATGCTGGTGCAGATGAACTTGCTATTGCATGGTTTGGAAGCCCCACAGATTGCTTACGGTAACACCTTGGAACGCCGCGTCACCGAAATCGGCCACAGCGAACGCGTCGATGTGATTCTGACCAATCCACCGTTCGGCGGCGAGGAAGAAGCCGGTATCAAAGCCAATTTCCCGGCCAACATGCAGACCGCCGAAACCGCTTTGCTGTTCTTGCAGTTCATCATGCGCAAATTGCGTTATGCGGGCTTCGGCGCGGAACGTGGCGGTCGCGCCGCCGTAGTCGTGCCCAACGGCACCTTGTTTGGCGACGGCGTTTGCGCCACCATCAAGGAAGAGCTGCTGAAAGAATTCAACCTGCATACCATCGTGCGCCTGCCGCAAGGCGTATTCGCGCCCTATACCGATATTCCGGCCAATCTGCTGTTTTTCGAGCGTGGCGGCCCCACCGAAACCATCTGGTATTACGAACAACCGCTACCAGAGGGCCGCAAGAAATACAGCAAAACCGCACCGTTGCAATTCGAGGAATTGGAACCGGCCTTAAACTGGTGGCACAGCCGCGAGGAAACTCCGCAAGCCTGGAAAGTCGACTTTGCCGGCAAACTCGCCCAAGCGCTGGCCGCAGCCGAGCCGCATTGGCAACGTGCGGAAAGCGAACGCGCCGCCGCACTGGCCTTGGGCAAACAGATTCGCGAACTGGAACAAGCTGTATCCGCCGCCGACAACGGTGACAAAGCCGCGTTGCAAACCCAGCTGCGCGACCTGAAAGCCAAACAACAAGCCCACGAAGCCGCCGCCAAAGCCGCGCAAAGCGAAAGCGATGCGCTGTACTGGCCGATTTATAACCTCGATCAAAAGAATCCCCACGCCAAGGCCGGCCTGGAACATGCCGATCCCAAAGACCTGATTGCCAGCATGCGTAGTCACGAAACCGAAGTGATGCGTTTATTGGGCGAGATCGAGACATTGGTACATGAGGTGGAACAATGAGCGAATCCAGTCATTTGCCCAGCGCTTACGGCGACATTCATACCGATATTGTCCAACTACTGGAAAACGCCCGCCGCGCCGCCGCCCGTAGCGTCAATGCCTTAATGACCGCCAGTTACTGGGAAATTGGCCGCCGCATCGTTGAATTCGAACAAGGCGGCGAAGATCGCGCCGCGTATGGCGAGGCGTTGATTCAGCGGTTGGCATTGGATTTAAGCAATCGTTTTGGCCGGGGATTTAGCCGCCAAAACCTCCAGCAAATGCGAGCGTTCTATCTGGCCTGGCCATTGGAGCTAATATGCCAGACAGTGTCTGGCATTTCTTCCCGAAATCCGCAGACACTGTCTGCAGAATCTTCCTCAACGCCAATTATCCAGACAGCGTCTGGACAATCACCAACTCTCGCAACCTTGGCCGAAGCCTTCCCGCTGCCCTGGTCGGCTTACGTGCGCTTGCTTTCGGTCAAAAAACCGGAAGCACGCGGCTTCTATGAAACCGAAGCTCTGCGTTGCGGCTGGACGGTACGGCAACTGGATCGGCAGATCAACAGCCAGTTTTACGAGCGAACCGCATTATCCACAAACAAAGTGGCGATGTTGGAACGAGCGGAACACGCCGAACCGGATGACGCCATCACGCCGGAACAAGCCATCAAGGATCCGTTTGTGCTGGAATTTCTTAACCTGAAAGACCAATACTCGGAATCCGATCTCGAATACGCGCTGATCCAGCATTTAGCCGACTTTCTGCTGGAACTGGGCGACGACTTTGCCTTTGTCGGTCGTCAGCGCCGCTTGCGGCTTGACGATACCTGGTTTCGCATCGACTTGCTGTTTTTCCATCGCCGCTTGAAATGTCTGGTGGTGATCGATCTCAAGGTCGGCAAATTCAGCTATGCCGACGCCGGCCAGATGCACCTGTACCTGAATTACGCCCGCGAACACTGGATGAAGCCCGGCGAAAACCCGCCGGTGGGCCTGATACTCTGCGCCGCCAAAGGCGCCGCGGAAGCCCATTACGCCTTGGATAACCTGCCGAACAAGGTCCTGGCCGCCGAGTATCAAACCGTGCTGCCGGATGAAAAGCTGTTGGCGGAGGAATTGGAGCGATCACGGATTGAATTGGAGGCGCGGCGGTTAGTCGGCTCCAAAAATGAAGGTGACGCATGAGTCGATGGCCCATGGTTTCTTTAGGTGAGTTGCTTAGGCGAAGCAATGAGACCGCAATACTTGATTTCGATACTGAATATCATGAAGTAACGATTAGGCTTTGGGGTAAAGGCGTTATCAGCAGAGGTAGAGTAAGAGGCGGTGATGTAGGAACATCTCGCCAAGTGGTTCGAGCCAATCAACTTATTCTCTCGAAGATTGATGCCCGAAATGGTGCGATCGGCATTGTTCCCCCGGAATTGGATGGCGCAATCGTTAGTAACGATTTTCCATCATTCGAATTTGCCGAAAAGCTCGACTCTTCATTCATGGGTTGGCTAGTTCGGTCAACACCCTTTGTTGAGCTATGCAAAGCTGCTAGCGAAGGTACAACCAACCGGGTTCGAATTAAAGAAGATCGATTTTTAACTCAGCAAATCCACTTACCCTCGTTAGAAAAGCAGCAAACCATCGTTGCCCGCCTGGATCAATTGGCGGACAAAGTGAGGCGAATCGATCAACATCTGGATGCCATCGACGCGGTTGCCGAGGCGCTATTAATCAGCCTGCATCATAAATTCGCGGCAGATCGCGTGGTTCGCCTGGGCGACATCATCGAATTATTCGAAGACTCCGAACTCGTCAAACCCGAGGGCCAATATCCTCAAGTCGGTGTGCGCGGATTCGGCGGCGGACTGTTCGCCAAGCCAGCATTGACGGGAACGGAAACGTCTTATCGAGCCTTCAATCGCTTGTATGCCGATGCCATCGTGCTAAGCCAGGTCAAAGGTTGGGAAGGCGCGTTGGCAGTCTGTCCATCCGGATTGGCCGACATGTTTGTCTCGCCGGAGTACAGAACTTTCCGTTGCAAACCCGATCTGGCAAGCCCTGCCTATCTGGGAGAACTGATCAGAACGCCGTGGTTCTGGTCATTGCTACAAGCCGCAACCCGAGGCGTTGGCGCCCGCCGAGAACGTACCCGCCCAGAGCAGTTATTAAACATCGAATTGCCCATGCCGGAATTACACGAACAGCTACAGATCGTTGAAATCCTGTCCCGTCAAAACGAGCTGAAACAACGACACACCAAAATCCGCGAAGCCAATCAGGCGCTAATCCCGGCCACGCTGGAGAGGCTGTTTTCTAATGAATTTTTAAAAATCTAAAATATTAGAGGCTTGGAGCAAATTATCTCCTTTGCCAACCCCAAGCCAAATATCTCGATGAGTGCCCACTATTAGAAAGATCATCGGGTTTACTTGCGACTGTATTATTTTTCGCCATTCAGTTTTATCTAATATCGAGGGTGAGGGATATTGTTCCGGATGAGTGTGCCATTCACCCAAATAATCCACTGTTTCCCCACTATTTAACCAGCGCTTAGTGGCATATTCCTGATGCAATTGATCTTTACGAAAAAATTGAAACAATGACCTTCTATCATGTAATTGGGGCGCTGTCGCATCGACAATATGTATATGATAATTTCGTCTGTACCCTAAAAGGATACCACCAGACTCCGGCTTTTCCGGTGAATTCTGTCGATAACGGTCAAAAATATTAAGAACATTTTCCTCAATCAGAATTTTGGAATCTGGATTAAAAGGATGTTTCCACATTAAACATTTCGACATGCGACACAACCATCCAGTGGAGAGATATTTTGATTTTTCACTTGGCGGATATTTGCATTTTCAACGGCTCTAGTCCTAAACCGTGGACTCGGATCACCTTTAATCCAATCAATAATACTATCTGTAGCTAATGCGGCTGCACTTATTGAGGCAGATACCGCATAAGGCGTAAAAGCTTGGCACCCGATAAAGCCGCGCTCAGGTTCTGCTTTCAGTATTTTATAGCGCTCTTCTCTATAGTTCTGAGTATTGGGTAATCTCAAACAATGGAAACATCCATACTTTTCTGAATCAACCCAAAGTGACTGTGTTGCTTCACCATTTCCAACGATCCAGATATGCAGGATTGGAGGAGCTTTAGGTCGCTTAGCTATCTGACTGGCATTTAACATTTCACTAATGGCTTCCTCGCCTGTAGCATCTATCAATAAATCCGAGGCAAAAAGTTTAGAATACTTCGTTATATTTATAGGTTCTGCAAAAATTCGAGATAGCGGAAACTGCTTCAATAGTTCATCACGAAGTGCTACAGCTTTTAACTTAAACAAAGACGAATAACCCAAAACATGACGTCCTAAATTATCTGGCGCGAGCGTATCGGGATCGATCAGTATCAACTCTCCACGACAACCAGTTCCTGCGCCTAAGCGAACTAGGGATTGAGCAAGAAAACCACCTATCGCACCACAACCAATTAATACAATACGTTTATCTTTCAAATCAGAAAATGATAGATTCCTATTGTGAACAAAATCAGCGCTTATGTCGGTAATATGAACTCTAAAGATATTTCCACCGCTACCTCTTCCGTGCAGAAACTGTTTGTATAATTTAGGACCACGTTTTCCAGCGGTTTTTTTTGCAGCAAGAAGAGTTATTGTGTCTAAATCAAATCCAAAACCAACCCATCCAACTGGACTGCTTATTGCAAAAGTAACAAAACTATATTGTAAATATTCTTGTTCTTTTTCTAGGATATTTTGAAATCTAACGTATAAAATGTTGTCCCAACTTTTTAACCATTCAAAAAGTTCTTTGACTGTCTTTGGCAGTGTATTGTCAGGAATAGTTGGAAATTTCTCAGTGTGCAATATCCAACATTTGCATTTGCTAATTTTAGGCTTAGAAAACCCAAGTGAGCCCGCAATAATTTCAACTTCATTGGCATCATCAGATATGATCGCCTTGCGATTATCATCATCCCCAAGAATGAAGTAATTAGTGGATACTTTCGTTGTATCGATTGTACCTTTTAAGACCAACCAAGGAATACGGCCCTGATCTAAAAGCCAATGAGACAAAAATTCGTTCTGAATATCATGGATACGGTAATCAGAATCTTCTAGTATTTTATTTAATACATCTGTGGCTTGGACCAAACATTGATCAATTGCAGTTGCTGGGTTATAGCGATCTAAAACGATAGAACCCGGCGCGAAATAGCATAAATTTCCCTCTGAACTCAAATGCGGCAAAAGAGCCGGCAAGTGACTTGGATACTCAAGAATCTTAATTACTGGATAAACCAAAAAATCCCAATCACTTATTTCTAAACTTATAGATATTGGCAGCGATGAACAATTAAGAATACCTCTAAAAGTTCGACGTCCATGTCGATGTCCAGTGGAAACAAATCCCTTAGAAGTTAGTAGTCTAAATGCAGCACCAAGCTGGTCATTCGCCATCTCTTAACCAGCTTTTGTTCTGCGAACAACAGGCTGAGATACTCGTTGCGGGGGAGTTGTTCTGACTTCGTCGGCACCATTATCGACTTCGACCCAATCATGCTTATAAGGAATACGTTCACCTAATTTATTTTGGAGTTCAGTAATAGCTTGATGTTTCATGTGCCATTCATAGGAACGAGCCATTCGAATAGCTTGAACAAATTGTTTTGCTCGCTGTGCTGCTAGTGTTTTTTCAACATTTGATAATCGATTATTAAAGTCTTCTGCACCTTCATCAATACCAAACTCACGAATTTCGCCAAGAATCACATTCGAAAGATGTTCTGCGGAAGATTCTAAAACAAGGTCGTCGCGACCTCTATTAGGTTTAAAGGCTTGAGCTATTGCAATCATAATTGAAACTGATGTAGGTCCACCTCCATCCTTCCAATGATAATCCCTCCAAGCTTTAAGATAGCAGCAAACCCTTCGTAATTGTTCTCCATGCTCTTCTACCCTGTCATTGAACCACCTTGAAACAGCTTCTGGGTCCGAGGCTTTCCATTCCCCAGAACGCGTCGCCATCATGATGTCATCCAAGTCCTCCCAAACTTGCTCCGGAATTTCTCCAAATTCTGCACTTTCGGATAGAAAAGCTGAGTCATGAACCATGCTTCGCCCTCTGTTATCTATAGACAGTAGTGCTAAAGATTTCTCCACAATTTCATTAAATTTGTGTTCGGGAGCCGCGTATAGCGGAATATCAATATGGGCCCAGTTTGCTACTTGGATACGAATACAAGTCGATTTCCCTGTCTGTAACTCCCAACCTTTAGACTTACAGAGATCGTAAAGCAATCGCTCTACAAGATCGAAATAAAGCTTTGCCATGGCATGCGGAGGTCCATTTTGCTCCCACACCGCCACAGGAAGATAAACACCATAATCCCAATCCATTTCCTGGTGAGGAGAATATGCGGGCTGGATACATGTTTTATAAGACCATGAACCTTGCGTACGAAAGCGAGGTTCTACAGACTTATCCATATTCAATATCTTTCTGGTTGCCTCTTTAATTCTGGGGCGGAGATGGTCACGAATATCATTTTTACAAGAAACCAAGTAATCACGTTGTTCTTGAGATGGTCGAATAACCTCATTGAATACATCTTTCTCATCGGCATAGAAAAACAGCTTATTTAATTTCAGCATGAATTATCCTTTTTCAGAATTGGAATGTTCACCGTAATAAAATACGGGTGTCTTGGGCGTATGCTCCATAAAGCTATTAAATTTAGAGTTGCCAAGACAGATCTTTGCACTTTCGACTGCCGAACCTTGTAATACTTCTTGAGCAGCAATATCAACCTTGTCTAAGGAAACAGCATTCGCACGTTGATCTGTTAAATCTTCATCAATATGCATGTAATGTTCGGGTTTAAGGCGATGCTTCAACATGTAGTCGGTTAAAGACTCTTGAACTGATATTGACAACCCAAACAATTTTTTCGGAGTGTTGGCTGGATTCAACCCACCCCAATCAATTGTGCCGCCATCACGATTTTTTCGTGGATCAACAGTGAACTTGGACGACATTGTCCCTACGGATAAAAGGTGTATATTGTCTAAATTGTATTCAAAAAAATTCTCCGCCTCATGCAACGCTAATATTCCGGGTGCGTTTGCAAATAACCCACCGTCCACATATTGGTTATTATCAAATACATGTCGTGGGAAATACGCGGGAGCAGCACTAGTAGCTAATGCAATATCAGTGATCTTATGTTGGTGGTCAGTTTTGAAGTTTTTATGATGCGGAGTTTTAAATATAACTGGCTTACCGGTCGTGTAGTTGATTGCAGGAATTATTACAGGATGTTTTAATGAGCCTAACATGCGCTCACCAAATAATTTTTCATCGGAAAGCAGGTTTTTTAAAGAATTATTAGAATACAGTGCTTTAAACATACCAAAAAACGACCAGCGTTGTGGCTTAAAAATTTTATCTCCGTGCTTGACGAATAAATCCACAATGTCTTTAGCAGGTATTTCCAGTGCGAGTGCGAGTGCCAGAATTCCGCCTACAGAAGTACCAGCAATTAAGTCAAACTTTGTCGCTATTGGCGCTTTTATATCTTCCTCAATATTTGCTATTACCTTTGCAGTATAGAGACCCCGGTACCCTCCACCGGATAACGCAAGTATCTGAAACCGATCTACTGTTGACTCGCCCACATCATCCTCCAATGAAAATAATTCAATTGGCAAAGATGGGGATAGGCGACTAAGTTTTCAAGTTTGGTCCTGGCGTTTTTTTTGCCCAGATATTCTCTAACTATTGAGTTTTCTCCATAGTTATAACGTCGCCACCATTTTCAAGATCAGCCATGTCTTCGGGTTCTGCTTGTAATCCGGACTCTTCCCGTGCCAACCGCACCTCTTCACCATGCCCTTGCGCATATGCCGCCCGATGCGCCTGCCGTTCTATCGTGACGATGCGGTTGGCCAAACGCTGCAAGCGTTGCTGCCAATGGTAGCGGGCTTCCACGCAGTGCTTATTGTCGATGACCTGGCAAAGCCACAAGGTATCCATGACGATCATCAGTTGATCCAGTAAGCGAATCAGTTCAACGAACTGAGCAATTTGCGGCGATGCGATCTTGGCTACGAATTCGGTTGGATGAGTGTAGGTCGGCGTTTCGGTTATGCCGTTGTCGGCTTTGAGTTTTTCCAGGCGAGTTTTTTCCTGCTGAAGTTGCGTGGCGCAATCGGCAATCATCGTGCTGACGATAGCCTCGATTTCATCAATGGCTTGTTCCTGTCCGACGATGCGCAAAATCACATCGATCGCGTACAGCGACTTGATCAGACGGTCATAACTCTTGCGTATGACCCGAATCGCCTGTTCGCTGTTGATCTTGAAGGTGCGTTCGAATACCGGGCGGCTTATTTCAAGTCGAGCTGGTTTTACTGGTGCGGAGGTTTCAGCCATTTGCATTCCTTGATGAGTGTGGGATGGACTCCGATAGTAATCGAAGATTTTTTCATCCCTTTTGCAGCTAATGGTGAATTCGACATTAGCTGCAAGATCACTCCAAAAAATTTCTGCTTCAATGTTGGCAACCGTTGTTGGCCGGAGTTTGACCGGAATTTCGCGCAAATCGATCCTGCCCATCAACGCTATCCGACAGTTCATGTTGTCTTTCCAGACAACTTGATCCGGTTTCGACCGGCGTTCCGTCTTCAGGCGGCGTAGGTGGTTTTCATCGGCGAGTCAGGTGCGTCAAGCCTGATGTGATTTCTGTTGTTTGATCAGTTTTCGACCCTACCCTGTCTTGGGAACGCCTATTCCCCTGCTGGGGAGTATGCCTCCGGGATCCAACCCATCACCGCGCAGGTGGGTTTATTTCTCACTTGTCGGGCGCGGCCAATTGGAGGATTTCATCATGGCAAGTCGTGGTGTAAACAAAGTCATATTGCTGGGCCGACTCGGCGCCGATCCGGATATTCGGTATTTACCCAATAACGGCGGCAAGGTGGTGGCAATACGTTTGGCGACTAGCGAAGTCTGGAAAGACCAAGCTAAAGCCAAACAAGAACACACCGAGTGGCACCGGTTGGTGTTTTTCAAAAAACTGGCCGATACGGCCGAGCAGTATCTGCGCAAAGGCAGCAAGATCTATGTGGAAGGTAGTCTTCGCACCCAGCAATGGGATAAAAATGGCGAAAAACGCTACCGCACGGAAGTGGTTGTCCGTGAGTTACAGATGCTGGACCGTGCTGATGAAAACGGGGCTCCTCGTCACTCCAGTCAACCCTCTACACCGCCTACTGCGGCTAATGACGCAGGTTTGGATGAGGATTTCGATGACATTCCGTTTTTCTGAGTAGCTTTTTGCCCTTGTTATTCGCTATTCAGATTGATCTTTAATTAACCCGCCTGGCAGCATCCGCTGTTTAGGTGTTTCACCCCATGGGGACGTCACTCCCCAGATGGGGCATTGCGTCCTCTATTTTTTTAAGGAGACACGCCATGAGCAATCAACCTCGCAATAATCCTGTAAAAACCCGCAATTTGCCAATGCCCATCGATGTCAATCAGGTCTATGGCATTTCGGAGCAGTCCTGGAAAGTCCTCACCGACGTGACGTTCCCAACCGCTAAAACCCCGGAAGCCATCATGATGGCGCTGGATTACTGCAAGGCCCGCAAACTGGATATATTCAAAAAACCAGTTCATGTGGTGCCGATGTGGAGTGCCGCCTTGGGTCGTAATGTCGAAACTGTCTGGCCGTCCATCATGGAAATCCAGACTACTGCGTCGCGTACCGGTGTTTGGGCCGGCATGGATAGACCGGTTTGGGGACCTGACATCACCAAGACCTTCACCGGCCGCTACAAAGACGACAACGAGCAATGGCAAGAATCCAGTGTCACCGTAACCTTCCCGGAATGGGTCGCGGTCACGGTGTACCGGATTGTTGGCGGCAAGCGCTGTGCATTCACCGAGGAAGTGTATTGGCAAGAAGCCTATAGCACCGCCGGCGGTAAAAACTCACAAGTGCCTACGGCTATGTGGATCAAACGGCCGAAAGGTCAGTTGGCCAAGTGCGGTAAAGCCGCTTCGCTACGTGCAGCCTTTCCGGAGGAGTGCGGATACGCCGCCGAGGAAATGGATGGCAAAAGCATCGACGACATGAATGACAGCAGCGTGATTAACGGCACTGCCAGTCGTATCGACGAAGCGGACGTTATCGATGATGCGATTGTCGGCAGCGTCGAACCACCGCGGGTGATTGATTTATCCATGATACCGCCCAAGGTGCAAAAAGCCGTCAGTGAACTGGTTAGGCGCACAGCACTTGCCGGCGCCTGGAAAGCTGCCTACGACTATGCCAATAACAAGTTTGTGGGACTGGATCTGACCTATGCCATTGCTGAACTGGATAAAGCATCAGCGGTTGCCAAGACCACATCGGCTCAGGGTGATGTTAATCATCAGCCCCAAGACGCTTCTGGTATGCCACCCGCTCATGATCCGGCTTCGGAGGCGTTGAACAAGGCTCGCGAGACCTTGGGATCGACGCGTCAGTCATAGCCGTTTTAGCTATCAACCGCCGGTAAATTGCCGGTGACTATTTTCAACCCTACCTGGGCGTCCTGAATCGCCCTTGGGGTGAAATTCATGACGCCCTTTTTGTTTATGAGGAGATGTCATGAATGCCATTGATCAATCATCCAACCGCATACCGTGTCATACCGACTGGCATCGCTACGATTCACCCACGGTGATTCGCCGGCATGGCCGTGGTTACTTGGAGCGTAACTGGAGTCCGGGCAATCCTGTCCATGAAATCCAAGCGCCTACCAAGCCAGAACTGCAAAGTCTGGTCGAAAGCTATGGCGGTTTGGTCATGCCGACCCCCGATCTCGTGTTGCTGCTGTTTGCAGACTATCACTGGGCCCGGCGTTGTGAGAACCAACTCATCAAACGCGGCGTGTCGACACTGCGCCTAGGCTGCCATATCCAATTGCAGGAGTATCGGTGATGAAAGTCATCAATGTCTCTCAGCGATCGCCGGAATGGCGGTTATGGCGTTCACAAGGGCTTAGTGCCAGTGAGGCGGCGATCATTATGAATCGTTCGCCGCACAAGACGCCTTGGCGATTGTGGGCCGAAAAGACTGGTCTCGTGCTGGAACAAAGCCTGGACAACAATCCGTTGATCCGAGTAGGTATCGAGCAAGAACCAGAAGCCTTACAGCGCTTTGAAGATAAACACGATGTCATGCTGCTGCCCCTCTGCGGCGAATCAGATTGGTATTCGCTAATGCGGGCGTCCTTCGATGGTTTGTCGGAAAACAACGAACCGGTTGAAATCAAATGCCCGCATGAAACGACTTTTCTGGATGTGGTGCTAAACCGTGAGCAATCTGAAGCCTATCAACTTTACTGGTGCCAAGTGCAACAGCAAATGCTGGTGGCGGATGCACAGCGCGGCTTTTTGTTCTTCTATCACCAAGGTCAGGATGTGGAGTTTGAGATCGAGCGGGATGAAGTCTTTTTAAACCGGCTCGTCGATACCGCCATGGAATTCTGGTCGAACGTCAAACAGCGACAGGAACCCGAAAAAAATCCTGACCGCGATCTTTATCTACCCAAAGGCCATGCCGAACTGCAATGGCAGCAATTGGCGGCGAATTATCGCGACCATGCGGT
Organism: Gammaproteobacteria bacterium HGW-Gammaproteobacteria-3; assembly: GCA_002843155.1. Lineage (GTDB taxonomy): Bacteria > Pseudomonadota > Gammaproteobacteria > Methylococcales > Methylomonadaceae > PGZD01. Next base: position 139,860 of record PGZD01000001.1, read on the forward strand.
AAAGATCGATGACCTGAAAGCTCAGCTCAAAGCGTTGGAAGCCACTCAATTCGACATCGAGCAAACCTTGGTGTTGTTGATGGGGGATTTCATGGCAGCCGAGCATTCTGGCTTACGTGTCAGTCGCTTTCAGATCCAAGGCAGTGTGGATTACAAAGCGGTGATGAAGGCCTTACTGCCGGATGTCACCGAAGCAATGCTTGACACTTATCGAAAACAACCGTCCAGCCGCATCCGCATAACCTGTCGGGATGACTCCGGCAGGCTGGCGGAAGTGCCTTTTGATGCTGACGCGTTGAAAGAGATGGTCGGTGCTGATTTCTGGTTCTGATCTCGGGTTTTGACGTCAGTGAAGAAAATTTAGCTGGAAAACAGTTTGGCTGTTTCATTCGAAACACGCTGAATCCGGTGTGAACCGGCGTTCCGCTATCAGGCGGCATGAAGGTGAATAACGTTTATGTATCAGGTGCGTCAAGCCTGGTTTGCAGTCCCGTCGGGGTTCATCACCCTAGCGGGTCATGGTGGCCCCTTTTATCAACAAAGGAGGTTCGCTATGAATAAAGACTTTTGGAAATGCCTATTTTGCTGGTTGGAAACGGCCAGTGTGGACGAGATTAGAGATAAACAGCGTGTGGTTCGGCAGATGCTCGGTCAAACCCGAGATCCGGATTTCAAAGCCGACATTCGTCGTATTTTGCGCTTTATGGACGAGGAAATCCTCGCCCGCGCGGAATTGGCGAACCTGATGCGAATGTCAGTATCGATGCCTCGCTAAAGGTAGTTTTGACACCACTTTAACCTTTTATCGTTCAACGTACTAACCCCCTGGCTAGCCAGGAATTTATCTCAACCCGACGGGGACACACTACCCGTCAGGGGAATGGTGCGCCTCGTGTTGCGGGTTTAACCCAAACATAAGGAGTTCACCATGTATCAATCCTATTCGATTGCCGACACCTTCGGCATACCTGCACCGGTCTCCATGAAAGTGGAAGGCTTTATCCCAGGACAAAACGCTTATGTCCCGGCGCAAAAACCCTATGTGTTTCGCAAGGATCATTTGCGCGACGTATTGGCGTTTTTAGGTTCTGCTAATGGTGACGGCTTATATCTGACTGGTCCTACCGGTTCCGGTAAAACCTCGTTGTTGGAACAAGTCGCTGCGCGTCTCAATTGGGGTGTGCATTCGGTCACCGGCCATGGTCGACTGGAACTCAACGATCTGCTCGGCCAATACATGCTGGTCGACGGCGGTGCGATGAAGTGGATCGATGGCCCCTTGACCTTGGCGGTACGCTTGGGCCATGTGTTGTTGATCAACGAAATCGATGCCATTGATCCCGCAGAGTTGATCGGCCTGAATGAAATCGTCGAAGGCAAGCCGTTGACGATTCCGCAGACCGGCGATGTGATTGCCCCACATCCCAAATTCCGTTTGGTCGCCACCGGCAATAGTGCAGGTAGCGGCGATCAGTCGGGCTTGTATCAGGGCGTGTTACGTCAAAACCTGGCGTTTCTGGATCGCTTTCGTTTAATGGAAGTCGGTTACCCGGAGCCTGAAGACGAAATGAAACTGTTGGCCGATGTGGTGCCGAGCATGCCGGAAACGGTGCGCGAAAGCATGATCAAGGTCGCCAATCAGATTCGCAAGGTGTTTATCGGTGGTGTCGATGGTAGCGGTATGTTATCCGTGACCCTGTCGACCCGCGGTTTAGTGCGTTGGGCGTCATTGGTGGCCACCTTCAAAAGTGCGCCCAATGCCTTGGCCTATTCGCTGGATCGGGCCTTGACCTTCCGAGCCGAGCCCGCCGAACGCGAAGCGATTCATCGCATCGCCAAGGATGTGTTTGGCGATGACTGGCAGGTCTAGTCATGGCCGCCTGGAATCTCTATCGTCATCATAACAGTGACGGCAGTTCTAAAGACTGGGCGGTCAGGAGTAACTCGGATGGCAGTATAACTACTCGTTGGGGCAAAACGGCAGATCGATTGCCGGGCGTAAGTAACCGTTACGGCCTGAAGCAACCCGACATCGAACGACAAAAACAGGCCAAAGGCTATGTGTTGGTCGCCGAGGTGGATATTGATGTTAACGGCAATGTGGTGGTTCCGGGTAAGACTCCGGCAACGTCATCACAATTGCCTGAACCTGATGCAAATCCCGAGTCTGTGCCAGCACCGCCAGTCGAGGCACTTTATTGGACCATTGATTGCCATGCAAAGCAGTCTATCCGTGTGGAATTGGGTATCGAGATCGAGCGACTGATCGGCGTTATTCAATCGGTATCGGATCAGCAATCTAAGCCTGAACAAGACTGGGATGGTTGGCAACAATTGATTGATACCACCCTCAATGCTGAAACCTTTGAACTAAGTGGTCAGATCAAATCAGTGCATGGTGTTTTGCCCTGGCTGTTTTTACTGGCACTGAAAGCAAAAGGCTTTAAAGGCGCGGACATTGATATTGCCACCGAAACCGCCCGAGATCTCTCGGCCGATCTGAAAGCTGAACAGGACGTGCTGGCATTTTTCGGCACCGACCTCGACAGTATTCGTGAAACTGCTGAAATCTTAGGTCTACTCAAACCCCGATTAAATCTGGCAGCGGCCATGTCCGACACGGACGACTGCTGGTTTTAACCCATATTGTTTTTTATTTAACCCGAAAGGGGCGCATCGGCCCCAACGGGATGGGTGTGCCTCTAATTTTTTAGGAGGTTCCCATGTCTCATGAAACGCAAGTGATATTAGATCGCGTGGTATTGGTGAAAGTCGAAGCCAATATCTACGGCGCACGCAAGAAACTGAAAAAAGAAGACCTGGTGCTGGCCGATGGTAGCAAATTGCCGCCGGAGGATTTAGCCAGCCTAGGCTCCAAACGTTTGCTCGATCCCGATAAGCTGACGGTATTCAACCGCCTGAAGAAAGAAGCTGAACGCATATGTTTGCGCGTCGGCACCCGCTTTCTGGGTGGTTTTGCCGTGCCGGTTGAGTCCGCAGCCAGCATTACTGCTGAACTCGAGCGCATTGCGCTGGATTTTGCAGCAGCTAAAACCGAGTTTATTGCCGGTTACGATGCGGCGGTCACTGACTGGGTGGTTCGCCATCCGGAATTTGCCGGCATCATCGAACAAGCGGTGGATTCAGTGGAGTTTGTCTCGACGCGACTATCGTTTGATTTTCTGGTGGTGAGTGTCGGTTTACCCGATAGCTTGCCGCCGGCGGATGTTGCACGTCTGGAAAGCAAAATCGGTTCACTCAGTGAGCAGATGTTCTACGAAATCTCCGTGGAAGCCAATCAACTCATCGAGCAGTCGTTGCTAGGTAAGGAGCAAGTGACGCGTAATGCGTTACGGCCGATTCGCCGCATGCGCGACAAGCTCGATGGGCTAGGTTTTCTGGATCATCGGGTCGCGCCGGTCGTCAGCACCATTGACGATTTATTGGCGAGAATTCCCAACAAAGGCGCTATTGAAGGCAGCATTTTGCAGGAGATTCTAGCCACGGCGATGCTGTTGTCCGATCCGGATAAAACCCGGCGGCACGGCGAAGGACTTTTGACGACTCAACCGCCCGTTGTTGAAGAGACTGAAGAAGTCATCGAATACGCGGAGCCCGAGCCACCAGCAGTACTCGTCGCGCCAACAGCACCAACACCAGTCATCGCTGAAAGCGTTTCAGACACTCCCGATTTTACCGATCTGTTTGATGGCATCTTTGATGATGAACTCGAAGCGGAATCGACAGCGGATAACTGGGCGCTTGAGGTCTTGCTGGATAAAAGTCAGACCGCTCTAAAAACCGGTAACGATACCGATGAATCCAACCCTTCTGAGCATTCAGCAGAACCTGAAACGGTGACTGCGGGAGACGATGAGGAGGCGGACGATTCTGACCAGGACTACTGGTTCTGATCTGACGCCATTTAACTATTCACCCACTGGGGCAAATTCATGTCCCTCTGGGGTCGTGGTTTGCTCCAACTTTTGGAGCAAACCATGAAAAATAGAACCTTACACCACGCATTTCCCATCGTCGCGGCGGCCATTGGCAATCGCTTTGGCATTAAAGTCTGTGTCGGCGGAGATCAAGCCGAAACCGATGGCCAAACCATTTGGCTGCCGGCCTATGAGGGCGACGATGCGGATTATCAGGATTACGCCTGGGGGCTATTGGCTCATGAAGCCGCGCATATTCGTTATTCGGATTTTACGCTGCGCTATGGCAGTTCGGTATTACGGCGGCGCTTATGCAATGCGATTGAAGATGTCCGTATCGAGCACGAACTGGCCAAGGACTTTCCGGGTACCAGGCTGACGATACGCACGGTGATTGAAAAGATGATTGCCAAAGGCGACTTTGTGGCCAACAGCATTGATGATCATCCGGCCAATATCCTCTATAGTTTTGTCTTGAAAAGTTTGCGTGCCAGGGTGTTGGGTCAAACGGCCTTACTGCCTTTGGTCGAGCAAACCGAAATGGCGCTGAAGGCAAAGTTTCCGAAAGGTGCGGTGACCCGGCTGAAAGGCTTGTTGTCCGAAGTGCCGATGGGTTTGCAGTCTGAATCCGATTGCCTGCAATTGACTGATCGCATCCTGACCATGATTGAGCAGGAATTCGAGCAACAACGGCAGCGCAATCAGCAATCGGCAGATGATGGAAACACCCCTGAACCGGATGATACGGATCAGGATACTGAATCAGCCGATTCGGACGATTCGAATGGCTCGGATTCCCAGGATGAAATGGAGCCCAATGAACGATTGCCCGCCGACACTGACGACGATCCGTCATCAGCATCGGCGGGTAGCGATGATTCAAATCCGGAAAATCCTGACGATGAGCCGACAACGCACTCCGATAACAATTCATCCAACCCACAAGGGGATGCTGAAGAGGTCACGGAAATTGCCGACCCGATGGGCATCTTACAAACCCTGTTGTCCGCTGGTGACAGTGACATCGAGCAAGACCTTTTCGAATCGCTGAAATCCGCGTTGTCGTTGGCAGCGGAAAACGCATCGGAACTGCTGATGCCCAGTGGCATCGAGCCGCCTATGGACGATCGGGCGGGTGCGTTTTTGCTGCGTAAGGTGCAAAGCGAATCGGGGAAAATCCGTGCTGCTCTACAAGGCTTGGTGCAATCGCAAACCATCAACCGCTCGCAACACGCATGTCGTGGACGTCGGATGGATGGCAAGCGTTTACACCGCTTGCCACTGGGTGAAACCAAACTGTTTCAGCGCAAAGAGATCAAAGCGTCACCCAATACGGCCATTCATCTGTTACTCGATAAATCCGAAAGCATGGGTTATCAGGTCACCGATAGCCAAGGTCAGTCCGTTGGATCACGAATGCCAATTGCGTTGGAAGCGACCTTGGCACTGGCGTTGGCCTTTGAAGGCATTCCGGGGGTTAACCCTGGCGTGACTGCGTTTCCAGGCCATCAAAACGATTCGGTATTCCGATTACTGGAGCATGGCCAACGCGTGAACGCCCGAACCGGCGCCTTTTCGCTAGCCGCTACGGGTAGTACGCCGATGACCGAAGCGATTTGGTTTGGTGCGGCGTCGCTGCTGCGTTGCCGGGAACCGCGCAAGGTATTGATGGTAATGACCGATGGTCAACCCAACGATACCTTGAGCACGCTGGATATTTTGCAGCGTTGCCGGGATAGCGGTATTGAAACGGTCGGCATTGGTTTGGGGCTGGATGTCAGTCATCTATTCCCGATTGCCATTACCATCAACGAGCTTCAGGAGTTGAGAGCGCAATTGTTCGATCTCTCGAAAGCGGTGTTGTTGGCGGCCTAAATCACCGCCAGTCAATTATCCGTAGCCCAATCCTTAGGTCATAACCTAAGCGATTGTGGCTATGGGTAGCTGATTGTCTCCAGGTTTGTCGAATGCACTCACTTCCTAGAGCTCATTCAACAAACAGACATTTCATGCGTTCTTTCCAGAATGCTGAATCCGACTTTGGTCGGCGTTCCGTCTTTAAGCGGCGAGCACGTTAAACCGTGATCGTGTCGGGTGCGTTAAGCCCGATGTAAATCGCAGAGGTATTCACCCCTGCAAATCTAAAACCCGCTTCGGGCGACCATCGCCCGGCCGGGTGCTGTTCATTCGAAGTGCTTTCTTAAATTTTATAAAGGAGAACTTCAATGAACTTTATCTTCGGCATCATTATTTTGGCGATGTTTATTCTCGCCTTGCGAGTCCTTTGGGCAACGGCGTTGCAAATGTTTAATGCTTTGAAACATGCGTCTCAAACATTTCGCAGCTATCAAAGCAAGCGCCAATCGCGAAACCGATTACCGGTGATCATGTCCAGCATCCGTCATGAGGTGGATTGGTTGGCCCTATCGGATTCGGTGCGACAGGAAATTCATAGTCGCAACGCAGGCTCCAATCGGCAAGTTGATCGATTGGATGAGGAGTTGCAGGTAAAAACCAAAACCATGGAACTGATCAAGGCCGATATTCAACTTGCCAAGTTGCAGCTGGAATTGGAAAAAGTCAGGCCAATGGCAGCTTTAGATGAGTCGAAAGCCGGTAAACCGACAAAACGCTCGAAAAAAGCTACTTCGGTGATGGATCATGATTTATCAAAATCATCCCATCCTGTACGCCAATTACGGACTGCTCTCAAGTCTGGCAATGGCCTGGTGATTCAGGCTAATGAGCTTGCCCACCATTGAAAACCGACCACTGAGCACCCGTTTGTGTTTTGACGATACGAACGGGGTTTCTGTTGATGGGGTGATCAAATTGAGTCGGCAATAAGTCTGATGGCAACAAAGCCGAAAGATCTTGTTGGCTATCTCGCCTGAGTTGACGAATACGACTTAATAGCGTCCAAGCGATTTCTGGATCGTCAATATCGTTCAAGACTTCTGCTTCGGCGGCATCCAAATCAGCAAATAATTTTTTGCAGATTGATGTGGATTGATCGTTGGAGTCCAACGGAATCGCCATCGGTTTTCGACTTGGATACGGCTCCTTGGTCTGCTTAGGACTGAGGAAATCAAAAATGCACAAAATATCGTCAAACATGGCTCGTTCTCTGCTTTTTAAAGAGTTTTAGCCACCATATACCGTTTTTTGCGCGAATTCAACCCCGCTGTGCGAGCCGATTTTCGGCTTTATTCAGCGATTTTTACCTGCGGGAACCTCATCCTGCCGGGTGGTCGTTCCTGCATTTTTTGGAGGACATGACCATGAAAAAAATCAACCAATCCAGCAGTGGCACAACCCCTGCCGAAAACAGCGCGGTTCGCTATCTGAATCAATACCGCTGCCCTTACTGCCAAACCGAATGGGAGGATGTATGGGATTGCGGCTGTAACGATCGCTGCCCGGACTGCAACAAGGAGATCGAGCCTTATGAAAGCGCATTGATCGAGGGTGAGTCGGCGGAAACCGAATTGCCAGTCGAAGAACCCGCCTCAGCCAATGTCACGGCGGCTGGGGTTAATCGGTTCTTCGTAGTTTCCTACGAAATCGACTATGTGCACCGGGTGTCGGTGGGTATTACCGCGGATAGTCCCGAAGCGGCACAACAGATTGCCGAGCAGGCATTCAATGATGCCAGCATTTGGGACGACACCGCTGCTATGCCGTTATTGTCCGATGAATACCATGAAGTGGAGGGTGAAAGCTTGGTCTGGGAATGCGTTGCCGTTGCACAGTTTCCGGAACCGGATTATTCGGTACGGCAATTGAAGAAAGAGCAAGCGGCCATGAGGGTTTGCCGAGGTTTGGTTGAAGCCTATCAACAAGGCGAAGCCAACGGCGGCAGTATCGATTGGGACGATTTGGATCAGTTGATTCCTGTGGCATTGCAAGCCTTGGGAAAACCTGCACTGGAAAACAAATCCTAAAAAATAGTGCGTCGTTCAGACGCGTAATTCGTAAATGCCTGAGTTAGCCAAGTCATTCGATTCGGTGCTTATTTTTATCCACCCACACGGGAATGTCCTATTCCCGCAGGGGAATCGTGATGTTTCCGTTTTTTTGAGGACAACATCATGAACTCACACATCTTTGAACACACCTTCAGCACAGGTCATTGCATCCAGTATCAGCGTTTGCCATCCGGCACCTGTTATCACGCCGACACACCGGAACCGGTGGTCGAGTTGTTGGAACAGCTTCGCCATAGCCGGCGCAAAATCCGGCTGTATTACGGCGATCCAGCTACCGGTCAGTCCTGGCTCGATGAACACGATGTCATCGGCTGGATTGGCCGCTCGACCGGTACGATCAAAGTGCTGCTATTGATCGAACCCGGCGACATTGGTGGTCCGGCCTTGCTGGATCAGTGCATCGTTCGAATCGACAGCCCACGCCAGGTGCTTTACCAACATGATGATTTTCGGGTTGGCGAGGTGGAACTGGTTAGAGGTGAGCTTAAACGCTTGCCCTGGGAAATCTGGATCGACGGCAGCGTGCATGCCCGGTTCAAGGCAAAAAATGAAGCCCGGCAGTATCAGGACTTCATTCAAGGTAAGCGGTTTGCGTTGATCTGACGCGCCGTTTGATTTCGACACTCGGTTAAACCGAGATTTTTTATTTTACCCCTGCGGGATGATTCTATCCCGCCAGGGATAAATCGGTCGTCAGGGGATTCTTTGGAGTACACCATGACAGACCCTTATCAATATTACCCCACGCCAGAAGCACTGAGTCGTAAAGCTTGGGAGATGTTCAAGAACCAGCAATTCGCTCGGGTATTAGAGCCTTCAGCAGGCGAAGGACATTTGCTTCGTCCAGGGCCATACCAGTACGGTAAACGTTTGCCGATCGATTGCATTGAAATCGATATCCGCAAACACGCGGTTCTGCGCGATGAAGGTTATGCGGTGGTAGGGATGGATTTTCTGCAGTTTCAAAGCGGCAGTGTCTATTCTCACATCATCATGAATCCGCCGTTTGCCGAAGGCGCCAAACACGTGTTGAAGGCTTGGGAGATATTGTTTGACGGTGAAATCGTCGCCATTCTCAATGCCGAAACCGTGCGCAATCCGTTTTCGAAAGAACGCCAGCTGTTATTACGGTTGATCGAGCAGCACGGCGAGGTCGAGTTTCTGCAAGAAATGTTCGCCGGCGAGGATGCCGAACGCAAAACGCCGGTCGACGTGGCCCTGATCTGGTTGAAAAAAACTTCGACGTTCGAACAGGACATCCTCGGCAGTATTCTGGACGATTTGCGCCAGGATAGGCGGGAGGCCGACGATTTAGCGGGCGAATTTCAACTGCCCCATGAGCTGGCCTTGCCGAATGCCTTCATCGATAACGCGGTGTTGATGTTCAATGCCGCGGTCGAAGCAGCGCGACAGGCCGTGGTCAGTGAAGCCCGAGCCAGCCGTTATCGAACCATGCTGGGCAAAACGCTCGGCGAACTGAGCGGTGGCGGTATCAGCAGTGAAGACGAGTCGTCTTCGGATGCGGTGAAACTGACACTGTTTAAACGCTATCACGATCTGAAGAATCGGGCCTGGGCCAGCATCTTACGCTCGACACAGGTCACATCACGCTTGTCATCGGCAGCGCAGAAACGCTTGGAGTCAGATTTCGAAACGGTGAAGTCCTTGGAATTTACCGTGCCGAATATCTATGGATTTCTGCAAGGCATCATCGATCAGCAAGGTGAAATTCAACTGAGCATGGTGTGCGATGTGTTCGATCTGATCACCCGCTATTACAGCGATAACGCGGTGTTTTACATGGGCTGGAAATCCAATGACAAACACCGCACGCTGGGCATGCGGATCAAAACCACTCGGTTCGTTCTACCAGGGCACAAAGTTGAGTCGTACCATAGTAGTCTGAACTGGGAGTCAGAACGGCTGTTAGCGGATTTCGACAAGGTGTTTGCCTTGCTCGATGGTAAGACCGAAGCGGAAGTGAGTTTGGTGTCGGTGTTTCGACAGCATTTTCACGCGCTTCGGGTTGGAGAACGGATAGGCGGCAGTTATTTTGACGTTCGCTATTATCCGGGCGTCGGCACCATTCACTTTTTTCCGAAAAGTAAAACCCTGATCGACCGGATGAACCGTTGGGTTGGCCGCCAGCGCCGCTGGTTACCGCCCGTGGATACGCAAGCCGGTCATGGTTTCTGGCAGCAGTTCGACCAGGCAGAGAACTTAGATCGGGCGTTTCACACCGAAGTGAACAAGCAGTGTCCACGCAGTAGCCGGCATGTCCATTTCGATCCCTTTTGGGCGATCAAGCACGGCGGCGAGTCGGAACGGGAAAAAGGTCATTGTCTGTTAACCCAGGCGATGAGCAGCGTATTGACCAGCCGAGGCATCGATCCCGATGCGGTATTGGAAAACGAACAATCCAGCTTGTTGGAATGGACGGGCTCCCTACCATCGACTACAGACCTGGCTTTGGCATCGTAATTCGGCGTTAGACCGGCCTTTAACTTAACCACTGGCCTAGCCAGTATCACCCGCCTCGGGGAGATGATCCGTTCTCCCCGTCGGGGTTGGACTGTGTCGTGTCCTCGGGGCTTTTTTATACCTGGAGATAACACATGAACACACAAACCAGCGAAGTCGCGATGAAAGTTAATCAAGCCAATTTGGTCAAAAGTCTGCGCTTCAGCTTCACCAACAAAACTACTGTGCTGGGCGAGTTAATTCAAAATGCGCGCCGGGCCAATGCGGCCATGGTGGTGATTAACTTCTGTCCTGAAACCAAAACGCTACAGGTTTTGGATGATGGCTGCGGCATCGACTCGATTGCAATACTACTGACAGTCGCCGAATCCGGTTGGGATGCAGACGTGGTTGCCCACGAACACCCGTTTGGAATCGGCTTCTTATCGGCACTGTTTGCCTGTCGGCACATCAGCGTCATCAGCAAAAGTGGTTCGATCGACATCGAAACCGACCACATTTTGGCATTTAAACCGGTGCCGATCACACCAGTCCAGGACTGGAACGGCATCACTAGCATTACCTTGCAGGATGTGGATATGGAAATGGGTCAAATTGCCAGCACGCTAAAACGCTTGGTGCTCGGTTTCCCCATTCCAGTGCTGTTCAACGAACAATTGCTTGAGCGTTCATGCGCCCTGGATGGCGGATTGAGCTTTGTTAACACCGAGATTGGCACGATTTATCTGCATGGCATGGACCAACCCAATGGAGCGCAATATGAGTTCGATGTCTATCTGCAAGGTTTGCCCATTTATACCTCGCACAGCTACACATCGCATCGTCATATCATTCATCTGGACTCTTGCCGTTTTCACGCCCGCTTGCCGGATCGTGACAAATTGGTGGATGAAGCTGATGTCATCAAACGGGTTAAAGCCGTTTTGGCGCAAACCATCGAACAGCGGTTTATCCAGATGAAAGCCACTCTCTCTGCCGAAGCGTTCGTTGGTTTTTATGAAATGCTGCGGCATTGGGAGCTGTTGAAGTTACTCAATGATGTGCCAGTAGTGCCGCCTGAGGCTTTACGCGAAATCATTGCTTATCCGGTTTGCGATACCGAAGTTTTTGGAAACTTCGAACAGCGACCGGAAAAAGCCATGACCCTTGAAGAAATTATGGATCGAGGCGTTGTCTCGATTGATGATGACATCAAACAGGACGGCGCAGGGCGTTATTTGTTTGCCTGGAGTCGAGATTATTTGCTGTACCACGGCACACTGGATAACGGGCATTGGATTCATACACTGGTTCGGCATCTCAATGATGAAGAACTGGTAATTGAAACGGTCAATGAAAGCCATCAGGCTCAATTCCAAGGTGATTGGTGTTGGGTAGTTGTGCGTTTTTGCGAGGGTTACCGAATCTGGCTTGGGCGGGATGTTGTTGAAATCAGGGATCAGGCCTGCTACCAAGGCCAGGAAAACGCCGATGACATCATCGTACCCAAAGGCGATTGCTCGGCTCAGGTGTTGCAACAAATGGCCAGCTTCAGAAGCGAATACGATGAATTTCAGGAATCGACCTTCGAAAGCGATTCGGATGCCTTCATCGCCTTTGTGGTTGCCAATACCGCCAGCGATCCGGCCAATGCCATGCAACGCTTGTTACCAGATTTTTGCGGCTGTCCTGCGCTGTACGGCAAAGCCTTCGTGGTTGAGTTGGATCAGCAAGGCAAACCGGCATCGGTGATGGCGTATCCAGTTCAATCCGGTCAAACGCAAACACTCGAAGCAGGCATGGGTAGTTAAGTCTCTTTCAATACATGAACGCATTATCCAGTCGGATAATGCGCTCATTTTCATTACCGAAAATGAGAACAAGCTACAGTTCTATGTCCACCCTAAAAGGGCTGAGATGCACCTTCGAAATGCTATCTATCTACCAGTAACCGCCCGCAACGCGTGATTCGATCAAAACTAAAGACATGCTCTCTTGGGCTTTCATAACATCGCCCCACCAATCTGCGCCGGTAATCCGGTTCGCCTTTTTCGAGATAAATCGTGGCCCCACAAATGGGACATGCCGCCGAATACCGAACTAACCGCACCACTCTTAAATCCCCATCTCGTAGCAGTTCGAACTGCGCAGACTGTTCATGAAAATTTGTGAACAGTTCATGGGCTACTACGATTCGATCATCCAACAATAATATCCAAGGCTTGATGATCGTGACCCAGGAACCATAGGGAATCGCGAAAATACTTACCAGTAATGTCAAATCTTGCGTTGTCACCGGCCTGGGCACGGATAACGATAGCCATCCGGCATAGGCAATTAACACCGCGAACCCAGCTATGATTGCTAGCCATCCCAATATAACCCAGACATGCCATTGTCTTAATTCGATCTGTCCATGCCGGAATAACCAACGCGCGACCCAACTGGGTTTGACTTCACCCAATTCAGTCATTTGATAGCTGGCTTGCAAATCGGCTGCGTTGCTCCCAGCCCGAACGTCCTCGATTGCTTGGTCTTCTTCCAATATCTCCGGAACCGGTTCAGCTTTGATATAGAACGTCGTGTGTCGTCCCGGCCCTCCCTTTGTGCTTTTACGCTCCGGCTTTGGATAATGAGGAAGCCCACGCTTACGGGCAAATTCCATGATTTGCGGTTCGCGGATTTCGCAATATTTTTTTAACGAACCCGGCCAGTCGATCCATTTTTTAGGTTCGGCACTTTCTAAGGACTCACCAACAGCAGCGACGATTGCATCGGCCGTGAAACGTCGCTTCGACTCTTCGAAATCCGCTTTCATTAACGATTCCTGGGCTAACGCGCGCAATATGCGGTGGCCTTTTTCATCGCTTGGCTCGCTATCCAACCAATCGATCAAGCATTGAATTACCTCACGCATAAACCACCCCAAACCAGGTAACCGACAGTAACGGACTGGTTAGCGAATAGCCGATTCATAACAATGTCCTCCATAGCCAATGCGATATGAGTGAAGTAAAAATGATTTTGGAATGTAGTTATTCAGATCAAACGCCAAGTAAGATGCCGCTTGTCAGGGACAAAGCCTTTGGTAAACAGAACGAGGTTAGAAGAATTTCAGGATCATTCAATTCTTCAAGCCGCACAAATAGCCTAACGATATCAAATTGGCCGTTCATCACATGCCGAAAAAGGCATCGACAGCTCAATAGACCAATGATATTCAACGACGCAAACCGCTATCTAACAAGGCTTCCAGAGCAAAGTGACCCAAAACAGGTCACTTTGCGACCGGGACATTTGCGCGTTGCCCTCCTAGCATATCGACAACAGTCGTTAATCAACACAGAGGCGTTTATGTCAACACTGGATGAAGATCTTGCCCGGTTAAATTTCGAATATCTCATGTTAGCCAGGGAATGCGCACGCAGTAATCCGGCGGAAACGGCCTGGCGCTTTGGATTAGACCGGGCTGGCATAGACATTCTCGCCAGCATGACACAGGAAAAACTTCGTGAACACGCCGAAAGCAGTCGTGCAGTAATTCAGTTATTGCCTGTCTATGCCCCAAGCAACTTACCCATGGTTGCCTATGTGGATCTGCTCCAACCCAATATCACTGGAACCGCGGATAAAACCAATGCCCTTTAAAAACAGGCCAAACATTGGCGCAGACTTACTCTTGGCGGAAAGACTGATCCAACTCGGCGCCCGTCCGCCAATTGTCAGCCAGCTCTGCCATTTAACCCGAAAACAAAGCATAGTTTTTTTTAAGGCGGTACAAGGACAATCGCCCAAACAAGGCATGCTGCCACACGATCATCAATGGGCCATCCGCTCGGCGTTCAACAACATTCATGCCTCGCTATTTTTAAGCATGATTGAAGACATTCGGCACCGGCTTTCTACCCCGAACCTGAGTGCGACCTTACTGGTTGCAGCCTATGAGATCTACAGCAACGTCGCTTCCAAAATTTTAGCCGATCGGCAATTTATCCAACCACGCTCCAGCGAACATTATCCGTTAGATATAAACCGGGCTTGGTATTTAATTACCATGCGCTCAACAGGTGATTTGGTATTCATTCTTTGCGGGCGTTGCCACGCCCGTTACCTGGGCATGATTCACCCGGATGCCGCATTTAGCCAATGCCCTATCTGCGAGGTGTGGACCGATCGCTCAGGTCGGCGACGCTGGGTTTCCGCAAAATCAAAAATGCTCACATTGAACAAACTAAGCGCTCGTTAGAGACGATCCATCAGCTACTAAGGAGAAGTCGCATGCATATCGTTGTCGTCACAGCCACCAATTCCCAAATACCTCAGCCAATCCATGGCAAAAATCTCGCAAGACTGGCTCGCGAGTGCTTTGCCAATCAGCAATTGCTGACAATTGATTTTAAGGACGTCAAAACCATCACGCAGGGGTTCATTCAGGAATTGTTTTTGCCACTGGTCGCTGAATTCGGATCCGATTATCTGAAATCGAAACTGAAAATAGTCAATATGGCGGGGCACATCGATAACATGATGCAGTCAGCATTCAAAAATCTGGAGGTCTACTTTGACAAACTAACGGCGATCGATCAACTGGGTTGCGATGAAGAGATTTATGCCATGAATCAGGCCTGGCTCATCAAAGCCAGAGAAATTGCACGGGAGAACCCGGTACTGACCGAGCTGGTACTTGGCATTACGGATGAAACCATGCGCTTGGCAGTTGGACGTTTATCTTTAGAAGACATTGATTTCATTGCCCGCTCTAACTGGTTATGTTTTACCCCCCGATTTTCGCGTCAGTTTATTCAAAACATCAACAGAGAATCGCCACCGATGTTGGAAGCCATGCTCGGATTAAGTGGCAATATTGGCTAAGGGGGACAGCTAATGCTCAAGAAATTTCAACAGCAATCCCTGGCAATTGAACTGCTCAATCGTCACGCAAAGGTCAAAATCGTTCATCAAGCAACTGGAATTCCGATCAAGCTATTGAGACAGACATACCGTCAATTACATGGCCGTTCGCCCAGCCGTGGATCCATCAAATTTTCCACCCGTGGCTTGACTGGAAGCCGGCGGAAATACAAGGACGTAACGCTGTTTGCCGTGTGCTATCGGGCTGCTTCAAACAAATCGGCCGACAGTCAAATCCAAACACTGATAACCGCTTTTGACGCCTACAAGCGTTCCTATCCTTCCGGACAACTCGACTTTTCGGCTGCTTGGGTGGTAGCCCAGGACATCAAAGATAAAAAAGTTCAGATTTCGACATGCACGAATTGTCGAGCCTGGGTTTTATTGAATGCGAGGGAAGATCTATCTGAACGTTGCGGTGTGTGTAACAACTCTTTGTAATTAGGTTGATCCTGTGAATACTGAAAGCGAACAAAAGACGACAGAAATTGCCAAAGAAAAAGAGTTCTTAAAGATCAGTGATATGTTGGAGAAATTAGGTGTGACTCGCACTCAATTTTGGCGAATGAGGAAGGCAGGCGAAGTACCTCCACCGGTAATTAAGAATCCTCAAATGTGGCTAGCAAGCAAAGTAAACGCTTTCTATGAAAGTAGGGCAAACAAAGAGAGTGACAGTTCGCTTTAGTTAACGATTGCAAAGCTTCCAGATCTTAATTCCAAGCGTTACTATGACTTTGGCGAAAATATTTGCTTATGTAACGTACGTTTTTCAGATGGTGAACCGAAAAATTTTCGGTTTTAAGAGAAAAACAAAGTGACCATAAAAGTGACCACGCATAAAAAAAGGGCTTAGGTATTTCTACCTAAGCCCTTGATTTATTTGGCTCCCCCGGACGGGCTCGAACCGCCGACCTAGTGATTAACAGTCACCCGCTCTACCGACTGAGCTACAGGGGATTAAACTTTTCTCAATTTTTGGACATTGGCGCGCCCGGAGAGATTCGAACTCCCGACCGCTCGGTTCGTAGCCGAGTACTCTATCCAGCTGAGCTACGGGCGCCTAATTGAGCTGACCATTTTCTTATTTTTTTATATTTTTGTCAACTATAAGTTTAAAATCAATGGCGGAGAGTGAGGGATTCGAACCCTCGATGGGCTATAAAACCCATACTCCCTTAGCAGGGGAGCGCCTTCAGCCTCTCGGCCAACTCTCCTAGTTTTTCTTACTCTTCGGGGCCGCTCAATCCTGAAGATTCGGCTTGCTCTTTCTTGATTCTTTCGTAGATTTCTTCCCGGTGTACAGAGACTTCCTTGGGCGCATTGACACCGATGCGAACTTGATTTCCTTTGACTCCAAGTACGGTGACTGTCACTTCATCACCAATCATCAGAGTCTCTCCTACCCGACGAGTCAAGATAAGCATGGCTTCTCCCTTTTAATTTAAGTAATTATTACTGCGTTCTCGCAGCAACGAACCAAGACGCACATTATAAACATTTTTCAGGATATGTAAAACTTAGGAACGTGCATTTTATAGCTTGTGCAACTGACTTGTCTTTTTGTCCGTCTTCTGCGTTGCCTACAGGGATGTAGGTAAGGGGCGTGAGCCAAGAGCGGCGCTTTGTGCAAACAGTTACATAGTTCACTATAGCTAAGTTTGCACGCCTTGAATACGAACAAAAATCTCATCAGTTGCCCAAGTTATTTCATGCCCATTCCTTAACTTTCGACCGGCTCAAGCTCCAGTTCAAATGCCGAATGCAGAGCCCTGACCGCCAGTTCCAGATATTTTTCATCGACGACGACAGAAATTTTTATTTCGGAAGTCGAGATCATGCGGATGTTGATACCTTCCTGGGCCAGTGTCTTGAACATGGTGCTGGCAATACCCGCATGTGAGCGCATACCGACGCCGACGATGGAAATTTTGACGATTTTGTCATCACCGGACACGGCTTTTGCGCCTAATTGTGCGCACACGCCGACCAGTAATTCTTTGGCTTGCCGGTAATCGTTACGATGGACGGTGAAAGTGAAATCGGTGGTGTCATCCCCTGCAATATTCTGGATAATCATGTCGATTTCGATATTGGCGTCGGCGACAGGGCCCAGAATTTTATAGGCCACGCCGGGCAAATCCGGTACTCCGGTGATGGTCAGTTTTGCTTCGTCCCGATTAAAGGCAATGGCGGAAATTAAAGCTTGCTCCATTTGATTGTCCTCGTAGGTAATGAGTGTTCCTTGACCTTCTGTGAATGATGACAACACTCTCAAGGCCACATTATATTTACCGGCAAATTCCACCGATCTGATTTGCAGCACTTTGGAGCCTAAACTGGCCATTTCCAGCATTTCTTCGAAAGTGATTTTATCCAGACGGCGGGCCTTGGGCTCTACCCTGGGGTCGGTGGTGTAAACGCCATCGACATCGGTGTAAATATGACATTCATCCGCTTTCAGCGCGGCCGCCAAGGCCACTGCCGTGGTGTCGGAGCCGCCGCGTCCGAGCGTGGTGATATTGTCTTCCTGATCGACGCCCTGAAATCCCGCCACGACCACAACGCGTCCGGCGGCAAGGTCTTTGCGCAACCGTTCGTCATCGATATTGCGTATTCTGGCCTTGGTGTGACTGCTGTCGGTCAGAATCTTGACTTGTCCGCCGGTGTAAGAGCAGGCGGGACAACCCAGGTCATGAAGCGCCATACTCAATAAGGCCATGGTAACTTGTTCGCCTGTCGCCAGCAGAACATCCAGTTCCCGGTTATTGGGGGTGTTTTGCATGGCTTTGGCCAAAGCGAGCAATTTGTTGGTTTCGCCGCTCATCGCCGAAACCACGACCACTATTTGATCGCCACGGTCATGTACTTTTTTGACGCGTTGCGCGACCGCTTTGATCCGTTCTACCGAGCCGACGGAAGTGCCGCCGAATTTATAAACATATAATGCCATTGTGTCTTTAACCTTGGGTTCAAGCGCCTAATTGTTGTTGTATCCATTGCGGGACTGAGCGTAAAGCTTTATCCAGGGCGCCCGGGTTATTGCCCCCCGCCTGCGCCATATCGGGTCTGCCGCCGCCTTTGCCGCCGACCTGGAGCGCGACCGCATTGACCAGGTCACCGGCTTTGAGGCGCGAAGTCTGGTCTTTGGAAACACCGGCTATCAGGCTGACTTTTTCGCCCTCGATCGTAGCCAGCACCACGGCGCAACTGCCCAGTTTGTTGCGGAGTTGATCGAGCATTTCCCGCAGGGCCTTGCCGTCAATGTCGTCAATGCGCACGGCCAGGACTTTAATATCTTCAATATCGACCGCCTGGCTGATAAGTTCGCCGCCTGCTGAACTGGCCAGTTTGGCTTTCAGGCGTTCCAGATCTTTTTCCAGCAGTTTGTTTTTTTCGAGCAGTTGTTCGACTTTTTCGGCTGCTTTGTCGGGAGTGCTTTTAACGTAACCGGCAATCATCGCCAGTGTTTTTTCCAAGGTTTCTATCCAGTCCACACAGGCGTTTCCGGTTATCGCTTCAATTCTTCTGACGCCTGCGGCGACGCCGGTTTCAGTAATTATTTTAAAAAAACCGATGTCGCCCGCGCGTTTTACATGGGTGCCGCCGCAAAGTTCCGTGGAAAAGCCGCCGATTTTTAAAACCCTGACCCGGTCGCCGTATTTCTCGCCAAACAGCGCCATCGCACCGGCCTGCATGGCTTCCTCTTTAGCCATGACCTCGGCGGATACGGCTTCGTTCAAACGGATTTGGCTGTTGACCAGACGTTCAATGGCGTCGATTTGAGCGCCGGTCAAGGGTTCGAAATGGGAAAAATCGAAGCGCAAGCGTTCGGCATTGACCAGCGAGCCTTTTTGCGCGACATGTTCGCCCAAGAGCGTGCGTAACGCGGCATGCAGCAAATGCGTCGCGGAATGGTTCAATTCGGTCGCTTTGCGTTTAGCGCCATCGACAGTCGCGGTGCAGCTCCGGGTATTTTCCAACGTACCCGAAACCAGTCGGCCTTTGTGCAAAAATAAATCGCCGCCTTGTTTTTGTGTGTTGTCAACGGCAAAAAGTGCCTCGCCGCATACAATCGTGCCGCTGTCGCCGACCTGGCCGCCGGATTCGCCGTAAAAGGGCGTTTTATCCAGCACGACGATGCCTTCATCGCCTGCGTTCAACCGCTCCACCGGCATGCCTTGCCGGAACAGTCCGATTATCTGCGCCTGATCCTGAAGATGGTCATAACCGGTAAATTCGGTTTGTCCGTCCAGTTTTATTTCCTGTGGGTAATCGCCGCCAAAATGACTGGCGGCACGGGCTCTGTTACGCTGTGCCGCCATTTCCATTTCAAAACCGGCGTGGTCGATGGTCAGGTTTTGTTCGCGGGCGAAATCCGCCGTCAAATCGACCGGAAAACCATAAGTGTCGTAGAGTTGAAAAACGATGTCTCCGGGGATGGTTGAACCGGACAGTTTTGCGATGCAGGCTTCAAGGATTTTCATGCCTTGTCCAAGCGTTTCGGCAAAACGCTCTTCTTCGTTTTTAAGGGCGCGCTCGATCTGCGCCTGCGCCGCTTTCAATTCAGGATAGGCCGCGCCCATCTCCTGCACCAGAGAGGCGACCAATTGGTAGAAAAAAATCTCGCGGATACCTAAGCGATAACCGTGGCGGATAGCCCGGCGGATAATGCGCCTGAGCACATAACCTCGGCCTTCGTTCGACGGCATGACGCCGTCGGCCACCAAAAAAGCGCAAGAACGGATATGGTCGGCCACTACCCGCAATGAGCTTTGATCCAAATCGCGGGTATCGGCCAGCTTTGCGGCTGCCGCCAGCAGGGATTGAAACAAATCGATCTCATAATTGCTGTGTACGCCTTGCATGACGGCGGCAATGCGTTCAAGTCCCATGCCGGTATCGACCGAGGGTTTGGGTAAAAGGTGCAGATTGCCGTCAGAATCCCGGTCATATTGCATGAATACCAGATTCCAGATTTCGATGTAACGGTCGCCGTCTTCTTCGGGTGTACCCGGAGGGCCGCCGGCAATGTGTCCGCCATGATCATAAAATATTTCGCTGCAAGGCCCGCAAGGGCCGACATCACCCATGGACCAAAAATTATCCTTGGCGCCGATTCTGGAGAAGCGGTTGGGGTCAACGCCCACTTCATCCAGCCATATTTTCTCGGCTTCGGCATCTTCTTCAAATACGGTCACCCAGAGTTTTTCGGCGGGAATCTGCAATTCCTGCGTCAAAAATTCCCAGGCAAAATGAATCGCTTCTTTTTTGAAATAATCACCGAAGCTGAAATTGCCCAGCATTTCAAAAAAAGTATGGTGTCTTGCCGTGTAACCGACATTCTCCAGATCATTGTGTTTGCCTCCGGCGCGCACACAGCGCTGACTGGTCACGGCTCGGGTATAAGCGCGCTGTTCCCGGCCCAGAAATACATCCTTGAACTGGACCATCCCGGCATTGGTGAACAAGAGCGTAGGATCGTTGCCTGGAATCAGGGAGCTGGAGGGCTGGACACAATGGCCGCGTGCGCGGAAAAACTCCAGAAAGGCAGTGCGCAACGCCGCGCTGGTCATATGTTTTGTCATAGTCAAAAGATTTAAGGTTTGGGGAGCTTATGCAAATTTAAGGTTCAACTGATCAGACAAGGCATTGATCAATGTGCCGACGAAGCCGCGCTGCAATAAAAACCGGCGGCGTCTGGCCCATTCCTGGCGCGTGAGGATGGGGGTCTGCGAATATTTTTTCTCATACACCTGATGCGCTATAGCCAGCCAGCTTACGGCGCTTTCATGAACGAAAGCATCCAGGTCGAAATTTTCGATACCGGCTTGCCGCAGTTCATAAGCGATACGGTTTGGGCCATAACCCTTGGCGATGCGGTACCTTGCATAGCTTTCGGCAAAACGCCGGTCGGAGAGCCAACCCTGTTCGAGCCATTGTTCGAGTACCGTGTCGATAGAGCGGGGTTCAAAGCCTCGCGCCGTAAGCTTGTTGAACAGCTCAAGCCGACTGTGCTCGCGGCGCGCCAGGAGCCGAAGTCCTGTTTCCCGGATGGCTTTAAGCGCATCATCCATAACGTAAAATCAAGCCCGCTTAAAGTTCTGTCTCGATTTCATCTACCTCGGCAGCGGCAGGCGCCACTCGGCCAAAGGCTTCCGAACGGATTTTTGCCTCGATTTCCTGAGCCTTGTCGGGATGCTCTTTTAAGAATATTTTTACGTTATCCTTGCCTTGGCCTATTTTCTCATCGCCGTAGCTATACCAGGAACCGGCTTTTTGAATCAAGCCGAAGTTCACGCCCAAGTCCACCAGCTCGCCGAAGAACGACACGCCTTCGCCGTACAGAATTTCAAATTCCGCCTGTTTGAACGGGGGCGCGACTTTGTTTTTGACCACTTTGACGCGGGTTTCGTTGCCGATCACTTCGTCGCCTTTTTTGACCGCGCCGATACGGCGAATATCCAGGCGTACCGATGCGTAAAACTTCAAGGCGTTGCCGCCGGTGGTGGTTTCGGGATTGCCGAACATGACGCCGATTTTCATGCGAATCTGATTGATGAAAATGACCAGGGTATTGGATCTTTTGATATTGGCGGTCAATTTTCTAAGTGCCTGCGACATCAGTCTGGCCTGTAGACCCATGTGCGAGTCGCCCATGTCGCCTTCGATTTCCGCTTTTGGCGTCAACGCCGCAACCGAATCCACCACGACAATATCAACCGCGCCGGATCGTACCAGCATGTCGGTAATTTCCAAAGCTTGCTCGCCGGTATCGGGCTGGGAAACCAGCAGGTCATCGACATTGACGCCGATTTTTTCCGCATAAGCCGGATCCAGGGCGTGCTCGGCATCGACAAAGGCAGCGGTTCCGCCCAGTTTTTGCATTTGTGCGATCACCGACAAAGTCAGCGTGGTTTTTCCGGAGGATTCAGGCCCGTAAATTTCAACGACCCTGCCTCGCGGCAAGCCGCCGCAACCCAAAGCAATGTCCAATGACAACGATCCGGTGGAAACTACCTGAATGTCACGCGCTGCGGCCGTGACATCGCCCATGCGCATCACCGAACCTTTACCGAATTGTTTTTCAATTTGCAAAAGCGCCGCGCCCAGCGCTTTTTTCTTGTTGTCATCCATCGTTATCGCCCTTTTTTGTTAAAACAGCTGGCTTTTAAAAACGGTTTATTATGACATAGCAGGTTTTATTTGGCACCGAGATTCTTGGACGACAAGCGCGGCTGTAGCGAACGTTATACCTTTCGCACTTCAAATTTCGACACCGCTTTAAGGAGGCGCCGGGGTGTTCGGCCCCTCACCTAGCGTTAGGTGAAGGGCCGAATTTTGATCTACGATGAGTGTATGCACGGACAGAACAAAAGACGAAACCGGCCAGGGGCGTCTCAGGGTTCGAATATGGCCTGGTCCAAATCGATACTTTTGTCGATGCCTCTGAGCGTCGAAGGTTCCTTGACGCCTTTGAACTTCGCACCTTTTAAATGAACGCCGGTAAAATTAGTATCCATCAATTTGGCGTAAGACAAGTTAGCGCCGGACAAATCGGCACCGGTCAGATCGGCGCCGCCCATGTCGGCGGCCGTTAAATCCGCGTCAACTAACAAGGTGCCGTTGAGTTTGGTCATTTTCAGCATGGCCCGGCTCAGGTTGGCGCGGGACAGTTTGGCGCCGGTTAAATTGGCGCCTTTCAAACTGGCCCGCATCAGGCCCATCGATTGATTTTTCATGTCGACGCCCCAATTGGCGCCAGTAATGTCGGCCTGGCTCAGATTGGCGTAGTCCATGATTGCGATGACCCGGCTGCCGTGTAAATCGGCCTGGCTTAAATTGGCTCGCATCAGACTGACGCCAAAAATACTGGTATTGGATAAATTGGCGCCGGATAAATTAATGCCGGTCATGACCGTCAAATCCAGCACCAGACCGGACAAGTTGCTGCCGCTCAAATTGGCTTTTCTCAAATCGGCGCCCCACAGGTCGGCATTGCGAAAATCCAGGCCGGACAAGTTGACGCCTTTGAAATCTTTCCGGCGTAAATCGGCAGGATGGTTTTTATCGGCCTGCGCCAGTAGCGCTTCGACCTGCGCCCGGCTCATGTCGGCCGCGAACAGGGAAGGCGTGTAACAAAGCGCGCACAGTAAAACAAATGACAGTGTTTTCATAGCATACCTCGTGAGTGAATCGATACGTACAGGATGGACATTAACATAAAGTGGGCGTTTGCACAGCCGATGTAGAGGTTGTATGGGTGCCGGTTCGCTTGCAAACAAATATAATCCGGGCATATTGCAGGCGGGTTCGGGGTATAGGCATTTTCAGGAAAAATAGCACTGAAATAAGCAGGGATTAAACAATATGCCCACACCAGTATCTAAGTCGGGTAACACCGGTTTTTTGCGGTTCGAGTATCAAGCGTCTCGATTCGGCTGTTGAAGTGTCCATGGGCTAAACGGGTATGGACGAGATCGCCTTTTGAGAGTTGTTCGGTGGAACGGATAACGACGCCCGATTGCGCTTCGGTGACGAGGGCGTAGCCGCGCCCCAGCGTAGCCAGTGGACTGACGGCATGCAAGGTTTGACTGGCTTGTAAAAGTTGCCGGTCGAGGCGCTCGATTTTATGGCTGAGTGCCGCCAGTAAACGCCCTTGCAAATGCTGTTGCCGGACTGACAGGGCGTTGATTCGAGGCATGGGTGAATGCTGGCGGAATTTGGCGGTTTGTCCGGCCAATGTGCTGCGGGCATGGCGCAAGCGATGCTGAACGGCGCGCGCCAGCCTTGATTCCAGCTCATCCAGGCGCTGGGCGTTGCGCATCAGTTTTTGCCCGGGGTGCTGTTGTTGCAGGCGTTTAGTGAGCCACTGCAAGGTTTGGCTTTTTAGGCCTTGACTTTGTTGCCATTGTTGTTTGATTTGGTTTTCCAAACGGCGCAAGCGATGCAGCCATTCCCGTTGATCCGGCACCGCATGTTCGGCGGCGGCGGAAGGTGTCGGCGCGCGCAAATCGGCGACAAAATCGGCAATGCTGAAGTCGGTTTCATGGCCTATGCCGGTAATTACCGGGATGCTGCTGGCATAAAGGGCGCGGGCCACGATTTCTTCGTTGAATGCCCACAGGTCTTCCAAAGCGCCGCCGCCGCGTCCGAGAATGAGAACGTCGCATTGATTTAATGTGTTGGCGGTGTCGAGAGCTTTGGCTATTTCGTATTTCGCGCTCTCGCCTTGCACTGCAACCGGATAAAGAATGACCGGAATGGCCGGAAAACGCCGCCGCAACACCGTCAACATGTCCCTTAGCGCGGCGCCGCTTGGCGAGGTGATGACGCCTATGCAGTCAGGCAATGCCGGTATCGGCTTTTTATGGGCGGCATCGAACAGGCCCTGTTGGGCCAGTTTCAGCTTCAAGGCCTCGAAAGCTTTGAGCAAGGCGCCGTCCCCCGCAGGTTCAAGCGATTCTACCAGCAGTTGATAGTCGCCTCGGGGTTCGTAAAGGGTGACTTGCGCACGGGCGATGACTTTAAGGCCGTTTTCGGGTTTAAAACTCAAACGTCGGGATTGACTGCGGAACAGCGCGCAACGGATTTGCGCGGCGGCGTCTTTTAACGTGAAATAAACATGGCCGGAGGAAGGCGTGCTCAGGTTGGATATCTCACCTTCCACCTGAATGCGCAGAAAATGTTCGTTGAGCAGGCGGTTACTGGCCTGATTGAGCTCTGAGACGGTGTATATTCTGGCTTCTGGAAGCGAAGTGGATGTGGCGGTCAACATCGTGAAATTCTATCATGAATAGTGTGTACCGAGTTTATCGCGAGAAATAAGTTTAACTTTTCTGTTTCAGATCCCGTTCGATTTGCTGAATATAGCGTTGAATGCCCGATTCAAACGCGGGTGATATTTGGGTGAATTGACAGCCTATTTTCTGTGCCTTCTCGGGTTTATTGGGGTTGAGTGCGATGACGCTTTTGATGATGAATGAAACGCTGGCTTCGGCGGTATTTTCAAGAATGAGTGGGCAATCTTGCCATTCACTACCGGCAGTTAAATGCTCGGCAAGTTCGCTGGATTCATTCAGTACGGAGAAGCCGGAAAGACTGATATCGTAGAGATGGACGTCTTCCGGGGCTCGATCCTGGATTGTCAATCTCAGATAGCTGGCTTTTGCCAAAGGCGATTTAACCCGAAAAAATTGTCGCCGCTGGCGCCAGAGCAAATCTTTGGGCAGGGCGATCGAGAACGCAGGCTGCCCTTGGTATTTGATGGATTGTATATTACTTCCTACAAAAGCTATCTTGATACCTGATAAAATACCTCTGAACCTTATGCTGTCTGCGCTGAGCAGCTTTTTGTTCAAATATTCCTTCGGGCCGTAATCCAGCACGACCCGTTCTTTTTCGGTGTCGATGTCAAGCAGTGTGGTCAGGAATGATTCGCTTTCGCCAAAATGTACATTGAGCAGACATTTTTGCTTTAACAGCGTCAAATGCTGGATAATTTGTTGTTTTTTGCGGATGATAAAATCCGAGTCATTAGTCATTGTTAAGGTTTGTCAGTCTTTTTTTAAGTGGCGATAAAGCGACTATTGTAAAATATTTATCATTTTAGTCTATTTCAAGGAATAAAAGTTTTGATTGCCTGGGTTTTATTGTTTTGCGCGGGAACCGTGGAAATTGTTTTTGCGTTGAGTTTGAAGTTGAATGAAGGCTTTACCCGATTGTGGCCCAGTTTACTGACATTAGTATCCGGTGCCGGCAGTTTTTATTTGTTGATGCTGGCTATCAAGACTTTGCCGCTGGGTACCGCCTATGCTGTCTGGACCGGTATGGGTGCGGTCGGTGTCGCCCTGATCGGCATGATCTTTTTCAAGGAATCGGCTGAAATAATGCGCTTGATTTCGATAGCTCTGGTGATAGTCGGCATTGTCGGGCTCAAATTGACGCACATCGACTGACATGTTGCATTTGATCTTTCAGTTACCTTTGGATGCCGTTATTCTGGAGAGAACCGGCGCCGGTGACGCTTTGGTCTTGATGGGCCATGCCGTCACCGGCGCGGTGCGTCAGGGCGCTTTGGCGCAGAAACTGGCGCTATCGGCCAAAAGCCGCTCTGTGTCTGTGCTGGCGGACGATATTGCCATACGCGGCATAAGCCTCGACAGGCTGGTGGACGGCATTACCGTAATCGATTACTCGGGTCTGGTGGCGGCCGTTGTCGCCCATGACAGGGTTCAGACATGGTCTTGAAGCTTGGAGATAAAAACCTGGCAACCACCGATCAGGGTTTTTTAATCGATAAGGCGCAATGGGACGAAACGGTGGCGGGGGCGCTTGCCGCTGTTGACGGCATTGAGTTGACCGAGCAGCATTGGGAAGTTCTGCGTTTTATCCGGGATTATTACCAGCGCTATAAGCATTTGCCCAATGCGCGCATGTTCGCCAAGGCGATTGCCGGGCAATTGGGCGAGGACAAAGGCAATAGCCGTTATCTGCATAAACTGTTTCCGAAGGGGCCGTTGAAATATGCCTGTAAACTGGCGGGGCTGCCCAAACCGCCGACGTGTCTGTAAATCAAGTTTGCTTGAAACGGTGAATCAGGCGTCTTTCCTTTTTATTGGGTTTGTGGGGCCGGTCAGTGTACTCCAGTAGCGCGCGTTGTTCGCGTTGCTGGTTGACAAGTTGTTGTCTTTTGAGCTGGCTTTCGGGTGCTTCCCGGTAAAGCAAGGCGGCTTCTTGAGCGGGACGGCGTTGGTTGTTGATGCCGGTCACCGTGATATCCCAACTGTATTGATCTTTGTTGATAGTCAATCGGGCGCCGATGCCGATTTCCTTGCCGGGTTTGGCGCGTTGATTGTTGAGGTGAACCTTGCCTCCGTTGATCGCTTCGGCGGCAAGGCCGCGCGTTTTGAAAAAACGCGCGGCCCATAGCCATTTGTCCAGGCGTTGCGATTCGGGAACGGACATTTATTGAACGGCTAAGGTCTTTAATTGGACGCCTGCCAGGCATTGTAGCCACCGGCCAGGCTGACCGCATTACGATAGCCCATTTTATTCAAGGTTTCGGTAGCCAGCGCGGCGCGGCCCCCGGTTTGGCAATAAACCAGAATGTCGGCGTCCTCTTTGCCTTCAAAGTCCGGATGTTGCGTAATTTTGAATTCCAGTACACCACGGGAAATGTTGATGGCGCCGGGGAGCGCACCCGCGACGAATTCGCCGGGCGCTCTGACATCCAGGATGATAAATCTGGACAATTCGGCTTTTGCCTTCGACACATCAATTTCGGTAATGTGTTGTTTGGCTGCGGCCACTAAATCCATTGCGGTCATAGACATAAAAATCTCCAGAAAATGTTAAACCAAGGATGATAACAATAAAAGCTGACAAAATGCCAGCATGCTTTGAACCTCGCTGTTATGGCTGAATATGTTTTTGCAAGCCTTTCGGTAAAGAAAACACGACTTTTTCTTCGATGCCGTGGTTTTCAATCGCTGTTTCGCCGCCCCATTGTTTGAGTTGATTGATAACCTCCTGGACCAGAATTTCAGGCGCCGAGGCTCCTGCGGTAACACCGACGGCACTGATTCCTGTGGTAAACCAGTCGCGTTGCATGTCCCTGGCGGAGTCTATCAGGTAGGCCGGTTTGCCTAATTGTTCGGCAATTTCCCGCAGCCGGTTGGAGTTTGAGCTGTTGGGAGAGCCGACCACCAGAATAATATCGGTTTTGGTCGCCAGATCATGGACGGCATCCTGACGGTTTTGAGTAGCGTAACAGATGTCGTCTTTTTTCTGCTCCTGAATCGATAGGAATCGTTTCCTCAGCGCATCAACCATAATTTTGGTGTCGGTCATCGACAATGTGGTCTGGGTCACATAAGCCAGATTGTCGGGGTTATTGACCTGGAGATTGGCGACGTCATCAGGGGTTTCGACCAGATAAATGCCGCCATTTTCGGTGCATTTTTCGTATTGTCCCATGGTGCCTTCGACTTCCGGATGGCCGGCATGACCGATCAGGATGACTTCACGATCCGACTTGGCATGTTTGGCGACTTGCAGATGGACTTTGGTCACCAAGGGACAGGTCGCATCGAATACGGTCAGGTTACGTTCCTCGGCTTCTTTCTGCACTTGTTTGGAGACGCCGTGAGCGCTGAAAATCAGGTAAGAGCCGACGGGTACATCGGTCAGGTCTTCGATGAAAATGGCACCTTTGGCTTTTAAGCCGTCAACGACGGTACGGTTATGCACCACTTCATGGCGCACATAAATGGGCGCGCCGAAAGCATCCAGAGCTTGATCGACAATTTCTATGGCGCGGTCAACGCCGGCACAGAAGCCGCGCGGGTTTGCTAGTATTATTTGCATATCTTGACTGAAACGGTAGGTTATGATGACGGTATTTTAACTCAACTTTGTTTCGGATACGATGATTCCATCTTCATCGGCATATAAAAAATGATCTTTTTTAAACTGAACACCGGCGAAAGTG
The DNA here is from genome assembly GCA_002843155.1 of Gammaproteobacteria bacterium HGW-Gammaproteobacteria-3. Taxonomy (GTDB): domain Bacteria; phylum Pseudomonadota; class Gammaproteobacteria; order Methylococcales; family Methylomonadaceae; genus PGZD01. Next base: position 168,647 of record PGZD01000001.1, read on the forward strand.
ACGCTGATATTGCTTTCGCCATGGTCGTGCTTGTCGCTTCGCAGCGGATAGGTATGCAAGGCGCGGATGCCGATGGGCAGTGTGTCGAGTAACGCGCGATTGCGGATGCTGCCGTACAGAATAATGCCTTGCCAGCCGTTGTCGATGGCCAGTCGGGTAAGCGCGTCGCCCAGTAAGGCGCAGTGATGGAAGCCGCCGCCGTCAATGACCAGCACCCTGTCCAGCACTTTTTCTTGCAGCGTTGATTCGAGTAAAGTAGGGTCTTCGAAGACCTTCAAGGTAGTGATTTGCCCGGAAAAGGCGGCATGGCCACCATAGCTTGTAAAGATGGGTTCGGCAATCTGAAGGGGTTTGCTACCGGCATGGGCGTCGCAGAGATCGGCTGTACTGAAAGTCATGGGCTGTGTTCGCTGAAATTATCGATAAAGATATACTCCGCGCGGTCATGTTTGCGGATTTTATGACATAAGCTATTTTGTTCGAGAGCAAGGCGCGAAAACTTGAGCGTAGCCAAGCTATGTAACTGTTTTCGCAACGCCGCTATCGGACAAAATAGCACGTTAGAAAAACGCAAATGTGGCCGCGCGGAGTATATGATAACAGAGCTTGCCGCAATTATTGATATTCGCTGGCCATTGTCGTGAAATCATGTAATATCTGACAGTTTTTTAATGCCCTGCTTATCAGTATTATCAGGTACTCTCTATGAATAAAGCGACTGTTTTAACCGGAATCACAACGACCGGCGCGCCTCACTTGGGTAATTATGTCGGCGCCATCAGGCCGGCCATTCTCGCCAGCAAGGATGCCCAGGTCAGCCCTTTTTATTTTCTGGCCGATTATCATGCCTTGATTAAATGCCAGGAACCGGAACGGGTTCGCCAATCCAGTCTCGAAATTGCCGCTACCTGGCTGGCGTTGGGTTTGGATACCGCCAATGCGGTTTTTTATCGGCAGTCCGATGTGCCCGAAATCATGGAACTGACCTGGATGCTGACGTGCGTCACCGCTAAAGGCTTGATGAACCGCGCCCATGCTTATAAAGCGGTTGTGGCCGAAAACGAGCAAGGCGGTGAAAACGACCCGGATAAAGGCGTAACCATGGGTTTGTTCAGTTATCCCGTTTTAATGGCGGCCGATATTTTAATGTTCAATGCGCATAAAGTGCCGGTGGGCAAGGATCAGATTCAGCACATTGAAATGGCCCGAGACATTGCCGGGCGCTTCAATCATATTTATGGCGAGCATTTTGTCATTCCGGAAGCGGTTCTGGATGAAAATGCCGCGACACTGGCCGGTTTGGACGGGCGTAAAATGAGTAAAAGTTACAACAACACCATTCCTTTGTTCGAGCCTGAAAAGAAGCTGAAAAAGCTGATCAACAAAATTAAGACCAACTCGCTGGAGCCGGGCGAACCCAAGGATCCGGACGGCTGTACCTTGTTCGGCATTTATCGGGCCTTTGCCGGTCCTGCTGAAGTTGCAGAGATTCGCCAGCGTTATGCCGAGGGTATTGCCTGGGGGGAGATGAAGTCGATTTTATTTGAGTATATCAATGACCATATCGCCCCGGCACGAGAACGTTATCAGGCTTTGCTGCAAGCACCCGACCACATCGAGGAACAATTGCAGGAAGGCGCAAAAAAAGCGCGTGCGGTCAGTATTCCTTTTATGCAGCAGTTGCGTGCGGCGGTGGGCATTTCGAAAATAGCGCTTTAAACAGTCCAATCCGGCAAAGGTTGCATCATGCTGATAGATAATGGCCGATTTTGGCTTAACCAGCTTTATCTTATGATTACAAAATGTTAAAGCTGGGTTAAAATATCTGCATGAATGAAAAAGCGCCCAGATAAGTGACTGTAAAATATAGCAGGGATAAGGCAATGGCGATTGGAGTGGGTGTGGCCAGGATACGTTTGATCAGGTAGACGATCAACGCTATGTCCCACAGAACCAATACCGCGACAATATAATAACTGAGTAGATCATCTGTCGTCGTCAGCCAAATCATTACAGGCAAGACGAAAGCCGCCACGACATTTTCGCAAACCAGAAAGCTAGTGGCGGCCGGAATGAAGCCGACCAGTGCTTTTTTTGAGAACAGCAACGCTGCAACAAACAGTAAAGTCAGTAAGGTTTCCAGGGCAACTTCGATGGTCGCTTCCAAAGGGTCGGTTATGTTCATTTGAATGAACAGCTCGACCAGGATATAAAAATACAAATTTTTTTGAAAAAAACCGACTGACCGAGGCAACTCCAACGGATTGTTTTTAAACCAGCAGAGCGGAACATAGTGCTTTAAATATTCCATAGTCAACCTTGTATTTAGAGAGTTTTCAAGACAAAAAGCAGCCCTGTATTTGTTGTATTATTAAAAGATTAACTCAGGTTTTCAGGATTGGCGGCAGGCTCGTTGTAATTTTCGGCTTCATCATAAACATTGAAGCCGTCATTCATCGACAGAAACAATTCCTTGGTTTTTTCGATTAATTTCGTCAATCGTGTTTTTGTTTGTTTATTCCAGCCTGCGGGCGTCGGAGAAGGCCATAGCATCCGGCTGAAGGTCAGGTTTTTTTCAAACATTTGAGACAGATGTTCCCTCAAAAGTAATTCCTGTTGGCGTTCATCCAGGCGGCTGATGATAAGTTTTGCCTGGAGTTTACTGATGAAAAGATGTAAAGGCACCATGACGGCAATCAATGCCAGCAAAAATAAAGGGCCGACAATGGGGTCAAAGAGCAGGGCAAAGAAGCCCATTTCTATTTCGGCGAATACCATCAATGTAGCGATAAAACCTAAAATAAGAAGACTGGAAAAGTTGGTACGGTCTTTCCAGATAGATAAAGCTTCGCTGACTTCCGGGACGATAACATCCTTGATATCGCGGATATTTTTTTCCAGCGAGTGCAGAATACGATACGAGCGATAATGACTGATACTGTTCAGGCGTTGGTCGATAATCGCCATGGCCTGCCTGTTGTGGGCGTCGGACAAGCTTAGCTGGCTTGATAGAGCTATGAATTGTCCGGTTTTTATGCCTGTTTCAGCCAGTTTTTGTTGCCAGGCGCGAATGATTTCGGTACTTGATCCGCCCGCATCTATGATATAGACAAATTTGTTGGAATCTTGCTGGGATGCTATTTTTTTAGTGAGTTCAGTTATTTGAGGTGATTCGGCAGAAAAAATATCACAGAAAATCAAAACCAGATCGGAAATATCAACACTATGCTCAATCAATAATTGCGTGACCGGATTTAAAGTATCGTCACCGCCTAAAGCAGGTGCTTCGATAAACAGTTTGTCTTTCAAGCGTGTATTATTGATGGTTTTTAATTCGAGAAAAGCATTGATATTTTCGCCTTCTCCCGGCGCCAACCGCTCAATTTTCCGACTGATTCGATAAAACGGTAATCGATGGTCAACATCGAGCGCCGTGCCCGGTAACGTCACCGGCACGGCCTGATTGTTATGCTGTAGCACGGTGAATTTATGGTTGACCGACTGGATGCCGAGCAAGGATGAGTCAGTATCGAGATATTCGTCAATAAATTTTGAGCTGGCTGAAGATTGGCCGCCCAGGACACTGATAACAGGCCACCAGGAATATTGACTGGCGCTGGTTTCCTCGTTATCAATCAGGCCCAGTTCAAACTTGAGCTGATCCAGGTCGTGAAAGACTTTGGTGGCTTGGAGTAAGGTCGGGTTGTCGTGGGCGAAATGTTTTTCGATATTGAGCAGGTGTTTGCCGGGTGTTTTTTTTATCATTATTGCCCTCTGTCAATTTTTTGAGTCGATACTCATCGTTAAATGCTTGGCAGTATACACCCTGTTAAAAAAAGTCGGCAAAAACAAAACGCTTCACACCAGCATATCGGACGGAGCCTTAATATACTCTCCGTTAAGCACGATTTACAATACCTGATTTTGCCTTCAAAACAATCTGCCGGTATATTAAGCGGCTCTATGATGTTTTGTCGGGCTGAGATGAATAAGCAAACGGGATGGCCGGTAATCGACACTCTGGTGGCGATAATGGCCCTGGCAGGTGTGTCTGGCTGTACTATTCCTTTTATGGACGGATATGGCGAAAACAAGCTGACTCAGGAAGAGTTTGGCGTCTATGTGGAGAAGGTGTTCAAGCGCCAGAATCAGATAAGCAGCGAAGTGATGCTGCTCGGGTATGATGAAAATTCGGAAAAATTTCAGGCCGTGCTAAAAGCCGAGCAAAAAATGCAAAAGATTTGCGCGCCTTTGAACGAATACGCAGCCCTTGAAAGTGATGGCCTGCCTGTCGGTTTGCTATTGAAACGGCGCGTGGAAAAATCGGCTGTAGCTTGCGACAAGGCGGCTAAGAAAGTACAGCGTTCTCTCCGGGCATTAAACAAGTAAAAGCCCGCGCTTTAGATTCATCAACGAAACCAAAGCCTGAAGCCTGACTGGCGCTTGTCTTCAGTCAATGCGTTATTCGTACTCACTCGGACTAAGCGGGTGAGTGCTGGAAGATTGTAATTTTTTGGAATAATATTGATCTGGCTCAACTTTTTTTTGTCGGGCTTTGCTTAAATATTCCTGCGTTGACGCAAATCATCCGCTAATTTGTATCACTAACAACAGGAATAAAAATCATGAGCGAAGTACAAGAAAAAGATTATTTTTGGTTTTATGTTGCAGGCGTTATTTTTGCTGTCGTTGCCCTGGTATTTATAATCAAAGGCAGCGAGCATGGCAAGTTCGAATCCACCGCGAAAGCTATTTCTGAAAACCCTTCCAATTCAGCTTATAGAAACAACAATCTATAAAAGGATTGGTTTTGGGCTTGTTGTTTTAGGACGCCGGGCAGCGTCCATTTCTACCTCTTTTGAGGAATGCCCAAAAATCCGGTGGATTTTATCCGAAACGGCTATCCAGATGGATCGACAATCTCCTCAAACCTTCAGGCTGCTTGGCGCTTATTCCTCATAGAAGCCAAGCAGCTTTTTTTTATTGATGATTTTTAATTGTCTGGATTTGACTTCGATCATTTGCAGTGCCTGAAAGTGATTGATGATGCGGCTGACGGTTTCATGCGCCAAACCTAAATAATTGCCTATTTCTTCGCGCGACATGGTCAGGCGAAATTCCAGCGCGGAATAACCACGCGCTTTCAAGCGCTCGGAAATTTTGAGGATAAAGGACGCCACGCGCTCTTCGGCGGGACGTCGGATCAGCATCATTTTTTGTACTTGCGAGTCAAATTGATCACTGGCCCGCTGCAACAAAGCCTGATTCAGGAAAGCGGTATCGATGGCCGATGAATCAAGGTAGTGTGCCGACAAATGGCAAAAACTCAGCGTTTCCAGGGCTATGGCCGTACACTGATGCGTCTGCAAAGCCAGGCCGTCAAAACCCAGCAATTCCCCCGGCAAGATAAAATTAACGACTATTTCATTGCCGTTACTGTCGATACTGACTAATTTCGCACTACCGGAGCGCAGAGCGATAATGCCTCTGAATGAACTGCCGACATGATAAATAATCTCGCCTTTTCGGCGAATATTGTCGCGCTTGACCAGTTGCCCGAGCGCACCAATCTCGGTACGCTGCAAGCCATTGGGCAGGCATAGCGTATCCAGATTACAGTTTTCGCAGGTAACGGCGGTTTTGGTTGTCAGTGTATTAGACATAGGTACAGATTTCCTTTTTCAGGACAAAAGTTGTGCCATGAAGCCGTTATCTTAATGGCTAACGGGTTTGATAGTGCAGGGCGGCCCGCACACAGCGCAAAATGCTGTAACTGTATTGGCCGCCAAATTGTTCAAACACCGGTTTCAGCGCGTTGCCCTGCTCATCCGGCAAATTGAGCAGGGCGTCTTGAATGCTGTTGATTTCAGCTTCCGGCAAAGCAACCACTTCGACCAATTCCAAAGCGCCTTCCTCCAGGGCTTGAGCCAGATGATTATAAATGGTATCGAGCGTCAAGCCCCGGCGCTGTGCGACTTGTTCGACATTGTACCCCAGCCGGAATAAATCGAGGCTTTCCTCCGCCGTACCGGTAACTCTCGCCACAACGGCGCCGGATCCCGCACCGGGAAAAGCCTTCAGCACGGCCAGAAATTCTTCGCCATACAGTTCCAGTTTACGCTCGCCGACGCCGGATATTTGCCTGAATTGGCGTGCATTGGCAGGTCTGCTTTCAATCATGGCCATCAACGTGGCATCGTGAAAAATCTGATACGGTGGAATGTCTTGTGCATCGGCGATGGCCCGTCTTTTGGCGCGCAAGGCATCCCAGAGTAGCGTATCCTGCTCGTTGGAAAACCGGCCGACCGTGCTTTTAGCGCGCGGCGCGGTTTTTGTCTGTAAATCTTTCCGCAGCATCAAGGCTTTTTCGCCGCGCAAAATGGGACGACAAGCTTCGGTTAATTTCAAGCCGCCGTGAGCTTCAAAATCGACCGCCGCCAAACCTTTGGCGACCAGTTGCCGAAATACCGAGCGCCATTGTTTTTCATCCACTTGCCTGCCGATGCCGAAAGTGGCTTGCCGGTCATGGCCGAAGCTTTTAATCCGTTCGTTGGCACGGCCCAACAAGACATCGATCAGATAGTTGACGCCGAAGCGTTGACCGGTTCGGTAAATGCAGGATAAAGCCTGTTGTGCCGCCAGGCTGCCGTCCCAGGTTACTACAGGTTCCAGGCAGGTATCGCAATTGCCGCAGTCGTGTTCCAGATGGTCACCGAAATAACCCAATAAAGCCTGGCGCCTGCAACTGACTTGCTCGCACAGCGCCAGCATGGCATCGAGCTTATGATATTCAAGGCGCTTATGGCTGTCGTCGGCGTTGGAGTCGGCCAGCATTTGTTGCAGGGTGATGACATCCTGCAAGCCATAAGCCATCCAGGCATTGGCGGGCAAGCCGTCGCGTCCGGCCCGGCCGGTTTCCTGATAATAGGCTTCGATGCTTTTGGGTAAGTCCAGATGTGCGACAAAACGCACATTGGGTTTATCGATGCCCATGCCGAAAGCAATGGTGGCGACAATCACCACGCCTTCTTCCATCAGGAAGATGTGTTGATGTTTTTGCCGCAAACCACTGTCCATTCCGGCATGATAGGGCAGGGCATTGATGCCTTTTTGTTGCAGCCAATCGGCTGTAGCCTCCACTTTTTTGCGCGACAGGCAATACACGATACCGGCGTCGCCCGCATGTTCGCTTTGCATGAAGCTAAGCAATTGCTGCCGGGCATGTTGCTTCTGAACGATACGGTAACGGATATTGGGGCGGTCGAAACTGCTGATAAAAACCCGCGCCTGTTCCAGCGCCAGGCGCGTGATGATTTCCTGGCGGGTTTTTTCATCGGCGGTGGCCGTCAGGGCAATGCGCGGAATGGCGGGATAGCGTTCATGGAGCCGCGATAATTGTAAATAATCGGCCCTGAAATCATGCCCCCATTGGGATACGCAGTGCGCCTCGTCAATGGCGAACAAGGCAATAGTGAGCCGGTCCAGCAAAGCCCTGGTACGCTCGGACTTGAGCCGCTCGGGCGCAATATACAGTAAATCCAGTTGCCCTTTGAGCAGGCGCTGTTCGATGTCCCGTGTCTCTTCGAGTGTCAGCGTGGAATTGAGAAAGGCGGCATTGACGCCTAATTGATGCAAGGCGCTGACCTGATCCTGCATCAGCGCAATCAAGGGTGATACGACAATACCGACGCCGGGGCGGATGATGGCCGGAATTTGATAACACAGGGATTTACCGCCGCCGGTCGGCATCAGCACCAGCGCATCGCGTCCTGCCAGCAATTCATCGATAACCGTTTGTTGTTCGCCCCTGAAGCGGTCATAACCAAAAACAGTTCGGAGTATGTCAACCGGTTTATCTTTCATGCGCACCTTAAACTACGATAGTATTTATTCAATGGCCCTTACCCCTTATAATGACCGATTATATCAGGACGACAAGGGCCGCGAATGCCCACTTTATGACAATTTCTCAAAATTCACTTCCACGGCGCCTGGCGTTGTTGCTCGATCACCCGGATGCCGAATTAATGGCGGGTGGACTCAAAGGCATTGAAAAAGAGAGTCTGCGTATTTCCGCCGACGGCTTTATCGCGCAAACGCCGCATCCTGCCGTGCTGGGCGCAGCGCTCACCCATCCTTATATTACGACCGATTATTCCGAGGCCCTGCTGGAATTTATCACGCCGCCTTTTACCTCCAGCCAGGACACGTTGGCGTATCTTGAGTCAATCCACCAGTTTGTTTATGATCAAAAACCGGATGAAATGCTGCTGGCCGCCAGTATGCCTTGCGGTATCAGTGGCGATGACAGCGTGCCGATTGCCGAATACGGTACTTCCAATATCGGCCGGATGAAGCATGTTTACCGGCGCGGACTCGGCTATCGTTACGGCAGGACCATGCAAGCCATTGCCGGCGTGCATTTTAATTATTCGGTGCCAAAACCGCTCTGGCGCCTCTTGCATGAACTGGAAAAAAGCCTCTTGAACCTGGATCAGTTTATCTCGGACGCCTATTTCGGGTTGATCAGAAACCTGCACCGGCAAGGCTGGCTGATGCTTTATTTGTTCGGCTCGTCTCCGGCCATTTGCAAAAGCTTCTTCAAAAGCCGTCCGCAACTGATGGCCGGGTTCGATGAATTCGACGGCCATACGCTGTATCATCCCTATGCAACGTCATTGCGCATGAGTGACATTGGCTATAAAAGCGAAAATCAGGCCGCGCTCAAAATTGATTACAATTCTTTATCAGGCTATGTCGAAAGTTTGGGGCAGGCCATTGCCACGCCTTTTCCTGACTATGAAAAAATCGGCGTCAAAGTTGACGGTGAATACCGCCAGCTTAACGGCAATATTCTGCAAATCGAAAACGAGTTTTACAGCACCGTGCGCCCCAAACAAATTGCCCACTCCGGGGAAAAACCGACGTTGGCGCTCAAACATCGCGGCGTGCGCTACATTGAATTAAGATCGCTCGATCTGGATCTGTTTTGCCCCATCGGCATCCAATTGTCTACCGCTCATTTCGTGGAAGCTTTTATTCTGACCTGCCTGTGCCAGGACAGCCCCGCCACCACCGACTCGATGCGGCGCACCAACAACGCCAACCAGTTGGCTGTCGCGCATCGGGGCCGTGAGCCGGGTTTGATGCTCGAAACCGGAACGGGCGCTATTTCATTAAAAGACTGGGCCGGGGAAATTTTTACCGAAATGCAGCCGATCTGCGCCCTGCTGGATCAGGATAATGCGGAAAAACCCTACACTGCGGCACTGCAACAGCAAATACAGGCGGTGGAAGATCCCGGTCTGACGCCTTCGGCGCAGATATTGCGGCAAATGAGCGAAAAAAACCAGCCGTTTGCAACTTTTGCGCTAAAAAAATCGGCTCAATACAAACGCTGTTTTCGGCGGCAAAAGCTCGATAGCGAACAGACGCAAACGTTTCTGGCAATGGCCGAGCTGTCTCATGCCCGGCAACAGGACATAGAAAACAGCGACAAAATAACGTTTGACTTGTTTTTACAGCGTTATTTTGCGCAAAAATAATCGTTTTTCAGGTATGAACCGATGACTTCTTTTGATATTAAGCAACTACAAACCGAGCTTCAGCAAAAAAATCCGCGCAGGATCATCAAAACCGCGCTGGAGCATTTTGACAACATCGCCATTTCGTTCAGCGGCGCGGAAGACGTGGTTCTGATCGATATGGCGGTGCAAATTGATAAGGATATTCAGGTATTTTGCTTGGATACCGGCCGCCTGCATCCTGAAACGTATCGGTTTATTGAAAAAGTGCGCCAGCATTACAACATCGAGATCGAGTTATTGACGCCGGATCGGGAGCGGCTGGATGTTTTTGTCAAAGAAAAAGGCTTGTTCAGCTTTTATCAGGACGGCCATCAACAATGTTGCGGTATTCGTAAAGTGGAGCCGCTGCAACGCCACCTGGCTCATCTGGATGCCTGGATTACCGGACAGCGCAAAGACCAAAGCCTCGATACCCGGCAGGATTTGCCCGAAGTGCAGATCGACAGCGCATTTTCCATACCGGAGCACCCCTTGGTCAAATTCAACCCTTTGAGCCATTGGAACTCGGCCCAGGTCTGGGATTATATCGAAGCCTACCAAGTACCCTACAATGAATTGCACGAACGCGGTTTCATCAGTATCGGCTGCGAACCCTGCACGCGTCCGGTGCGGCCCAACGAACACGAACGCGCGGGGCGCTGGTGGTGGGAGTCCTCAAATAAAAAAGAATGCGGGCTGCATGCGGGTAATTTAACCAAGTAGGCCCGGCGATACATTTATTTAATGATGCAAATGCGCACTTAACCAGCGTTCGGCCACTTCCAGCGCCATGCCTTTGCGGCGGGCATAATCTTCAAGCTGATCCTGGTCTATTTTACCGACATTGAAATATTGCGCGTCGGGATGCGAAAAATACCAGCCGCTGACAGCCGAAGCGGGATACATGGCATAGCTTTCAGTCAGTGCGATTGAGGTTGACGCAGTAGCATCGAGCAACTCGAACAGTTTGCTTTTCTCGGTATGATCGGGGCAGGCGGGGTAACCCGGCGCCGGTCTGATGCCTTGATAAGCCTCATCGATGAGCTGCTCGCTGCTGTGTTCCTCGTCTTGGGCGTAACCCCAGTATTCTTTTCTGACCACATGATGCATATATTCGGCAAACGCTTCGGCCAGCCGGTCGGCTAAAGCTTTCAGCATAATGGCGCTGTAATCGTCGTAATCTTTTTCGAATTGTTCCAGTTTCTTCTCGATACCAAGCCCCGTAGTTACCGCAAAAGCGCCGATATAATCGGCTTTACCGGTTTCAAGCGGCGCGATGAAGTCGGACAGACAATAATTGGGCCGTCCCGGCGCCTTGATGTTTTGCTGACGTAAATGGTGCAGTGTCGCCCGTCTTTCTTTGCGGCTATCGTCGGTAAACAAAACAATATCGTCGCCTTCGCTGTTGGCCGGAAAAAAACCGATAACCGCGCGTGCACTCAGCCACTGTTCACTGATCAATTGATGCAGCATGGCCTGGGCGTCATCAAACAGCTTTCTGGCTTCGACGCCGACGATTTTATCGTCCAGAATCGCAGGATATTTTCCGGCCAGCTCCCAGGTTTGAAAAAAAGGTGTCCAGTCGATATACCAAACCAGTGTTTCCAACGGAAAACGGTCAATGACTTTGGTACCGAGAAATGCGGGTTTTACCGGCTCGCAATCGCCCCAGTTAAATTTGTTCCGGCGCGCCGCTTCAAGGCTGTGCTGTTCATTTTTGGCTTTGCGGCCTTTGTGCCGCTCACGAACCTGTTCATATTCGGCCCGCACTTGTGCGCCGTAAGCGGCTTTGGTTTCAGGATTCAATAAATTACCGGCTACGCCGACGCTTCTGGACGCATCGGTCACATAGACCACGGCACCCTGATAATGGGGTTCTATTTTAACCGCAGTATGCGCGCGCGAGGTGGTGGCGCCGCCGATCATCAGGGGAATGGTAAAGCCTTGCCGCTGCATTTCCCGAGCCATGTGCACCATTTCATCCAACGATGGCGTAATCAGGCCGCTGAGGCCGATAATATCGACTTTTTCATCACGCGCCGTTTGCAATATTTTTTCGGCCGACACCATGACGCCTAAGTCGATGACCTGATAATTGTTGCATTGCAGTACGACGCCGACGATATTTTTGCCGATGTCATGGACATCGCCTTTGACGGTCGCCATCAGAATTTTACCGTTGCTTTGCCTTTCGCCGCTTTGATCGAGCGCCATGAACGGCATTAAATAAGCCACGGCTTTTTTCATGACGCGGGCGGATTTGACGACTTGAGGTAAAAACATTTTGCCCGCGCCAAAGAGGTCTCCGACCACATTCATGCCGTCCATTAACGCGCCTTCGATAACATCCAGAGGTTTGCCCGCTTCCAGGCGCGCCTGTTCGGCGTCCTCTTCGATAAAATCGGCTATACCCTTGACCAGCGCATGTTCCAGACGTTTACTCACCGGCCAGGTGCGCCATTCCAGATCTTCCTGCTTGACGGCGGCGCTGCCGTCGCCCCGGTATTTTTCGGCGAGCGCCAGTAAATTTTCAGTGCCATCTGTGTTCTTGTTGAGTACCACCGCTTCGACGGCATCGCGCAATTCATGCGGAATGTCTTCATAAATGGCAAGCTGTCCGGCATTGACGATGCCCATATCCATACCGGCCCGAATGGCGTGGAACAAAAACACGGCATGAATTGCTTCCCTGACCGGATTGTTGCCCCGAAAAGAAAAAGACACATTGGAAACGCCGCCGGAAATCAGGGCGTGGGGCAGGGTGCGTTTGATTTCGCGGGTCGCTTCGATAAAATCCACGCCGTAATTGTTGTGCTCGTCGATACCGGTGGCAATGGCGAAAATGTTGGGATCGAAAATGATGTCTTCAGGCGGAAAGTGGATTTGTTCGGTCAGGATTTTGTACGCGCGCTGACAGATTTCGACTTTTCTGGCAAAGGTATCGGCCTGGCCTTGTTCATCAAAAGCCATGATGATGGCGGCTGCACCGTAACGGCGAATCAATCGGGCATGGTGAATAAAAGCCGCCTCGCCTTCTTTCAGGGAAATGGAGTTGACCACGCCTTTGCCCTGGATACATTTCAAACCCGCTTCGATAATGTCCCATTTGGATGAGTCGATCATGATCGGCACTTTGGCGATATCGGGTTCGGACGCGATCATGTTCAGAAAGCGCACCATCGCTTCCTGGGAGTCCAACATGCCCTCGTCCATGTTGATGTCGATGATTTGCGCGCCGTTTTCGACCTGTTCCCTGGCAACTTCCAGAGCGGTTTCGTAATCTTCCTCGACAATCAAGCGTTTGAATTTTATCGAGCCGGTGACATTGGTGCGCTCGCCGACATTGACGAATAAAGACTCAGGCCCGATAGCCATAGGTTCCAGGCCGGCCAGGCGGCACTGTGTGGCTATATCGGGAATGATACGGGGCGGGAAGGGCCGCACGGCTTCGATAATGGCTTTGATATGGGCGGGGGACGTGCCGCAACAGCCGCCGATAATATTCAAATAGCCGCTCCGGGCCCAGTCCGCCAATTCCAGCGCCATGGCCTCGGGCGACTCGTCATATTCGCCGAATTCATTCGGTAGCCCGGCATTGGGATGCGCCGAAACATGGGTGTCGGCGATAGTGGCCAATTCCTCGATATACTGGCGCAGCTCTTTTGCGCCCAGCGCGCAGTTGAAACCGAACGAAACCGGCTCCACATGGCGTAATGAATTCCAGAAGGCGGCAACGGTTTGCCCGGACAAGGTTCTGCCCGAAGCATCGGTAATAGTGCCGGAAACCATTACCGGCAGCTTATAGCCCAGTGTTTCAAAATGGTTTTCCACGGCAAAAACGGCGGCCTTGGCATTGAGCGTATCGAATACCGTCTCTATCAAAATAATATCCACCCCTCCCTCGACCAAGCCCTTGACAGCTTCGCTATAAGCTTCGACCAGTGCGTCAAAGGTGATATTGCGAAATCCCGGGTCATTGACATCAGGCGACATCGACGCAGTACGGTTGGTAGGACCCAGTACACCCGCGACAAAACGCGGCTGGTCGGGTGTTTTCCGGGTAAATTCCGTGGCCGCCTGTTTGGCTATGCGCGCCGATTCCAGATTGATTTCATAGGCCAGCCCGGCCATTTCATAATCAGCCATGGCAATGCGCGTGGCATTGAAGGTGTTGGTTTCGATAATATCACAGCCGACTTCAAGGTAGGCCGAATGTATCGCTTTGATAATATCCGCTTGAGTCAGGGACAAAAGATCATTGTTACCTTTGAGGTCAACCGGCCAATCGGCAAAGCGGCTGCCCCGGTAATCTTTCTCGTCCAGGCTGTAGCTTTGGATCATGGTGCCCATGGCGCCATCTAAGAATAAAATACGTCGCGTCAACTGGTTTTTTAATGATGCTGTTTGACTCATGGGGGCTTGCAAAAAGAAGTTATTGAAAGGGGGAGGAGGGTGAAAGTTTACTTGCCTGCAGTGGCATCAGGCTCTATTATCGTCCGCTAATTCACTATTATAGAGTCCACGATGTCCAAACCGACCTTTACGCAAATCATCAGGAGCGTGCTGGCAGCAGCTTTTGGAGTACAGAGCAATAAAAACAGACAGCAGGATTTTGAGCAAGGGTCATTGCTCGCCTATATTATTGGCGGCCTGATTTTTACCGTGCTTTTTGTTTTGCTGCTTTCGACCCTGGTGTCAAAAATTACCGGAAATTAAACCAAAAGCCCAAGATTTGCTGCTCGGGCTTTTGGTTTTTACTTGACCGCTTTATTAATCAGTTGTTTTGAAAGCTGTTTTTTATAGTTATAAAAACGTCTTTCATGCCGCTGAACAGATTGCCCACTGTCAAAGCTTCTTTCAGGATCAATTTAGTTCTGATCAAAGCCACTGCCAGCACACCTAAAAGAGGCGGCAACAATTCCAACAGGACAGACAGCAACCCACCGCCAAAACCTTGAAATCCACCCTTGTTTTTGCGGTCACCTATGCTGGTCAGGTCCCTTTCATAGTTGGCGCCGATGTCGCTTTTCAGCGCATCGAGCAGAAAGATGTTTAAATTGACGGCAAAATACTGAACGGCCAAAAAAACGCCCGCAGATACCGCCACCCATAACAGAACATTGTCAACTTTTGCTTTAACAGCAGAATGATAGATCCAAAGAACTACCAGAATCATTACGACGCCACCAATCATTGTTATACCTCTTTCGTTGAATTTTTATTATTTTGATAAAAAGAAAAACAGATAAGTACATTTTAATATCATATCCGAGCCTGATTTTTCTATGACGCGACAGGATTCGTATTTTTCCCGTCCCGGAGTTGACTGTTTTTTAATCACGCCATCTTCCACCGAGTATTTCAAAGCTACCTCAAAAGTTTTGGTGCGGCCAAACGAATCGATGGCTTTTGTTTGCAAAACGCCATTGGGTCTGAAATCCCACTGCACACTGACTTCTTTTTTTTCACCGTTCAACTTGGCAGCTTCAGCATAAAGCTTCCAGTTTCCCAGTATTTCGGAATTATCCTTAAGAACAACGTCTGCCTCAACTGTAAAAGTCAAGAAAACAGCCGCCAAAAAAGTGCCCATTTTAGTTGTTATTTTCATTTTTACGCCCTTGACTGATCGTCATTTTTGAATTAGCGGTCTTTGATTATATCACAGCATCGGGCTTTTACATCGGGTCAATGTTTGAAGTGCCGTAGGTGCGATTAGCGGTGCGACTGGCATGGTAGTCAGCTAGCTGGTGGAAGTCCAGCCATTGCCCTGTGAGAAGGGAAAATGTAGGTGAAGGCAAGGGTGTCCAAAGAAACTC
>PGZD01000041.1 GCA_002843155.1 Gammaproteobacteria bacterium HGW-Gammaproteobacteria-3
AAGCCATCATGCCCAGGTTTCTCATCGCTGCGGCGAACACGCCACCCATGCCAGGGCGGTTGCTCAAATTAGCTGAGGCTTATGGGTAATCAGGAAAATTTAAAAATTTAAAAGGCTATGGCCCAATTATTTTTCTCGTTGCGCGGTGTGCCGGAAGATGAAGCCGAGGATATTCGTCAACTCTTGACAGAAAACGCCATCGATTATTACCAGACGCCGCCGGGGAACTGGGGTATCTCGATGCCGGCAATCTGGTTGGCGGATGACGGGCAATGGGAGCGGGCGCGGATTTTACTGGATCAATACCAGAAAAATAGAGCCTCAAGCCAGCGGGCGTTGTACCAGCAGTTAAAAAAACAAGGTCAGGCGCCGACTTTTTTTAAGAGCATCCGCAAAAATCCGGGACGCTTTATTTTTTATATTGCCGGTATCCTGCTGATTCTCTATGTATCGGTTAAATTGCTTTATGAATTGGGTCTGTGACTGCGACTGCGACTGATAAAAGGCGCGAGCTGGGCGCTTGATGCGGGAAGGCATTCACTCTTTTATTGCCGATGCATTCAAAGTGTCAAGCCATAGCGCCAGATCATTGGCAGCCCGGTTTGACAATTCGGAAAAACTTTTGATGGCGCCTGCCGCATCGGGTGTGCTGTTTTCCTGGCTGTAGCTGAATATGCGCTGTCCCAACGGTTTACGGCTTCCGCTACGAAAAACTTCGGCACTGAAACGGAATGAACTCCGCGCCCGCTCAGGTGCATCAAATTGTTGCTCGAAGTCAATGAGTTGGATCTGCAATACCCGGCCTTGAACCGCTTTTATCAAACTGAAGCGCCGCTGGAGAAGTTCGCCGGGTTCTGCGATCCAGCGATCCAGCGTATAGCTTTTAAGCACTGTCGGTGTTAAAAAAAGCGAACGGTAATAGATGCGGGTATCGCTCAGCCATGTCGGAGATGAAACTTTGATTGTCGAAGTAGGTGCCGTTTCCTGTGTGTAGGCAAAAGTCACCGGCCCCAGGTCATGTAAAGCAACGTTGCGGTGTTTGCTGTTTACGCTGCAACCAGCCATAAAAAGCAGTAACGCAATGAGCGTGAGATTTTTCATCGCAACACCTCATAGCCCGGTTCGCCCGGTCCCGGTTCGGCAGGCTCCGGGCCTAAAATAAATGCTTGAGGATTGTTTTCCATCATCTCGGCGACCCGTTTAACTTGTTGAATTGTTTTTTGTAAATCAGTGAGCATGGTATTGACTTGAGGCAAGGTGGTGGTGACTAAAACATCGCCGGTCTGTGCGCCTGAAGCAGCCAGGTCGGCTGTGTTATCGGTCAATTCCTTTACGTTGTGCGCGACCTTTTTTAATTCAAGCGTCAATTCGTCAAACCTTCTAAGCGAATTTTGCGCGTTGGCCGTCAAGCCGGGTAGACCTGCCAATACTTTGCCGGTCTGATCTTCAAGATCGATCAGTTTTTTGCTGACGACATTGAGATTACGCAGAATCGCTATGCCTTCCTGTTGGTTTTCAAGGCTCAGTAAACCGTCTATTTTGGTCATTAAAACTTCAGCCTTGGCTAAAATGTCGAGTCCTGTGTCCATTAAACGGTCAGTCATGGAAGGCAATAAAGGGATTCGTGAGTCGGCATGGTCGCCGACAGGCAGCCGTTCAGCATCATTCCATGATTCCTGCAAATCGATCTGGGTCAGTCCGGTCACGCCTTTCAGACGTAATGTCGCATAAACACCACGGGTTAATTTCAAACCCTTGTCAACTTCAATTGGAATTAAAATGGTGAGCGGTTCTTCAGGGTCAAAGTAGACTTTTAATACTTTGCCTACTGCTATGCCCCGATAAAATACGGTCGATTCAGGATTCAGCCCCGTTACCGAGGCACGCGTCGAGATAACATACAAATCGCGCTCCCGCTGGAAATTACCGAGCCAATAGACGGTGATCGTCAATGCTGTAATGAGCACCAGCAAAAACAGCCCGGTTGCTAAAGCATGTGTATTTCTACCCACTGGCAGCCTCTTGAGTCATAAAGATTTTTTCGGCATTTTTGTTATGGAAAAATTGCCGGACAAAGGGGTGCGGACAGCTTAACACTTTTGCCAGCGGGCCATAGGCAACCAGTTGTTGATCCGCCAGCACCGCGACTCGGGTGGATAAGTCATGTAACACGTTCAAATCGTGCGTGACCATGACGACGGTAAACGCCAGTTCATGATGCAGCTCACTCAGCAAATCGACAAAACCCTGGCTGGCGATAGGGTCAAGACCCGAAGTCGGTTCATCCAGCAACAGTAATTTGGGTTCTAAAATCAGTGCTCGCGCCAGGGCTACGCGTTTAATCATGCCGCCGGATAATTCGGCCGGCATCAACAAGGCGTCGTTCGGCGCCAGTCCCACTTGCGCCAGTTTCAAAGCGACCAATTGGGCTATCAATTGGTTGTCCTTGATGCCTCTCTCCCTTAACGGAAAGGCGATGTTATCAAAAACCGTTAAGGCACTGAACAAGGCGCCTTTTTGAAATAAAACGCCAAAGATATGACTCAGTTGTCCAAAAGAGAGGTCTTTCGAATAGTCCGGGATTTGCCCCATGACCACAATACGGCCTTGATCGGGTATTTGTAAACCGATTATTTCACGCAATAACGTTGTCTTGCCGCTGCCGGAAGCGCCGACCAAAGCCAGTATTTCACCCGTTTCCAGACAGAAATCGATGTCTTTATGGATAAGTTTATCGCCAAAACGGGTACAGATGCGTTCCACGCTGATAGCGCAGTTTTTACTCATGGCATACCGGTGTGCATAAATAAAATTGCAAACACCGCGTCGGCCATAATCACGGCGGTGATCGATGCGACTACGGAGTTGGTGGTTTCATTACCCAGGCTTTCCGTATTCGGTTTGATCAAAAAACCGAAATGACAGGCAATCAAGGCGATCAATACGCCAAAAACAGCGGCTTTGCCGATACCGATAAAGACATTGGCCAAAGGCACCGAGTCCGGCAATCTGAGAAAAAATTGTTGTGTGCTGATGTCAAGGGTCTGATGCGCCGATAGCATTCCCCCGATTAAGGCCGCCATGTCGGTCCATACCGTAATCAGCGGCAGCGTTATTGCCAAGGCCATCACTTTGGGCAGAATCAAACGCAAGGAATGTGATATGCCCATGGCCGACAAGGCATCCAGTTCTTCGGTTACGCGCATAATGCCAAGTTGCGCCGTCATTGCTGAACCCGAACGTCCGGCGATTAAAATAGCGGCCAATAACGGCCCCAATTCCCGGATAATACTCAGACCCAGTATGTTGATGATATAAATTTCAGCACCGAAGGACTGCAATTGCAGAGCCGATAAATAGCTGAGCACGATGCCGATCAAAAAACCGACCAAGGCCGTTATGCCGAGCGCCCGAACACCGGACGTATAAATCGTACCGGAGATTTCCGCCCAGGGAATTTTACCTGGATGTTTCAATAAAAACATCAGGTCGAGCACTAATTGCCCCGTTATTTCGATGCCATGCACTATATGCCGCCCGAAATTTTCAGAACCTTTGCGGACATTGACAAACAGCGTCGTAAAATCTTGTGATGCGGGTTCGGACAAAGGTGGCGGTAAATTTTTCCAGCGTTCGAACAGCCTCTGTTGCTCAGGACGCATTACAACTTGAGTGGGTATTTTTTGCCCCCAGCCTTGCCAAATAGCCCAGGCACCGGCGCTATCAAGCGCGCTAATGCTGTCTAACGCCCAGAGAGTTTCGGTTTTTAGGGCCTGTTGCGCAATTTTCCGGTTCATATCAGGAAATGATGCGAGGTTTTGCAGTGTCCAGTCGCCTTTTAAAACGATAGCTGCGACATGATTTTTTTTCTCGATCATCCAGTCGGGTGCTTGTGTTTCCATTGGGTTCGTCTCGCTCATAAATACCCTTTGTTTTACACCACGGTTGTGGGATTGGATTGGGTGAAGCTGAAGGCCAGAGCCAGCGCATACCAAAACAAAATGGCATTCCAATTGGTGAACAGGCTCATGGTTGACATGGCTGGCCATAAAAATATAACCAAAGATAACAGGGCGCCAAGTCCCAGAGGATAATCTTCAGTTTTTGCATGCCGAAGCGTTCGTATTATTTGAAAAAGCATCAGCGCCATCAGGCCGATAAACAAACAGACGCCGGGAAGTCCCGTTTCTACCGCCCATTCCAGATAAGGATTGTGCGGATGCAGTCCGCAGCTCGATGGGTCATCTGCGACAAATTTATGATAAGGCGCCTGTTGACAGACGCGCCGGTAATTTTTTAGCCCGACACCGGTCAAAGGATATGTCTTTATCATCAATGCCGCATTGGAAAATATCATGCCGTAGTGCGATTGTGAAAAATTTTTGACTTGGCTGATAGTGGTATCGAGCATGCGTGTCTTGACCGCAGGCGATGTGACAAAAACCAGCCCTAACAAGACGATACCGAACAAAACGGGCACGAACAGCCATCGGCGCAGCCGGTTGATGGCGATAAAGAACACCGCTACAGCCAGCGCAAAGCTGAAAAAAGCGGAGCGTTCACCGGTAATCATGATACCAACCAACAGTATCAGCGACGCGAGGCAAACAGTACAAACTTGTCTTGATGCTTTGCCGGTCAATGCCATGCTCAGGGTAGCCGCCATGCCCAACACCGGCATGGCGGTTTTAGCCAGATAAGTCCCTGCCACCCACTTGTCGAAAGGTCCTGTGAGCCGCCCGGATTGTGTGTTGTCAAAGCCGTATAAGCTGTCGCCGAGAAAAAATTGCAGGCCGACATAAATTAATGTGAACGCCACGGTAGCGCTGATAAATAAAACGGTAGTTCTGCGCGCGGATGCCTTGTCCAGAACCCATTCTTTCAAGGCGGCGGTAAAAATGATAAAACGCAGCCATAATAAGGCACGTTTGATCGAATCGGTGAAATCGGCAAGCGCAAAAAAACTGATAAAAATCATCCAGAACCATAAAACCAACGCCAGCAGAAACCATTTTTCGCGCGTCCATCGCCAGTTTCCGGTTAAACCGGAACGGAGCAGAAAGGCAAGGGCGATGGTAATCAACATGACATCCGCCAAACCTTGGCCGATTATCATGGTAGCCGGAATCAGTGCGGTCAGGGCAAGAAACACACGCTCTATCCAGGGTTTTGGCCAAAACCACCAGGGGCTGAAAATATTACTGAGTGTTGTCATTCGCGGTTTTTGTTTAGCTTGTTGCAGCAGCTTTCTATAGTGGATGTTACTCGCATTTGCTCAAAAAGGGGAAATGAGGTTCGTGACGATGCCGGAATGGTTCTTGAATCGTTGATTGCACGAAAACCTGATCCAAATTAGACTTTATCGACGTGTTGCAGGTAGATGAGGCCGACACGCAATCAAAAGTACAAGTATAACGGATTTATTTTCTTCTTTATTCAGGTTTTTAATGGTTAATGTGATTTGTATCAAGTGGGGTAGTTTATATGGCCCTGAATTTGTCAATAAGCTGTATGCAATGGTCAAACGCAATCTGAGCCTTGAGTTCCGTTTCGTTTGCATGACCGATAATGCCGGTGGCATTGATGACGCTATCGAAACATTGCCTATTCCTGAGATTGGTATGCCGGAAGGTAAACCTGAATCAGGCTGGAAAAAACTGACGGTATTAAGTCCTGAAATAAGTGATTTATCGGGAAAAACGCTGTTTCTCGATCTCGATGTCGTCATTGTCGATGCCATCGATGAACTGTTTGCTTATGCCGATAGCTTTACCATTATTGAAAACTGGACGCAAAAGGGGCGGGGTATCGGTAATTCGTCGGTTTTTTGTTATGACATTGGCCGACATGCCGATGTGCTCGATTATTATAAAGCGCATAAAGATGAAGTCTTGGCGCAGTACGGTAATGAGCAAATCTATCTGTCGAAAAAAGTCGGTGCTATTAAATATTGGCCGCAGCAATGGTGCCGAAGTTTTAAATTTCATGCCATACCTCGCGGAATTTTGCGTTATTTTTTGCCGCCGACCATCCCTTCCTGCTGTAAAATTCTGGTTTTTCATGGCCATCCCAATCCTGATCAGGCGCTGGTGGGTAATTACGGTGGACGCCTGCTGAAATATTTCAAGCCCGCAGCCTGGATTGAAAAATATTGGGTTTAAGTGTTTTTCGATGCTATTTAACTCCGATGGATTCACTTGTTAACTGATTGGGTTTGACGCGTCAAGGCCCAGTGCACATGCTCCTGCACCAGCTCGGACGGGTGTTTGAGCTTGTTTTGCAGTTTTTCGATGATCAAGGCCGAGGCCCGTGCATTACCCAGGGCGACTGCGATATTCCGCAGCCAGCGGTGATGGCCTATGCGCCGAATGGCCGAGCCTTCGGTTTTAGCTAGAAAAGTCGGCTCATCCCAATCGAATACAGCCAATAATTGTTGACTGTTCAAGCGCTGACGGGGATTGAAGTCCGGTTCATCGCTCAATCGGGCAAAGCGGTTCCAAGGACAGATGATCTGGCAATCGTCGCAGCCATAGATACGGTTACCGATCAGGGGCCGTAAAGGTTCGGGAATGGCGCCGTGCAATTCGATGGTCAGGTAGGACACGCAAAGTCTGGCATCGACCTGATAGGGCGCGACAATGGCCTGAGTCGGACAAACCGCGAGGCAGGCCGTGCAATCACCGCAATGCGGGGAAGCTTTGGCATCGACCGACAAGGGCAGATCGGTGTATATTTCGCCCAGAAAAAACCATGATCCTGCTTTGCGGTTGATTAAATTCGAGTGCTTGCCAATCCAGCCCAGACCCGCCTTTTCGGCCAGGGCTTTTTCCATCACCGGCGCGCTGTCGGTAAACACGCGATAGCCGAAAACGCCGATTTCAGCCTGTATTTTATCGGCCAGTTTTTGCAGACGGCTGCGTAACAATTTGTGATAATCCCGGCCTAAGGCATAGCGGGAAACATAGGCCGCAAGAGGATCAGCCAAAACTTCATTCATGTTTTGCGGGCTATCGGTCTGGTAATCCATGCGCACCGATATGACGCTGCGGGTGCCCGGCTGCAAAAGTTCCGGTCGGCTGCGTTTGCGGCCGTGGCGCTGCATATAATCCATGTCGCCGTTAAAACCTTTGTCCAGCCAATTATCGAGATGAAGCTCGGCATCTTTGAGATCGGTATCGGCGATACCGACTTGTTGAAAGCCCAGCTCCCGGCCCCAGTGTTTAATTTGGTTTGAAAGTGCCGCGAAAGATTGTGAATTCATGGTTGAATAATGGAAAATAGTAGGTTCAAATGTCATATTTACCCACCTTACCATGCAAAAATTACCGGTAAAATTATTTCGTGTCGCCGAGGTAAAAGAGCTGGATAGAATGGCTATCGAAGACTACGGCATTCCGGGGTTCGAGTTGATGAGTCGGGCCGGACAAAAAGTTTTCGACTGCATTCAAGCCCATTGCGCTGAAGCCGATACTTGCGCCGTTGTTTGCGGGGCCGGCAATAATGGCGGAGACGGTTATATCGTGGCGCGTCTGGCGACCGCTGCGGGTTTGCAAACGACGGTCTATTCGGTAGTCGATGCCGAAAAATTGCAAGGCGACGCCAAAGCCGCTTGTCTGGCTTATCTTGAGGCAGGCGGGCGCTGGTATCGATGGAATGAAAACACCGTTTTTTCCGAACCGTTCATTGTCGATGCGCTACTGGGTTCGGGGCTGGATCGGCCGGTCGGCGGCGATTATGCCAAAGCCATTGAACAAATCAATAACAGCCGGGCCAAGGTCGTGGCCGTCGATATGCCTTCCGGCATTAACGCCGATACCGGTAAAGTCATGGGCTGCGCGGTTAAAGCCGATTATACGGTGTGCTTTATCGGTATGAAGCAAGGCTTGTTGACAGGTGATGCGCCTGAATATTGCGGACAGCTTTTGTTTTCGGCGTTGAATCTTCCGGCTGAAATTGTCGATCGGGTTGACGCTTCGGCCCGGCGCGTCGAAATACAGCCGCTGCCTGAAAGAAACCGCTGCGCCCATAAAGGCGACAACGGCCATGTACTCATTGTCGGGGGAGATATGGGTTTTTCCGGCGCGGCGCGCATGGCGGGCGAGGCGGCGTTACGGGTTGGCGCGGGTTTGGTGAGTCTGGCGACCCGACCTGAACATGCGGCCTGGATGAATTTGCCCCGGCCTGAATTGATGTGCCACGGGGTGATACATCCCGAGCAAGTACAACAGTTGTCGGCTAAAGCGCGGGTTATTGTGCTGGGACCGGGATTGGGGCGCGGCGCGTGGGCGAGAGATTTGTTCAATGCGCTGATAAAGTCCGACAAACCCTTGATTCTTGACGCCGATGCCCTGCATTTATTGGCTGAAACGGCTTCAGTCGGTCAAAACCGGGTATTGACGCCGCATCCTGGCGAAGCGGCTGGCTTGCTTAAATGCACCGTGCCGGAAGTGGAACGGGACCGTTTTGCCGCCGCCGCAAAAATTCAGGCGACGTATGGCGGCGTCTGTGTGCTTAAAGGTGCCGGTACTTTGATTGCCGCAGAAACAGGCATCGCAGTATCGGTTACCGGCAATCCCGGCATGGGTTCGGGCGGCATGGGCGATATTCTGAGTGGTGTGATTGCGGCACTGATAGCACAAGGCTTGTCGCTACAAAATGCGGCTGAATACGGTGTTTATTGGCACGGTCAAGCGGCCGACCTGGCGGCGCAGCAAGGCGGTGAAAGAGGGCTGTTAGCCACCGACTTGATGCCCTACCTCAGACGGCTGGTCAATTGACAACAATACTTTTGGACAGTAACGAGGCGACCGAAGCGGTTGGCGCCAATCTCTGGCGGCAATTGCCGCCCAAATGCCTGGTTTTTTTACACGGGCCATTAGGCGTCGGCAAAACGACATTGGTGCGGGGTTTATTGCGGGCGGCGGGCTACACGGGCGCTGTAAAAAGCCCTACTTATACTCTAGTCGAAGAATACAGGCTCGGTGAGCGCTGTTTATTTCATTTTGATTTATATCGCTTGTCCGATCCGGAAGAACTGGAGTGGATGGGAATCAGGGACTATTTGGCGCAGGACGGCTTGTGCCTGATCGAATGGCCGGAAATGGGCGCGGGGTTTTTACCCGAAGCCGATCTGGCGCTGTTTTTGAGCGTACACGGCAAGGGGCGGGCGTTGACGTTTTGCACAAAGCAGCCCGAATTAAAAAAACTTTAAAACTACTATGAAAAAACAAGGAGATATTGCTATACTCTAAACTATATTATAGTTTGTATAGGTATGGTTACTGAACTGTTGATGCCGCAACGGTTGTACAGCAAAAGCGCGGCTGTTAATGTGCGCCGAAACTTTATCGAGGATACAGTCATGAGAAGCTGCCGAAAAATCTTCCTTTTTTTAATATTACAAGGGCTGGCGACGGTTGCCTCCGGCCAGCAAATCAGCGTCAATGCCCTGCGGCACTGGATCGCGCCGGATCACTCGCGGCTGGTTTTTGATCTTTCGCAGGCGCCTGTCCACTCTGTTTATTCACTGGATAATCCGGCCCGATTGGTGGTTGATTTCGCCAATGCCAGCCTAAAAGGTCAATTGAGCCAGCCGGTTTCAAACCACCCTCTTTATTCCAGAGTGCGCAGCGGCGTGCATAAAAAGTCTGATTTACGAATCGTTATCGACTTGAAAAAAAATGCAGCCTATAAAGCCTTTACTTTAGCGCCAAGCAAAGGGCAAGGCCATCGTCTGGTGGTGGATTTATATCCGAACCCGGTTACGCAAAAACCGCTCGCCGCAACCACCATCGCCCGCAACGAAAAGCCCCAAACCGTAGCGCCGGTCAGCAAGCGGTCTGCACCCCAAAAAGCGACCAAAACGATCAGGACGCAAAAAAGGGACGTCATCATCGCCGTCGATGCCGGGCATGGCGGCGAGGATCCGGGCGCGCGCGGCCCTCATGGCGCTCAGGAAAAACGGGTGACTTTCGCCATTGCCAGCAAACTGGCGCAGCTAATCAACAGTAAACCGGGCATGAAAGCGGTGATGGTGCGCCGGGGCGATTATTATATCGATTTGCGCAAACGCATGAAAATAGCCCGGGACGCCAAGGCCGATCTGTTTGTTTCGATTCATGCCGATGCGTTTCGGAGTGACGATGTCAAAGGCGCTTCGGTTTTTACCTTGTCCAGCCGGGGCGCGACCAGCGAAGCTTCGCGCTGGCTGGCCAATCACGAAAACGCTTCCGATCTGGTGGGCGGCGTAAGTCTGGATGATAAAGACGATGTACTGGCGTCGGTATTGCTGGATTTGTCGCAAACGGCCACGCAGGAAGCCAGCATCAATGTCGCCGGTAAAGTCTTGCGGCAATTAAAAAATATAGGCCATCTGCATCAACATTCGGTACAAAAAGCCGGCTTCATGGTACTTAAATCCCCGGATGTGCCTTCCATTTTGGTGGAAACAGCGTTTATTTCCAACCCGGAAGAAGAAAGAAAATTAACCAGCAGCAGGCATCAGACCGAAATGGCCCGCGCCATTTTCAATGGCATCGACAGTTATTTCAGTCAATATCTGCCTGCTGAAACCCGCATCGCCGGTGATACAGATCAAAAACACATTATCAGCCGAGGTGAAACCTTGTCGGGCATAGCCCAGCAATACGGCGTCAGTATGAGCAAGATCAAATCCGCCAACTCGATGGACAATAATCAGGTCAGGATAGGCCAGGTGCTCGCTATTCCAACGGATAGCTGAAGTGTTGATAGCGGCAAAAATCGTATGCTAGAAATCATTCAACTTCCGGTTCTGAACGACAATTATATTTACCTGCTGCACGAACCTGTCGGCGGTAAAACCGCCGTGGTCGATCCGGCTTTGGCGCAGCCGGTGCTGGATGAATTGCAGCGGCGCGGTTGGCATCTGGATTTTATTTTCAACACCCATCATCATAGCGATCATGTCGGCGGCAATCTGGCGTTGAAACAACACAGCGGCTGCCGGATTTTGGCGCCGCAAGCCGACAGCCACCGTATTCCGGGTATCGATCAAGCCTTGTCGGACGGCGATAAAATTGCACTGGGTGCCGTGAACTTCAGTATTTTGGCAACGCCGGGCCACACCAGCGGCCATATTGTATTTTATGCGGACGAGGAACAGGTTTTATTTTGTGGCGACACCTTGTTTGTAATGGGCTGCGGCAGATTGTTTGAAGGCAGTCCTGAACAAATGTGGCAATCACTGCAAAAACTGCGTGCTTTACCACCGCAAACCAAAGTTTATTGCGCCCATGAATACACTTTGGCCAATGGCCGTTTCGCGCTGACAGTGGAACCGGATAATGCGGTATTGAACGCGCGCATGGGCGAAGTGAAAAAGCTTCGTTCGGAAAATATCCCGACCGTGCCTTCTACGATTGCATTGGAGCGGGCCACCAATCCTTTTTTCCGGGCCGATGAAGCGTCTGTAAAAGCCGCAGTCGGCCAACCCGATGCGTCACCACTGGCGGTGTTTACCGAAATCAGAAAACGTAAGGACAAGTTTTGAAGTCAATGCGCCTTCAGTAAGATCGAAGGCGCATTAGCGCACAGGTGACTTATTTCAAAAATAAACCGACATGATTGGCTTGCAGGCGAATCAGCGCGGTCACCAGACAATCAATTTCTTCATAAGTGTTATAAAACGCGAGCGACGGCCGCACCGTGCTTTCCACGCCGAAGCGGCGCAAAATCGGTTGCGCGCAGTGATGTCCCGAGCGCACCGCGATACCTGCCTGATTCAGCGCCTTGCCGACGTCTTCGGTACTGTGGCCTTTGAGTACGAACGATAAGACACTGGTTTTATCCGCCGCCGTTCCGATCAGCTTAATACCCGGAATGCCTTGAAGGGCATCAATGGCATAGACCAGCAATTCGTGCTCGTAGCGGGCGACATTGTCAATGCCCAGGCGGCTCAGATAGTCCAGCGCCGCGCCAAGTCCCACGGCATCGGCGATATTGCCGGTGCCTGCTTCAAAACGGGCCGGGGAGGGCTGATAGACGGTATGTTCGAAAGTCACATCCTCGATCATATTGCCGCCGCCTTGCCAGGGCTGCATGGTATTGAGCAGTTCTTCTTTGCCGTAAAGCACGCCGATACCGGTTGGGCCGAAAATTTTATGCCCGGAAAAAACCAGCCAATCACAATTCAGCGCTTGCACATCCACCGGCAAGTGCGAAACCGATTGCGCCGCATCCAGCAACACTTTGGCACCAACCGCTTGCGCCATGGCAATCATCTCCTGGGCGGGAGTGATCGTGCCCAGTGCGTTCGACACATGGGTAAAGGCCAGCAGTTTGGTTTTTGCATTCAGCAGTTTTTTATATTCCGATAATATTACCTGGCCGCTGTCATCGACGGGAATCACCCGCAATACTGCGCCGGTTTCCTGACATAGTTGCTGCCAGGGTACGATATTGGCGTGATGTTCCAGCCAACTGATGACAATTTCGTCGCCGACGCCGATATGCTGGCGGCCGTAGCTTTGCGCCACCAGATTGATGGCTTCGGTCGAACCTCTGACGAAAACGATTTCATTGACTGAACCGGCATTGAGAAAATCAGCCACCGTCTGCCGGGCTTTTTCGTAAGCATCGGTGGCGCGTGCCGCCAGTTCATGCGCGGCGCGATGAATATTGGAGTTCTCGTGCTGATAGAATTCACTCAAGCGGTCGATGACGGCTTGAGGTTTTTGTGTCGTCGCGGCATTGTCAAACCAGATCAGCGGCCGCCCGTTGACGCGCTCATTCAAAATCGGAAAATCCCGCCGCACAGCGTTGACGTCAAAAGGCGGGTGAGTATCGCCTAGGCTTGTTTGGGTAATGGCTTTACCTTGATGGGTAGCTTCATCGAAAAAATAATAGGTCGCTGTTTGCCCGAATGAGGCGGGCGCGGTTAAAGGCGAGTTGAAACGCGGTCCTAACAAAAGCTTTAATTCATCTGTCGATGGCAAGCCTGCCCCAGGCTGCTTCGGCAAGCTTTGCTTGGTGTCCAAAAATTCGCTGCCGGTTTTTGGGGCGGCGGACGCAGGGGCGCCGCCGACACTTTCTTTCAGCCGTTCTTTCAAGTCCGGCTTCAAAGGGGTAAAACCTTGTGTTTGTAAAGACTTACCACTGACTATTTCCCGTTCATGCGGCGACACGGCAACCGATGGATTATGCGATGCGGCTGAAGCAGGGGTGCCTGAATCCGCCGTGCTATTGGGCGCTGCCCTGAATAACTCATTGGCCCACCGGTTCAGTAATTCGACATCCGGCAGCGCCGGATTCCCGGGCTGAAAGGTCTGTTGATTACTTGTAGTCATAATATTGATCCACAGCTACGTTTTCGAGTACGCCGATGGCGTCTTCAGTCAACACCGCCAATGAACAATACAGTGAGACCAGATAAGACGCGATGGCTTTATGATTGATACCCATAAAACGCACCGACAATCCCATACTCAATTCATCGGTCAGGTTCGGTTGATACAGGCCGACCACGCCCTGGCGGTTTTCGCCGGTGCGTAACAAAATGATACTGGTCTTTTCATCAGTGACTTTGAGTTTATCGGTTGGGATCAACGGCAGGCCGCGCCAGGTCAAAAACTGTGAACCGAATAAAGTGACTGTCGGCGGCGGTGTGCCGCGACGCGTCGCTTCCCTGCCGAATGCGGCAATCGCGCGTGGATGCGCTAAAAAGAAGCCGGGTTCTTTCCATACTTTGGCGATCAGTTCATCCAGATCGTCAGGTGTCGGTGCGCCGCGCAAGGTCTGGACTTTCTGGGAAGCGGCGACATTGTTCAAAAGTCCGTATTCGGCATTGTTGATCAGTTCGCTTTCCTGACGTTCTTTGATGGTTTCAATAGTCAGACGCAATTGTTCATGAATCTGGTTATGCGGGCTGCTGTACAAATCCGCGACGCGTGTGTGTACGTCGAGCACGGTATTGACAGCATTCAAGCGGTATTCGCGGCCCCATTCCTCATAATCGACATAGGTTTGCGGCAATACTTTTTCGTCCAGGCTGGAGCAGTCCACGGCGATGCTGGTTTCGCTTTTGACTTTGTTGACCCGGTAGATACCGGCTTCGACCGGCACCCACGGCAATAAATGCACGAGCCAGCGCGGCGTGATGGTGCCCATCATCGGCACGGTTTTGGTCGCGTTCGATAGTGTCCGGGCGGCGACATCGCCGAGTGCGGTATGGGCTTGATGAATATCGGACATGGTTTTCTCCTGGTTGATTGAATTATGTTTAATTTTCGTGTTGCATGTGTTGCTGGGTAATAACGCTGTCGGGGGCTACGCTTTCGGTCAGCCAGACATTGCCGCCGATAATGGCGCCACGACCTAAAGTGATGCGGCCTAAAATAGTGGCGCCGGCATAAATGACAACGTTATCTTCAACCATTGGATGCCGGGCGTTGCCTTTTATAAGGCTGCCATCGGCATTTTTCGGAAAGCGCTTGGCGCCCAGCGTTACGTTCTGGTAAAGCCGGACGTGGCGGCCAATGACCGCTGTTTCACCGATCACCACACCGGTGCCGTGATCGATAAAAAAACTTTCACCAATAACGGCGCCCGGATGGATGTCGATGCCGGTCGCCGAATGGGCGATTTCGGCAATAATTCGCGCGGTTAGGTGCGCACCCAGATTGAACAGGCGATGTGCGATGCGGTGATGAATCATGGCGCTGATGCCGGGATAACAAACCAAAACTTCATCACTGCTACGCGCTGCCGGATCGCCTTCGAAAGCGGCTTGAATATCGGTATCGAGCAAGCGGCGAAGCTGCGGCAAGTCCTGTGCAAATTCGCGGGTAATAGCGGCCGCTTTTTGCTGGATCACTTGGCTGTAGCCGTTATCACGCGCGACGAAAGACAGCTCGCGGCGGATTTGTTTGTTCAGCTCCCGCAGACTGGTGTCCAGGGTGTGGCCGACGTAAGCATCGATACCTTCATCATCGAGGTCGGGCAGACCTAAGCGATTGGGGAACAGTGCCGCGCTCAAGCCGTCAACGACTTCCGCCAGGGTTTTGCGTGAGGGCAGTTTCGGGGGTTTGTCCAGGCGCTGGCGAATTTCCAGGGACTCGACGCGGATTTCGCGCAATCTGGCCACGAGGCTATCGATATTGAAGCCTGAGGAGGTAGGGGTAGTAAATCGGTCATTCATTGCCGAGCCTTTGCCTTTAGCAGTTATTGTTGCGAGCGCCTGAATTTAGGCCAAAAAAAAGCCAGTGCTCCGGTTGCAAAAAGCAATCGGAGCACTGGCTTCCGGTTGTCCGGTCAGCTCGTGCTGGTTGTGGAATAAACTACTGCCAACGCGGCCGCCTGTCAAGTTTTATGACAGGCGTAGAGCTGTCGCAGCCGCCGTGACGACGCTTTGGGAAATGCCGGAAAATACTGGTTTCTTTATGCGTCAGAGGGGTAGCCGCCCTGGCTATCCAGCCAACATTGAGCGGCTGAAATTGATTAACTCAACTGTGTTTAGCCTTGTCTTGATCGCGAAAGTCAAAAATTCCACCATTTACGCAACAAACTTTCCATAACAACCACCGTTTTCGCCTCGATCGGATATTTTCTTTTTCGATAAGGTTTTTGTTCCGCAGGCGCAATCGCATCGTTCGGAAAACTTTTCGAGGTATCGATAGACAGTCCCCACAGCCGGTTTTTCAATACCGGCAATTCGATATCGACTTTATCGTCTGACATATTCAGCATAATATGCAAATCCGTTCCTTCCTCGGTGGCGGCCGCCAGCGTGAATGCCAGAATGCGTGCTTCGGGGTCGTTCCATAATGCTTCATTGATATTTACGCCGTGCCAGGTAACGTCATAGAGATCGCGTTCAGGTAAATACTCGCCATGCAGAAAACGCCGACGCATCAGACAAGGATTGCGCTTGCGCAAGGCAATCAGGCATTTTACAAATTCCAGTATTTCACGGCTTTTACCCGAAATATTCCAGTCGAACCAGGTTGTTTCGTTATCCTGGCAATAACCGTTGTTGTTGCCTTGCTGCGATTTCAGGACTTCATCGCCGGCCAGCAGCATCGGTACGCCCTGACTCAACAGCAATAAAGCAAAAGTATTTTTAACTTGCCGTTCGCGTAAGGCCAGAATGGCCGGATCTTCGGTCGGGCCTTCGATGCCGCAATTCCAGCTTAAATTGTTGTTGCAGCCGTCGCGGTTATGCTCGCCGTTCGCCAGATTGTGTTTGTCGTTATAGCTGAACAAGTCATACAAAGTGAAGCCGTCATGGCAGGTGACGAAATTGATGCTGTTGATGGGCAGGCGGCCTTCCGGGTGATACAAGTCGCTGCTGCCGCAAATGCGGGTGGCCAGTTCGCCGATCAGACCTTTTTCGCCACGCAAAAATCGGCGCGCAATGTCCCGGTAACGGCCATTCCATTCGGCCCAGCGGTAGCCCGGGAAACTGCCGACCTGATAGAGCCCGGCCGCATCCCAGGCTTCGGCGATGAGTTTGGTGCGGGATAGTTTTTCGGACAGCTCGATACCCCACAATACCGGCGGGTCATGCAGGGGTCTGCCGTCTTCGCCGCGCGCCATGGCGCTGGCCAGATCGAAGCGGAAGCCATCGACATGCATTTCATCCACCCAATATTCCAGGCAGGTGATAATAAAATTGGCGACCAGCGGGTGATTGGCGTTGACGGTATTGCCGCAACCGGTATAGTCGCGAAAAATGCTTTTATCCAAAGGATCGACGTGATAGTAAATATCACTGCCGATGCCTCTGAAATTGATAAAAGGCCCGTTCGCGCCGGCTTCGGCCGTGTGGTTGAACACCACATCCAGAATCACACCGATACCCGCCCAGTGCAAGGCTTTCACCAAATCCTTGAATTCCTGGATGTGAGTACCCTGTTCGGGAGTCACGCAATAGCCGGGGTGGGGGCTGAAAAAACTGTGGGTGCTGTAGCCCCAGTAATTGAGCAGGCCCAGATCCGCCGTCCCCGGCGGTACATCCTGCTCATCGAAAGCCATGATGGGCAGCAATTCGACATGGGTGATGCCCAGTTCCTGAAGATAGGGGATTTTTTCGATCAGACCGGCAAAGGTGCCGGGGTGTTTGACTTGTGAGCTGGAGTGGCGGGTAAAACCGCCGACATGCAATTCATAGATAATGGCGTTCTCGCTTCTGATAACCAGTGGGGTATCGCCTTCCCAATCGTAATTATCATCGACCACCATGCCCCGAATCGAACTATGGCCGTTATCGCCGGGTTGGCAGGCAAGTTGCCGGTTCCAGAGTTTTTGGCTGACGGCTCGTGCCCAGGGGTCGACGAGATGTTTGTCCTTATCGAATCTAAGGCCGGTTTCCCGAGGATTGCTCGGGCCATCGACATGCCAGGTGTACCAGATACCGGCCGGTAGTTTTTCGACAAACACATGCCAGGCGTAAAAAGTTCGGTTGACCTGAGTTTCCAGCTTAATAACCTGAAAAGGCTCGATTTGTTCAGCCCCTGCATAGAGCAATAATTCAACTTGGGTGGCGTGACGGCTGAAAATGGAAAAATTAACACCGTCTTTATGAGCCGTGGCGCCCGCAGGATAGGGAAAACCGGCTTTTGTCGTGTATGTTGGAGTCAATTTAAATTACCCGCCGTTATCTTATTGTGCTTATTTTCAAGCAAAAGTCTTATTTTAAACCTTTGATGCGACTTTAAATACACAAAATTGAGATTAAATGGCTCACGGCAGACTTTGCCATGAGCCAAAGCGAGGATAGGGTAACAAATTTTTGACAGGCGGCCGCTACGTCAATTCTATTGAGCCTTGTGCGAACATGACGGCCTGACCGCCGACCCGAATGGTCAGCAATTCTTCATCCTTGTGATCCATCTCCAGGTTCAACACGCTGCGCCGTGTCGTGGCATCGCCCCGGTCAACCGCGAAAGTATGCGTGCCTTTACGGGTATGTTCAAACGAGCATAAATACGCGCAAAACGCCGGTAAAGCGTTGCCGACCGGCGGGTCATCCAGGACACCGATATTGGGACCCAGCAAGCGCAGATTGAAATCCGCATCGGAAAAGGGCGATTTCGGGGCAAACAACAGAATTTCCTGGGCGGCGGTTTGCGGCGCCGCCGACTGGCTCCAGGAGGCATAATTGAAATGAGCTTTTCTGACCGATTCATAACGCCAAACCGGTACAATCAGATAAGGAAAGCCGCAGGACACCAGACGGGGGGAATATTTTTTATGATCCAGCGCCGACTGTTCCAGATCCAGAAAACCGGATAACTCTTCGTCGGATGGGGCAAAGCGATCAACAATGGAACTGACCTTGCGGGTGAATTGAATAAAAGTCGGTTTGCCGTCCAGGCCGGAAATATTGACTTCACTCGGCCCGGTATTTTGTTCGAACACGACATGAGTGACAGCCTCTGATAATGGAATGTCGCCGCAACTGGCCAGCACAAACGCGGCGGCAATGATAGGGTGTCCTGCAAATTGCAGCTCGCCCAAAGGTGAGAAAGTCCGCATCCGGCGCACCCCGTCGGCATTGATTCTGTGAAAAATAAAAACCGTTTCGGACAGATTCAACTCGCGGGCAAGCTGCCCCATTTTTTTGACATTCAAACCGTCGGCATGGGGGAAAACCGCAATCTGTGCGCCGTTGAA
Source organism: Gammaproteobacteria bacterium HGW-Gammaproteobacteria-3 (assembly GCA_002843155.1). Classification (GTDB taxonomy): domain Bacteria; phylum Pseudomonadota; class Gammaproteobacteria; order Methylococcales; family Methylomonadaceae; genus PGZD01. The sequence goes on from PGZD01000041.1 coordinate 18,652, forward strand.
AACCTCGCGGGTAAAAACATCGGCGACATAATAATTATATTTCATCATTTATCCTGCTATTTTGATAGCCACGCGGCCGTTGTCGAGGCGAACTTCATAGGTTTCGATTCTGACGCTGTCATCCTCGAAACAGACTCCGGTTTGCAGATTGAAATGTTGTTTGTACAACGGCGAGGCTACCATGGGTTGCCCGTCAATATCGCCAATCATACCCCGCGACAAAACATTGGCCTGGCCGAACGGGTCATAGTTGCCGACAGCATAAACCCTGTCTTCTTTAGGCATAAAAAAAAGTGCCACCTGTTTGCCGTGAGCCAGGGCGCAGACGCCTGAATCCGGTTGCAGGTCATCGAGTGCGCAAATATCGATCCAGTCACTCATTCACGCCACCTCGGTCAGTTTGAAATGTTTGCGCTCTTGTTCGTTGGCCGGGCGAATCTGCCCGCGCTCCTGCACGAACACGACATTATCATCGGTGTCGTCGCTGTTGATGAAATGCCGGAAGCGTTTGAGTTTGTTTTCATCGGCGATGGTGGTTTTCCACTCGCATTGATAGGTATCGATGATATGTTGCATGTGCTGTTCCAGTTGTGCACCGATGCCCAGTCTATCTTCGATGACCACGGCTTTCAAATAATCCAGTCCGCCTTCCATGTTTTCCATCCATACGGCAGTGCGCTGCATTCTGTCGGCGGTACGCACATAAAAAATCAGGATGCGGTCGATGTATTTGATCAGGGTTTCCTTATCCAGCCGGGTCGCGAACAAATCCGCGTGCCGCGGTTTCATGCCGCCATTGCCGCAAACATAAAGGTTCCAGCCGCCTTCGGTGGCAATTACGCCGATGTCCTTGCCCTGCGCTTCGGCGCATTCGCGGGTGCAGCCTGAGACGGCGAATTTTATTTTGTGCGGCGCACGCAGACCTTTGTAGCGGTTTTCCAGTTCAACCGCCAAACCGACGCTGTCATCGACGCCATAACGGCACCAGGTATTGCCGACGCAAGACTTGACGGTGCGAAGCGATTTGCCGTAAGCATGGCCCGACTCGAAACCGGCGTCGATCAATTCCTGCCAGATGAGGGGCAGTTGATTGACCCGCGCCCCAAAAAGATCCACGCGCTGACCGCCGGTAATTTTGGTGTAAAGTCCGTATTTTTTGGCGACCCGGCCCAAAGCAATCAGCATGTCGGGCTTGATCTCGCCACCGGTCACCCGGGGTACAATGGAATAAGTCCCGTCCTTTTGCATATTGGCCAGAAAAGTATCGTTGGTATCCTGTAAGCCGATGTGTTCTTGTTTCAGAATATACTCGTTCCAATACGAGGCCAGGATCGAGCCGGCCGCCTGTTTACAGACTTCGCAGCCCCGGCCGCGCCCGTGACGTTCGAGCAAGGCATCGAAAGTCCTGATTTCCCCGATCATTACCAGATTATAAAGATCCTGCCGGGTATGGGGAAAATGCTCGCAAATATCGGTACTGACTTCGATACCCAGTTTGGCCAGTTCAGAGTCCATCACCGCTTTGAGTAAAGGTACGCAGCCGCCGCAACCGGTGCCCGCTTTGGTGCCGGTTTTGAGCGCGGGCAGCGAGTTGCAGCCGGCTTCAATGGCGGAGCAGATTGAAGCTTTGCTCACGTCATGACAAGAACAGATCTGCGCCGACAAAGGCAGGGCGTCGGCGCCAAGCCCCACCGATTCATCGGAACGGTGCGGCAAAATCAGGGCATCGGGATTTTCCGGAAGCTCTATGCCGTTCAGGCAATATTGCAACAAGGTACCGTAGCCTGAAGCTTCGCCGACCAGAACCGCGCCCAACAGACGTTTTTTATCGGCGCTGACTACCAGGCGCTTGTAAATTTCGCTGGCGCCGTTTTGATAAGTGTAAACCAGAGCGCCCGGCGTTTTGGCGTGGGTGTCACCGATACTGGCGACATCAACGCCCATCAGTTTCAATTTGGTGCTCATGTCGGCGCCGGTAAAACTGCCTGCCGCACCTTCAAGTTCGGCCACGACGGTTCTGGCCATCGCATAACCCGGCGCCACCAGCCCGAAAATCTGATTATTCCACAGCGCACATTCGCCAATCGCATAAATGTCGGCATCGGACGTGCGGCATTGGTTGTCGATGACGATGCCGCCGCGAGGACCCACCGCCAAACCCGAGGCTTTGGCCAAATCGTCACGCGGGCGGATGCCGGCCGAAAACAGGATAATATCGGTTTCAAGTTTTTCGCCGTCGGCAAAATTCATTTTATGCAGGCAATGCTCGCCGTCGTCGATGAGCGTGGTATTTTTATTGAGATGCACGTTAACGCCCAAAGCTTCGATCTTGTGCCTGAGCATGGCGCCACCGCCGTCATCGAGCTGCACCGCCATCAGGCGCGGGGCAAATTCAATCACATGGGTTTCAAGACCCAGATCGGTCAGTGCTTTGGCGGCTTCCAGGCCCAGCAGGCCGCCGCCGACCACAACACCGATTTTGGCTTGCCGCGCCGCCGCTGTCATGGCTTCCAGGTCTTCGATGGTACGGTACACCAGGCATTGTGCCCGGTCATGCCCCGGCACCGGCGGCACAAACGGGTACGAACCGGTTGCCAGCACCAGTTTGTCATACGCCACGACCCGGCCCTGGGCCGAGGTCACTTGTTTGTTGATTCGATCGATAGCGACCGCTTTATCACCTAAATAAAGGGTGATGCCGTTATCCTGAAAAAACCCTGCTTCAACCAAGGACAGGTCTTCTGCGTTTTTTCCGGAAAAATAGTCCGACAAATGTACGCGGTCGTAAGCGGGCCTCGGTTCTTCGCAAAAAGTGACGATCTCAAAGCGCTCTGCGGCCCCGCTTTTCACCAATCCTGCAAGAAAATTTTGCCCCACCATGCCGTTGCCGATAACAGCGAGGATTTGTTTGTGACTCATGAGTAACCTCGGTTTTTTAATTATGTTTGCCAAATCCCGGTTGAATTCCGGCCGGCCGGAACGTAACCTGTCAATCAGACAAAGCAATATAAATGCCAGATGCTTGTAGCGGACAGTATTTTTCCTGATCGATAAGCAGACAGGTCAAGTGTCCGCCCTGTCGCACAAATTTGGCCGAACGTCAGACACGCCAGCGCACCAATCTGGTGATAAAAACGCATCTCCATGCACCATCACACGGCAGGTGCCGCCGTGTTAGTGGTTCGGCGGCGAGGTCCGGCGCCATTGATCAGGTTGGCGCATAAATTGCGTTGTATCGACTCGCAACCTTTTTTCACTGAGAATCATCCTATGTCTACACTGTCCTTAAATCTTTTGAGCTTTACCGGAAAAATAAAAATCCTGCACATGACCTGGCTGGCTTTTTTTATCAGCTTTGTGGTCTGGTTCAATCATGCGCCTTTGCTGCTGGCTATTGCCGAAACGCTGAGTCTCAGCAAGGCGCAAGTCAAAACCCTGCTGATACTCAATGTCGCCCTGACTATTCCGGCGCGTATCGTTATCGGCATATTGGTCGATAAATTCGGCCCCAAACGCACTTACTCAACCTTGCTGGCTCTGGGCAGCGTCCCCTGTTTCATTTTTGCCGCTGCCGACAATTTTGAACAATTGGCGCTGGCGCGCTTTTTGATGGGATTTGTCGGCGCCGGTTTTGTCATCGGCATCCGTATGGTGGGCGAATGGTTTCCGGCCCGACAGGTCGGTATCGCCGAAGGCATCTACGGCGGCTGGGGTAATTTCGGTTCTGCGGCGGCGGCGATGACTTTGCCGACGGTCGCCTTGCTGTTCGGCGGCGATGACGGTTGGCGCTATGCGATTGCCGGCACCGGCGTCATTGCGCTGGTGTATTCGGTGATTTATTTTTTCAGCGTCAGCGATACGCCGAAAGGCTCGACCTATTTTAAACCCAAAAAATCCGGCGCCATGGAAGTTACCAGTATTTGGGACTTGTTTTTCTATATTTTAATGACGATACCTTTATATGCGACGTTAAGCTTGCTGACCTGGAAATTGTCACCGGCGGGTGTCAACATGCTGTCCGATTTTGCCGCTGCCTGCATCCATATCACACTGTGGACGTTGTTTCTCTATAATGTCTACAAAATCGTACATATCAACGAAGCGCATTTATCGCGCCCTGTAGAAGCCATTCATCGTTATAAATTCAAACAGGTCGCCATTCTGGATCTGGCTTATTTGGTTACTTTCGGCTCCGAACTGGCGGTGGTGTCGATGCTGCCGCTTTTTTTTCACGAAACTTTTCATGAAACTCAGGGCATTACCATAGTGGAAGCGGGCCTGTTGGCATCCGGCTATGCCTTCATGAATCTGGTGGCACGTCCCGGCGGCGGCTGGATCAGCGATAAATTCGGACGTAAACTGTCACTAACAATTTTTATTCTGGGACTGGCCGTCGGCTATTTTCTGATGTCGCTGATCACGCCGGATTGGTCGATCGCCCTGGCGGTTATCTTGACCATGGCCTGCTCGTTTTTCGTACAGGCGGGGGAGGGTGCTGTGTTTGCGATGGTGCCTCTGATCAAAAGAAGAATGACCGGCCAGATCGCCGGCATGGTCGGTGCTTACGGCAATGTCGGCGCGGTATTGTTTCTGACGGTATTGTCTTTTGTTTCCCCGTCCGTTTTTTTTGCGGTCATCGCCGGAGGCGCGCTCATCGTGTTGATTGCCGTTCAGTTCATCGAAGAGCCCCAAGGTCATATCGTTGAACTGGAAGAGGATGGCAGCGTGGCGATGATTGAAGTCAACTGATCGATTTCTATGGGTTAAGTTAATGGCCACCGTTTTGAAAGTCAGTATCGGCGCCTACAGCGATCGGGGTGTTAAAACCGATAACGAAGATTGCTTCGGCGCCTGGGTTCCGCCTGAGCCGCAGTTGACACTCAAAGGTATAACGGCGGCCATTGCCGACGGCATGAGCGGCAGCGATGCCGGGAAACAAGCCAGCCACTGCTGTATTGCCGGTTTTTTGGAAGATTATTACAGTACGCCCGATTCCTGGGCGGTCGTTCACGCCGGGCAAAAAATCCTGTCGGCCACCAATTCCTGGCTTTACAGTCAGGGACAGGTGCGCTATGGCTCGGCCAAAGGCATGGTGAGCACGCTGAGCGTGCTCATTGTCAAATCCAATACCGCGCACATTTTTCATATCGGCGATTCCAGAATTTATCGGCTGCGCCGGAACCAGCTCGAACAACTGACGCACGATCATCGTATCTGGCTTGCCGAAGACAAGAATTATCTGAATCGGGCGATGGGCATAGAGCCGCATCTGCAAGTCGATTATAAAACCCTGCCGCTGCAATTGGGCGATTTGTTCATACTGACCACGGACGGTATTCATGATTTTATCGATGACAAGGCTATGAAAACCTGTCTTGCCGGTAACGATAATCTGAATACCGTGGCCAAAGGCATGGTCGAGCGGGCCTTGAAACACGGCAGCGATGATAATCTGACCTGTCAGTTAGTCAGGATAGAGGCATTGCCGCAGTTGCGGGAAGATGAAGTGTTGCGCTGTCAGCAAAACCTGCCGTTTCCACCGCCGCTGGAACCCGGCATGAGTTTGGATGGCTACCGTATCGAAGCCCAATTGCACGCCAGCAAACGCACACAGATTTACCGCGCTTACGACACTTTGACGCAATGCCGGGTGGTACTCAAAACCCCGTCCGTGCTGTACGATGACGACACGCATTATATCGAACACTTTCTGCATGAAGAATGGGCCGGTAAACGCATTCATCACGACCACGTTTTAACCATACTGGGTTCGGACAGGAATAAAAGCTGCCTTTATTACGTCACCGAATACATCGAGGGTTTGACGCTCAGGGAGTGGCTGGAACAAAACCCGAAGCCGGAAATCAGCCAGGTCAGGCAGATGATAGGACAAATCGCCAAAGGTCTGCGGGCGTTTCATCGCATGGAAATGCTGCATCAGGATCTAAAGCCTGAAAACATCATGATCGATCGCGGCGGCATACTGAAAATTATCGACTTCGGTTCCGTAAAAATCGCCGGTATCGCCGAAATCACGCCGCTGGATCATGGCGTCGCCGAAAATATTCTGGGCACCTTGAACTACACCGCGCCGGAATATCATCTGGGACAACGCGGCAACGTCAAGTCGGATTTGTTTTCGCTGGGCGTGATCGCCTATGAAATGTTCAACGGCGCACTGCCTTTTGGTTGCGACATGCCCGAAAAACCGGATCGCGGCAAGCTCAATCGCCTCGAATATGTCCCCAGTATCCATCACAATGCGCTGGTGCCGGTCTGGATCGACGGCGCTTTAAAAAAAGCCACCGCCCTCAATCCGCAATCGCGCTATGCTGAACTGTCCGAATTTTTGCACGACCTGGCCACGCCCAATCCCAAATTTCTAAGCGACGAAGACAGAATACCGTTGCTGCAACAGAACCCCGTGGTGTTCTGGAAAAGCCTGACCGGTCTGTTGCTGCTGACCAACCTGGTTTTACTGTATCTGCTCAGCCGTTGATTATACTCCGCGCGTCCACATTTACTGGTAAGCTAACTCGTTATTTTGTTCGATAGCGGCGTTGCCTACAAAGGATTCAGGTCAATGGCAAGCTATTCAAGAGGTTGTTGGCTGGTTAATGCTTGCATAAATCCCTCTAAATCTGCTTTTTCCTGTGGCGTAAGATGCAAAGGAAAAATCTTGGCATCAATAAATCGGTTTTTATCGCCGCCCTTGTCATAATGCTCGACGACTTCGGTCAGCGTTTTTATGCTGCCATCGTGCATATAAGGCGCGGTTAACGCGATATTGCGTAAACTCGGTGTCTTGAATTTACCCAAAGCGGAAATTGTTTGGGTAACATTAAACCGCCCCAGTTCAGAACGTTGCGCATTGGTTAAGATTAGATCGTCCGGGTTTTTGCCTGCCAGCAACACACTTAACCCAACTTCGTCACCTAATAACGAAGTTCCCCGCCATTTCAATCAGTTAAAAATTTTAACTACTGTCGGTTGGCACTACAGATTTTTTGCTG
>PGZD01000003.1 GCA_002843155.1 Gammaproteobacteria bacterium HGW-Gammaproteobacteria-3
CAAGCCATCATGCCCAGGTTTCTCATCGCTGCGGCGAACACGCCACCCATGCCAGGGCGGTTGCTCAAATTAGCTGAGGCTTATGGGTAATCAGGAAAAGATAAGTCAATTGCACACGTTATAAAATACACGCTCCTTAGTCTCATACTTAAAAATGCGTATAATCGCAGGTTTCTCGAACGCTGAACTGGACTGGTTGGAAAATGGCTGATATAAAACAAGCGAATATTCTTAATTACCCGGTACTGGCTTTGGGCTTCAGGGCATTTTTTATGCTGGCCGGCTTTTCCGCAGTGCTGTTGATACTGTTATGGAATGCTGTTTATAAGGGCGCGTTGACACTCCCCAACTATTTTGCGCCGAGCGACTGGCATGGCCACGAAATGCTGGTGGGCTATGCTTCCGCTGTCATCGCCGGATTTTTGTTGACCGCCGTCAGAAACTGGACCGGGCTGCCGACGGCAACCGGCAAGCAACTGGCCGCTTTATGTCTGCTGTGGCTGTATGGCCGCATACTGCCTTTTTACGCAGGATTATTGCCGGATATGTTGATTGCCTTGGTCGATTTTGCTTTTTTACCGGCTTTGGCCTACCAGATCGGCAAACCCGTGATTAAATCCCGGAACCTGAGAAGCACAGTGTTTTTGCTGTTGCTGGCCTTGATGGCATTTGCCAACGCCTTGATTCATCTTGAAATGCTGGGATTTCTAGCGGACAGCGCCCAACTCGGGTTGCAGCTTTTGATCGCGACCATTATCACCCTTATTCTGCTGGTGGCCGGGCGGGTGTTTCCATTTTTTACCGAACGCGGATTATCCGGCACGCTGGCGATTCGCAATCCGTTTTGGGACGCACTCTCGATAACGAGCGCCGTTTTGGTTTTTGTGTTACTGATGGCTAAAATTTCCGGAATTTATCTGGTTGTCGTTGCGGTTTTTGCCGCGCTGGCAAATACGCGGCGCATTTTGGACTGGTATGTACAAAAAGTCTGGTATGTGCCGCTGTTGTGGATATTGTACATCGGCTATGGCTGGATTATTCTGGGCTTTGTGCTCACGGCGCTGGCGGCCTATAATCTGATTCCGCTGTCATTGGCCTTGCACGCCTTTACTTTGGGCGGCATCGGCGTACTGACTTTAGGCATGATGGCGCGCGTGTCGCTTGGTCATACCGGACGCGCGCTCAAAGCCTCGAATGCCATCGCCATCGCGTTTGTATTGATCAATGTGTCCGCTTTTTTCAGGGTGCTGCTGCCTGCGGCTTTTCCGGCAGGTTATGGGCCGTTGCTTTATATCGCCACCTTGTGCTGGCTGGCGGCTTTTTCATTGTTTCTGTTTGTTTACGCGCCGATACTGACCCGCACAAGGGCGGACGGCAGACCCGACTGACGGGTTCAACGTGATTTGCATCTTACCGCGTTTGTCATTGCTTCAGACAAATGCGCAATGCCTTCAAAAAAGCCCTGTTTTCATCCGGCGTGCCGATGGTCGCGCGCAGGCAATCTTTTAACAAACCGCCTTGCGGCGCCAGATTCTTGATTAAAACGCCCCGACTTTTCAATCCCTCGAATACTGCCGTCGCCTGATTTTCCGGCGTTCTGAACAGAATAAAATTGGCGGCGCTTGGAAATACGGTCAAACTTTCAAATTGCGACAAAGCTTTAAAAACTTCAGCCCTTTCATTGCAGATAGCTTGCGTTTGCCGACTGAACAGCGCGGTGTTTCGTAGCGCAAAATCGGCGGTGATTTGCGTCAAAATATTGATATTGTACGGCAGGCGAATTTTGTCGAGTTGCTCGATAATGGCAGGGTTGCCTGCGATATAACCCAATCTCAGACCCGCCAGCCCAAGCTTCGACAGTGTGCGCAGCACCAGCAGATTATCAAAGCGGCCAAGCCGGTCGATGAAACCGGCATTGGCAAAAGGCGCATACGCTTCATCGATAACCACCAGGCCCGATGATGCCTGGATAATTTCCAGCACGGCGTCTTCACTGAATAAATTGCCGCTCGGATTATTTGGGTACGCCAGAAAAATAATGGCCGGACGGTGCCGGTCGATGGCGGCCAGCATGGCCGGTAAATCCAAATCAAAGTCACTTGCCTTCAGGGCTACATCAAGGTATTCAAGCCCGAGGCTCCGGCTGATTTGCCGGTACATGACAAAACCCGGCGCAGGTGCCAGCACAGCGGCTCCTGGCGGCAACGCCATGAGCAATAATTGGATGATTTCATCGGAACCGTTGCCCAGCAAAAGGCCAAACTGCCCGGAAATAGCGTAAGTTTGCCTGAGCGTCGCGCACAGCTTTTGCGCTTTAGGGTCGGGATAGCGGTTGAGCTCACTCCCTTTCAAACTTTCCAGCCAGTCCAGGATAACCGGTTCCGGCCAATGATAGGGGTTTTCCATGGCGTCCAGTTTAATGAGTCCCGAAGCGTCAGCCACAGAATATGCCGATAGCGCCAGCACTTCTTGCCGGAATACCGTAGCAATCAGATTGGAATGTGTCATAACATCACCGGGAAAATATAGAAAAAACGATTCAAGGCTTATCCAACATCGCTCGTAGGAGACCGATTTATCGGGCGATTGGGGAGACGTTCCTGCAACCCAAATCCTTACGTTTTTATCCGGTATTCAGCTGAGCGGGCATGGGCGCAGAGGCTTTCGCCGCGCGCCAGAACCGATGCGGTTTCACCCAGCTTGCTGGCGCCTTTTTCCGAACAATTGATCAGACTGGTTCTTTTTTGGAAATCGTAAACCCCCAGCGGCGATGAAAACCGCGCCGTGCCGGCAGTCGGCAGTACATGGTTGGGGCCGGCACAATAATCACCCAACGCTTCAGCGGTATAACGGCCCATGAAAATAGCCCCGGCATGACTGATTTTTTCGGCCAATGCGGCAGGTTCGGCAACCGAAAGTTCAAGATGTTCGGGTGCGATAATATTGGCGATACAAGCCGCTTCATCCAGATTTGCGGCATGAATCAGAGCGCCCCGGTTCGAAAGCGAGGCTCTGATAACATCGGCGCGCTCCATTTCAGGCAATAATTTGCGGATGCTGCATTCGACGGCATCGAGGTAGGCCGGGTCATCGGCAATCAGTATCGATTGCGCGTTTTCATCGTGTTCGGCTTGCGAAAACAAGTCCATCGCTATCCAGTCGGGATCGGTTTGGCCGTCGCAGATAATCAGAATTTCGGAAGGTCCTGCAATCATGTCGATACCGACCTGACCATAAACCAGTTTTTTAGCTGTGGCGACATAAATATTGCCGGGGCCGACTATTTTATCCACCGCCGGAATGGATTCAGTACCATAGGCCAGCGCCGCGACTGCTTGCGCGCCGCCTAGCGTAAAAACCCGGTCAACACCCGCCAGACAAGCCGCCGCCAGGACCAGGGCATTGCTTTCGCCTTCAGGTGTCGGCGTGACCATGATCAACTCCGCTACACCCGCGACTTTGGCGGGTATGGCGTTCATCAGTACCGAGGAAGGATAAGCCGCTTTACCTCCCGGCACATAAAGCCCGACCCGATCCAGCGGCGTTATTTTCTGGCCCAGCAGTGTGCCATCGGCTTCCGTATAATGCCAGGACGCCATTTTCTGGTGCTCGGCATAGGCGCGAATGCGTTGCGCCGCAGTTTCCAGCGCCTGGCGCTGATCCGGGGGCAGGCCGTCCCAGGCCATTTCAAGGGATGACCGGGGTAGTTCAAACTCCGACGCCGCTTCGATACTGCGTTGATCGAAGCGGTTGGTATAATCGATGACGGCGGCGTCGCCGCGCATTCTGACTTCGGCGATAATGGCCAGTACGCGTTGCTGAATGTCGAGATTATCGGCTTCGTCAAAAGTCAACAGCGCTTTCAGGTGCTCTTTGAAGTCGGGGTCGGCGGTGTCGAGCCGTGCTATGTTGAATTCGGACATGGCCTTACCTTCTTTGATCCAGGGTTTTTTCAAATTGGTCGAGCAAGGATTGAATGGCTTCGTGCTTCATTTTCATCGCCGCTTTATTGACCACCAGACGTGAGCTGATGGTCATGATCAGCTCGCGCGGCTCCAGACCGTTGGCTTTGAGCGTATTGCCGGTATCGACCAGATCGACGATACAATCGGCCAGTCCGACCAGAGGCGCCAGCTCCATCGAGCCGTAAAGTTTGATGATGTCGGCCTGAATACCTCGTTCGGCAAAATAGCTTTTGGCGGTTTTGACGTATTTGGTGGCAACCCGGATGCGGCCTTTGATTTCCGGTGCGCTCACTTGCGCGGCGGTCATCAGGCGGCAGGTGGCGATATTCAGATCCAGCGGCTCATAAAGGCTTTCGCCCCCGTGTTCAAGCAATACATCCTTACCGGCAATACCCATGTCGGCGGCGCCATATTCAACAAAAGTCGGCACATCGGTGGCGCGGATAATGACCAGCCGGACATCGTCCCGCGTCGTCTGTAAAATCAGTTTACGACTGGTATCGGGGTCATCGATCGGCTTTATGCCCGCTTGTTCCAGAAAAGGCAGTGCCTCTTCATAGATTCTACCTTTGGATACGGCAATGGTTAGCATGGTTTGACCCTATCTTGGAATGCGACGAATCGTGGCGCCCAGTTGTGAAAGTTTTTCTTCGATGTGATCGTAGCCCCGGTCGATGTGATAAATCCGATCGACCAGGGTCTGGCCTTCGGCCGCCAAAGCCGCCAGCACCAGACTGGCGGAAGCTCTTAAATCGGTGGCCATAACCGGCGCGCCGGTAAGCCTGGCTACGCCCGTGCAAATCGCGGTATTGGATTCCAGGCGGATATTGGCGCCCATACGTTGCATTTCCTGAACATGCATATAGCGATTTTCAAATACCGTCTCGGTAATAATGCCGACGCCTTCAGCAATGGCGTTCAGCGCCGTGAACTGGGCCTGCATGTCGGTGGGAAAAGCCGGATAAGGCGCGGTACGCACGGACACCGCCTTGGGTTTTCTGCCGTGCATATCCAGAGTAATCCAGTCCGTACCGGTCGTGATGTCGGCGCCTGCCTCGCTGAGTTTGTCCAGCACTGCGTCCAGCGTGTCGGTGCGGGCATTTTTGAGTTTGACCCGGCCACCGGTGATCGCGGCCGCAATCAGATAAGTGCCGGTTTCGATCCGATCCGGCATGATCTGATAATGCAGATTCTCGGTATCCAGTTTTTCGACACCTTCAATTTCCAGAATATCGGTGCCGATGCCTTTGATTCTGGCGCCCAGCTTGTTTAAAAAGTGGGCCAGATCGGTAACTTCCGGCTCCTTGGCGGCATTTTCGATATAGGTCGTTCCGGATGCCAGCGTGGCCGCCATCAACAGGTTTTCGGTGCCGGTGACGGTGACTTGCTCCAGCACCAGACGACAGCCTTTAAGTCGCTTGGCCCGGGCGTGAATAAAACCGCCTTCGACACGAATGTCCGCGCCCATTTTGCTCAGACCGTCGAGATGAATATCGACCGGGCGCGTACCGATGGCACAGCCGCCGGGCAAGGATACCCGGGCTTCGCCAAACCGTGCCAACAAAGGCCCCAGCACCAGTATCGAGGCGCGCATGGTGCGCACCAGTTCGTAAGGCGCTTCGCAATTGGCGATGGTGCCGCTATCGACTTCGATGTTCATTTTTTCATCGACAACGAACTGAACGCCCATGCGCCCGAGCAATTCGAGTGTGGTGGTAATATCGTGCAAATGCGGAACATTGCCGATACTGACCGGTTTTTCCGACAGCAACGTGGCCGCCAAAATAGGCAATGCGGCATTTTTGGCGCCGGATATACGTAATTCTCCCGAAAGCCTTTGTCCACCGGTAATCAGTAATTTATCCATGAGGTTTTTTTGTTTCAGTAGCGAAATTCAGTTTTCTTGGGACTTGCAATTTGAATCGGACTCGGCAAAATAGCAGGTCTGGTCAAGGCCGCTGAGTTTGGCCAATGTCAGCAATTGTTTCGGCAGTTTCCGAAGTTTCAATTCTATTTGCCGCTCGCGGGTATACTTGATCCATTCTATGACCAGGGCGAGACCTGCGCTGTCGGTGTTGCCGACCTGGCTTAGATCAAGGGTCAGGGGATTTGCCGAAGTCAAAAAAGTCAAAGATTTGATTATTTTTTTGTCGATGCCGGTAAAGGTCAAATCGCCGCTGACTGCAAATACGCCGCCGCCCCGGTCAGTCACACTCACCGTACTCATTTTTCTTCCTTGTCTTCTTCGGCTTTTTGAAATAAATATTTGCCGATCATTTCTTCCAGGACAATGGCCGCCTGGGTAATTTCAATCTGACCGCCGTCTTTGAGATAATCCATCGAACCGCCCGGTTCCAGATTGACATATTGCTCGCCCAGAAGACCCGCAGTATAAATAGAGGCGGAAGTGTCGTCCGGCAAATTGTCGAATTGCGACTCGATACTCATCTCGACAATGGATTCGTAGCTTTGTTTATCGAGGCGAATGGCGGTGACACGGCCGATGCGGACACCCGCCACCGAAACCTGTGATTTTATTTTGAGGCCGCCGGAATTGGCAAAACGGGCGGTAACCTTGTAAGTGTTATCATTATTGCTGTATGAGCTCAAATTGCTGACTTGCAAGGCCAGGAAAAACAAACCGGCGAATCCCGAGGCGACGAAAAGTCCGACCAGCGTGTCCTGGGTGTGAGTGTGCTGCATGTTAATTGTCTCCAAACATGAGGGCGGTTAAGATAAAGTCCAGACCCAGAATGGCAAAGGCGGAATTGACCACAGTACGGGTAGTGGAACGGCTGACGCCTTCGGAAGTCGGGATGGCGTCATAACCTTCGAACAATGCAATCCAGGTGGCGGCAAAGCCGAACACGACACTTTTAATGGCGCCGTTGACAATGTCGTCGTAAAAGTCCAGATTTGCCTGCATTTGCGACCAGTAAGAACCATCGTCAACGCCCAGCAAACCAACGCCGACCAGATGGCCGCCGAGGATGCCAATGGTGCTGAACAGTGCGGCCAGTAACGGCATGGATAGAAAGCCGGCATAAAAACGCGGGGAAATGATGCGTTTTATCGGATCGACCGCCATCATTTCCATGCCGGACAGTTGTTCGGTCGCTTTCATCAAACCGATTTCAGCGGTCAGGGCGGACCCTGCTCGTCCTGCAAATAACAGCGCCGAGACCACAGGTCCCAACTCCCGCACCAGGGACGCAGCCACCATAATGCCCAACGCCTCTTCCGAGCCGAAATCGGACAGGATGTTGAAACCTTGCAAACCCAACACCATGCCGACGAACAAGCCGGAAATGGTGACAATCAGAAAAGTCAACACGCCGACTGAATACATTTGTTTGAGCAATAGCCCGGGGCGCGGCAAAACATAGGTTATACCCGCCAGGGTACACACCAGAAAAAGCGTGCCGCGACCCAGCTTGGCAAAACTGGTGCGGGTGCTGCGGCCCAATCGTTGTAAAAAGTTTAACATGCTAATCCTGGCGGTTATATCTTGAGCGGGCACGCTTGCGGGAGCTTATGGTTTTAACGCCTTTGGTGTTCAGGGATGGGCGTGGGTCGGAAATCTCGCTGAGCTTGTGTTTTGACAAGGCCGGATTGGCTTGCAGCAATAAATCATCCAGATAATCATTGGCCGGGTAGTGAAAATGAACCGGCCCGTCGGCTTTACCTTTCATGAATTGCTGCACCCAGGCCGATTCTGAATTTTCGATGGATTCCGGCGTTCCCCGCCCCACCACTTTACCGTTGGAAATAACATAAATATAATCCGCTATGGCCGCCGTTTCCTGAACATCGTGCGAGACGATAATACTGGTCAGGCCCAGCGTAGTGTTCAGAGATTTGATCAGATGCACCAGAACACCCAGCGAAATAGGGTCTTGTCCGGTAAATGGTTCGTCATACATGATCATCATCGGATCCAGCGCGATAGCTCTGGCCAAGGCCACGCGCCGGGCCATGCCGCCGGATAATTCAGCCGGCATAAGCCGGGCGGCGCCGCGCAATCCCACCGCCTGAAGCTTCATCAAAACCAGGGTTCGAATCATCGCTTCGCTGAGATGGCTGTGTTCGCGGATCGGGAAGGCGACGTTATCGTAAACATCGATGTCGGTCAGCAGGGCTCCGCTTTGAAACAGCATACCCATGCGTTTACGCAAGTCGTAAAGATCTTTTCGGCGCAATTGCTGGACATCGAGCCCATCGACTATGACCTGACCCTGTTCGGGTGCAAGCTGGCCGCCGATAAGCTTGAGCAAAGTGGTTTTGCCGGTGCCGCTAGGCCCCATGATGGCGGTGATTTTGCCGCGTTCGATATCCAGGGAAAGGGCGTCGAATATTTTTTTATCGCCGCGCGAAAAAGTCAGATTGCGGACGGATATCAAACTGTTGTCGGGCGCTTCGCTGTTATCCATTCGCGTTGAGTGACAGTATCATCAAATCTAAACGTTCTATTTTGGCAGGCACTGCCAGCCCAAGTCAACAAAATGTCATATAACAGGATTCATAGCGCCAATCGCGATCCTGACCGACAGGGGCAATCTTATATTGGTGTGGGCTGAATTGGTTTTTTTGAGCCCTTATTCTTTGTGCAAAGGTTCCACTATAATTTTGTCTCCCCGCCTGATTGACGCCCGCCTGATAAAGCCCGCGTTCACTTCAAGCATATAACGCACCGGTTTCGATGAATAATACGCCTCACAATCATCGCTTACGCACGGCGGGACATGCTGCAACCATGAGACCACTTCGCCTGTCGCCGAAATAAACAAAATATCCAAAGGAATCAGGGTATTTTTCATCCACACACCGCGTACCGCATCATCCGGAAAAACAAACAACATGCCCGCATCGGCCGCCAGTTCCTCGCGCTGCATCAGGCCTCTGGCCCAGGCTTTTTCGGTATCGGCAACTTCCACTTGCAGCCTGATGCCTTGCCGCTCAAAAAGCAGTCGGGTTTGCGCCGTCCTGTAAGGTTGCCGCGTATCTTTACAAGCATTGATAGCCATCATCAAGGCAATGGCCAGACCCAGGCATTTAAAACGTCGCGGCCAGTTCATCGTCTATTTCCAGAAGTTTTACGGTATCGATGCCGCCATCGTTGGCGACGGCACAGGCAACACCCTCACTCAAGTCAATATCGGCAATACGCCAGTCCGCTGTAAGACCGCAGTTTTCAGGGACATGTAACAGAGCCTGAGGGTTGTCCGGGTTGATCACGCATTGCTTCAAACCCAGCGCAATGCCGCCTCCGGTAGCTTTGACAAAAGCTTCCTTGCGCGTCCAGAAGCGGTAAAATTGCTCCAATTTCTCGCCTTCCGGCAAGTTTTGCCAATATAAAGCCTCCTTTTCGGCGAAACATTTTTTAACCAACGCAGCTAAAGTGCTTCTGGATTTGCAGAGCTCGATATCGACACCCAGGCGGCAATTTTTGGCTATCGCCAGCGCGAACCGGTTCTCTGAATGGCTTAAATTGAAGGTCCATTCAGGGTCTTCGATTAAATAAGGCTTGCCCCGCGCCTCTCTGCCGATGCCGATGCGCGAGGCCCTCCGGGCCAGATAGCGCGCCAGAATCCGCCGCGTCAGTGCATGTAATTCAACATGCCGGGCTTGTGCCGAATGATACTTCAGTCTCAGGGCGCGCTGGCGCTCGGACGCGTCGAGCAGCCGCCAGTGGCGCTGATCGATTGTGTCACCAGGACTCAGCGTACCGTGCCAGAGATCGATGGCGTTCATTCGATCACGGCCAAACCTTCCCCGCGCGGGTCGCTGGCCGCTTCAAAGCTATGGCTGTCTTTACGCCATTGCACGGCCTGCATGTCGCCGTAGCGATAAGACGTTACCTGCAATTTATGCCCCAGAGCCCGTAAGTCGCTTATTTCAGCTTCGGTCAGACCGTCCGGTTCATATTGCAGCACATCCGGTATATATTGATGGTGAAAACGGGGCACCCGCACCCAGGAATCAGGCCCCTTGCCTTCGGCAAAATCGAGTGTCGCCAGCAACACCATCGAAATTATCCGGCTGCCTCCCGGCGTCCCCAGTGCCGCAATACGGTTTGCGTCTTCGAGAAAAGTCGGGGTCATGCTGGACAGCATACGCTTGCCCGGCGCTATCGCATTGGCGGCGCCGCCGACCAGTCCGTAACCGTTGAGGGCGCCGGGCAAGCTGGTGAAATCATCCATTTCATCATTCAGCAAAACACCGGTACCGTCCGCCGCAAAGCCCGATCCGAACGGAAAATTGATGCTCAACGTCGCCGCCACGCGGTTGCCTTCGGCGTCGATAATCGAAAAATGCGTGGTGTTATCGCCGCCGGTTTGCTCTTGTATTTCACCCGACAAAAACACACTGGGTAAAACCTTATCCGGGCGAATGCTGCTGCGCTGGCCTGCGGCATAATCGGTGCTCAACAGGCGCGTTACCGGCGCTTCGATGAAATCGCCATCACCCAGATACAACGCGCGGTCGTGATAGCTTCGGCGCATAGCTTCGGTTATCAGATGTTTACGCACGCCGGCCTCGGCTGAGGCCAAATCGTATCCGGCCAGAATATTCAAGGCTTCGATCAAGCCGATACCGCCCGATGACGGCAACGAAGCGCCGGTTATGTCGATACCGTGATAATGGCCTTTGACCGGCGTCCTTTCAAGCACCTGATATTCATCCAGATCTTGCTGTGTCCAGATGCCGCCTGCCGCGCGCACACCGGCGACCAGTTTTCGGGCTGTCTCGCCTTGATAGAACCCCGCTTTGCCCGATTCGGCCAAACGCTCTAAAGTATCGGCCAAATCTTTCTGCCGCAATACCCAGCCTGCTTTGGGAACAGCGCCGTCAGCCAAAAAAATAGCGGCAGCAGCTTTGGAAGATTGCACTTCCTTGAGCCGGAATCTCAACAGTTTACGATAGCGCTCGCCGATGCTGAAGCCTTCCCGGGCGTAGCGCAGCGCGGGTTTTAACGCCTGCGCCAAAGGCAAGCGGCCATAATGTTCGGACAAATACACCAGTGCCGCCGGTACGCCGGGAATGCCGGCCGCCAATGGCCCGTTCCTAGAAAGCCCGGGAATGACGCGCCCGTCTTTATCGAGATACATATCTTTATGCGCCGCCAGCGGTGCTTTTTCACGGCCATCGAGCAATGTCTCAAAATCGTCTTCGCCCCGGTGCAACAGCCAGAAGCCGCCGCCACCCAAACCGGAACCGGTCGGCTCCACCACGGCCAGCGCGGCACTGACCGCGACAGCGGCATCAAAAGCATTGCCGCCCTCAGCGATGGTTTCAATTCCGGCATAAGTCGCCAAAGGGTGAGCACTGGCAATCGCCACTTTGGCCGCCGCAGAAGTGTCGGCCAAACCGAACGTCAGAGCGAGGACCAGGGCGGTAATAACTTTAAAAAATCTCATTTTTGATAAGTGCATCGTTAAACAATTTTTTGTATTAATTGAGCTTTGGACAAAAAGCCGCATCGCTTGTCACGGCGCTACCGCCGATTCGAACAGTGTTTCTATTTTTTGCATCAGTCCAAGATATTCATTCGACCTCCACACCGCATAATTCAGGTTTTTAAACAATCCGGTGAGGCGGATAAAATAATCCCGTGCCTCGTTCTGGTCGGCAAAGTGATACTCAGCCCTGACCAGCTTCAGTATCAAGGTAAAAATTTCTTTTTGCCTTGCCAACGGCACCGCCACATCGACTTCATCAAAAGCATCTTGCTGTAAATAAACCATATCGACCAGCAAGGACTGCTGATAAGTCAGATAGTCCTCCAGTGTCACACCCTCTTCCCCGGCCACCTGAATCATTTGATAGACATTGTCGCCTGCGGCCAGCAATGCCAGGATTTCATTGACATGGTCTATCCAGCCCGGCTCCAGCTCGCGCTCATACCAGGCGCGCAGTTGTTCTGAATAGCGCGACCAGGACAACAAGGGATCGACGGCCGGATAAAAGCGCTTGTAGGCCCGATCGGAACTCAGCCCCAGAAAAGTTTTGACCGTACCCAGCGTTGACTGCGTCACCGGTTCCTCGAAATTGCCGCCGGCCGGTGATACCGTGCCTATCAGGGTCAAACTGCCACTTGTACCGTCTTGATTTTCTATCACGCCGGCCCGTTCATAGATACTTTTAATGGACGAATCCAGGTAAGCCGGAAACGCTTCCTCGCCGGGAATTTCTTCAAGCCGCCCCGACGTTTCGCGTATCGCCTGCGCCCAGCGCGAAGTCGAGTCGGCCAGTAACAATACCTGCAAACCCATTTGCCGGTAATATTCGCCCAGAGCAATGCCGGTATAAATGGAAGCTTCGCGGGCGGCCACCGGCATCGATGAGGTATTACAGATAATGATGGTTCTGTCCATCAGCGAGCCGCCGGTTTTAGGGTCGGACATTTGCGGAAATTCGGTAATGGTTTCCACAACCTCTCCCGCCCTTTCGCCGCATGCGACGACAATGACGATATCGACATCGGAATTTCTGGAAATCAAGCTTTGCAAAACCGTTTTACCCGCGCCGAAAGGCCCCGGAATACAAGCCGTGCCGCCTTTGGCGATAGGAAAAAAAGTATCGATCAAGCGTAAATGCGTGACTAGGGGTTCGTCCGGATATCGCCTCTGCACCAGATTATCGTGCAACAATGATTGCACCAGGGATCTTCGTACCGGCCAGCGCTGTTTGAGAGTGATGACTCGTTCCCTGCCATCGTGCAAGCGAATTTTGGCCACCGGCTCGTCAACGGTGACATTGCCTTCCTGTATCCAACTGACCTCGACTTCTTTTTGAATGGCGAAAGGCACCATGATTTTGTGCGAAAAGCGCCTCTCCTGAACAGTTCCCAGTACCGACCCCGCATAAAGCTTCGCGCCTGTTTGCACGCACGGTGTAAAGGCCCATTTGGCATTGGGATCCAAGGCCGGAAAATCAACCCCGCGAGGCAAGAAATAACCAAATTCCGAAGCCAGTAAAGCCAGAGGATTTTGCAGCCCGTCATAAACCTGGCCCAGCAATCCCGGCCCCAGCTCGACCGATAACAATTCGCCGCTTTGCACCACAGGGTCGCCCACAGCCACGCCCAAAGTGCTTTCATAAACCTGGGCATCCGCCCGGATTCCATGAATTCTGAGCACCTCGGCCTTGAGTCTTTCCTGATGCCGGACTTCGGAGCGGGTCGGTAAAATATAAACGACCTCGTTTTGAGTCAGGGGCTTGTCGGATCCGGGCAAAGTTTCAATGGTCACCAGGTCGTCCTGAACCGCGATCACTCGCGCCGTAATTACACTTCGACCCTCGCTCAATTGTTTGTCGTTTAACATAATTCCCCCGGGATTGTTTGACTGTTAAACACGGCACGACCTATGCCAAGCAGGGCAAAGCATAGGCCAATAAAAATGACGACGCAAATACAAACCGCCTATCCTGTAGCCATTACCGACTCTATTATTTTACCTGGACAAGGCCTTTAAATTATCTATACTTAGGACCAGGACCGTGCATTTTATAACGTGTGCAACTGACTTGTCTTTTTGTCCGTCTTCTGCGTTGCCTACAGGGATGTAGGTAAGGGATGTGAGCCAAGAGCGGCGCTTTGTGTAAACAGTTACATAGCTCGCTATCGCTAAGTTTGCACGCCTTGAACCCAGCACCTAAATTGGCTATGATTCAAAATCATAGCCAATTTAGGTGCTGGGCAAAAATCTTAGCGTCAGTTGCCCAAGTTATTTCATGCTCATTCCTTAATAAAAACATCCCTTCAGAATTGGTTTTGTTATGCAACCGATCTCATCCAGCAGGCAACCCGTGGTAATGGGGGGGCTTCCCCTGATGCCAACTGCTGCCAAAACAAAACCGGACGAGACTGAAAAATCACCGGAGGCTTCCGGCGCCACACCCGTCAAAACCGATCAAAACACCCCCCAATTCACCCCCGAAGAACAGCGCCAAATCCAGGTATTCAAAGCCCGGGACATTGAAGTACGGGCTCATGAACAGGCACACTTGAGCGCAGCCGGGGGCTTTGCCACCGGTGGCGCCAGCTTTACTTTCCAAACCGGCCCGGATGGCAGGCGCTATGCTATCGGCGGGGAAGTGCAAATCGACATATCATCCGTCCCGGGCGACCCTGAAGCGTCTTTACGCAAGGCCGAAACCATCCGCCGCGCGGCGCTTGCGCCCGCCTCCCCTTCGGCGCAGGATTTCAGCGTCGCGGCCAGCGCGGCGAGCATGGCGACCAATGCGCGCATCGAGCTGCTTAAACAAAATCAGCAAAATGGGGGCAGCGGCCAAAACACCGCAACTCAGGGCACACGAATTGACATTCGGGCTTGATTGCCTCAGATCTCTACCGTCTTGTTGACATCAAATCCCGCAACTGTTTTACGGCCCTCATAGCCCCTGGGATTACACAGCACTCTGGCGCCCGCGATACGGTAATCAGCCAGGCTGTGGACATGACCATGAAACCAGGCCGTCACTTCATATTCATGCAGTAAGGCTTTCAAATCATTGCAATAGGCTATTTTTTTCAAGGCTTGCGGCGAATCGTTCCAGCTCCATTGCGAGGGCGCATGATGCGTCACCACTACCGTTTTACCCGCGAAAGGCCGGCTTAATTCAGCTTCCAGCCAGTTTTTGGACTGTTGATAGAGTCTCGAAAAACTACCCGAGCCAAACGACGTCTCATTGTAGGTAATTTTACGAAAATCATTTAACGACAGCTCCAGCGCTTCGGCTTTCTCGTCGCCGTCAACAAACAGGTCGGCCCATAAGGTACAGCCCAGAAAACGCACATCGTCATAATCGAGGCGGTTATTTTCCAAAAAATGAATCTGCTGACTGTCGGCGCATTCCCGGCGCAGCATAGTCAGCGTGTCATGGTATTCCTGAGTATAAAACTCATGGTTCCCGGCCACATAAATCACCGGTTTATCCAAAGTTTTCAACCACTCGACACCTTGCCGGTAAATGCCGATATCGCCTGCGGCAATAATGAGGTCGGCATCGTTTTGCGGGGCATCCAAAGCACCGAACTCTAAATGCAAATCGGAAAAATAATTGATCTTCACAATTTAACTCTGTTGATTTTTTGCTATAGAGTATAATCGAAACAGCTTTTTTCAGTTAACCCCATCCTTATTTCTAAAGATTTTTGTCATGTCAATCAGCCCAAGAAAAAACACCCGGCAAGTTTTGATCGGCGACATCAAAGTCGGCGGCGGCGCGCCCATCGTCGTGCAATCGATGACCAATACCGATACCGTCGATATAACGGCCACGGTCAACCAGGTCATCGAACTGTCCAAAGCCGGTTCCGAGATCGTCAGAATTACCGTTAACACGGAAGAAGCCGCCAAGGCCGTGCCGGAAATTCGCAATCAACTCGATGCCAAAGGCTTTAACGTGCCGCTGGTCGGCGATTTTCATTTTAACGGCCATAAATTACTTGAAAAATATCCGGCCTGCGCCGAAGCCTTGAGCAAATTCCGCATCAATCCGGGCAATGTAGGCCGAGGCAAAAGCCGTGATCCGCAATTCCAGCAAATGATCGAATTTGCCTGTCGCTATGACAAGCCGGTGCGTATCGGCGTCAATGGCGGCAGCCTCGATCAAGCCGTGTTGACCCGCTTGCTCGATGAAAACCGCTTGCAAGAAACGCCTTTGGAATTACCGGCCATCACCCGCGAAGCCATCATCATTTCAGCGTTGGAAAGTGCGGCGAGAGCCGAAGAAATTGGCCTCTCCGCTGACAAAATTATTCTGTCCTGTAAAATCAGCAATGTTCAGGAACTCATCCGCATTTATCAGGACTTGTCCAGTCGCTGCGATTACGCCCTGCATTTGGGCCTGACTGAGGCCGGCATGGGCTCCAAAGGCATTGTCGCCTCGTCTGCCGCACTGTCGGTGCTGATGCAACAGGGCATCGGCGACACCATTCGCATTTCGCTGACGCCGGAACCTGGCACCGCCAGAACCCAGGAAGTGATCGTGGCCCAGGAAATCCTGCAAACCATGGGATTTCGCTCGTTTACACCCATGGTAATCTCCTGCCCCGGCTGCGGCCGCACGACCAGCGATTATTTTCAAAAACTGGCGATGGAAATCCAATCCTATCTACGCATCAGTATGCCGGCCTGGCGCACCCAATACCCCGGCGTCGAAACGATGGAAGTCGCGGTCATGGGCTGCGTTGTCAACGGCCCCGGCGAGAGCAAAAACGCTAACATCGGCATCAGCCTGCCCGGTACCGGCGAATCACCGGTTGCCCCGGTTTATGAAGACGGCGAAAAAACCGTCACGCTCAAAGGCGAGCACATCGCCGAGGAATTTCAGGCCATCGTGGAACGCTATATCGAAACACATTACGGTAACAAGCATTCATAACATGAATCCCGATGAAAATGCGTTGTCCGCCCTCGGCTGGCGCGAATGGCTGGCCCTGCCCGAGTTCAATATCCGCCGCATCAAGGCCAAAGTCGATACCGGCGCGCGCACCTCGGCGTTGCACGCGTTTTTTATCGACCCTTACCTGAAAGGCTCGCAGCATTGGCTGGTGTTCGGCATTCATCCCAACCAGCATGACCGGGACACTATTATCGAATGTCACGCCCCGGTTAAAGATCGCCGCCTGGTATCGGACTCGGGCGGACATAAAAGCCGCCGTTATGTCATTGAAACCCGCATCCTCATAGGTCATTTCCTGCTCACCACCGAAATGACACTGACCAACCGCGACAGCATGAAATTTCGTATGCTACTCGGCCGGACGGCGCTGCAAAATAATTTCGTCATCAATCCCCAAGCCTCTTTTCTACAAGGGAAACCGGATAAAACACTGTATCAAAATAATCTTTGATAAAAATCAGACAAGTTGCAAGCCAAATCCAAAGTTCAGTTTTTTTTCAGGTTTTTTTTTCAGAATCCGCTATAGTAATTGTATAAAACCGAAGGCGGAGTCCCGAACATGAAAAAAAATTTCCCGGTCACCCAAAACCAAGTCGATTACGCACGCGCGCTGATCTTGACTTCCGCGACCAACCCAAAAGGCGTCATTACCATGTTAACCCGGATTTTCAGGCCGTCAGCGGTTTCAGCGAAGCGGAATTACTCGGCCAGAGCCATAACATCGTTCGCCATCCCGACATGCCGCCTGCGGCCTTTGCCGATTTATGGCAAACGCTAAAAAACGGCAAAACGTGGATGGGGCTGGTTAAAAATCGTTGCAAAAACGGCGATTTTTACTGGGTTGACGCCTTTGTTACGCCAAAGTTCGAGCAAGGCAATATCACCGGCTTTGAATCGGTACGGGTCAAACCGGATAACGATACCGTCAAACGCGCCGAAAAGATTTACCGAAAACTCGATGCCGGGCAAAGTATCAACTCCTTTATCAGCCGGTTATCGCTAGCAGCCAAAGTCATGTCGGGATTTTCCTGTATTCAAGCTGTCGTTTATGCAGGGTTTTATCTGACCGGTTTTATCGGCTCCGGCTTGGCGGCGCTGCTTTTTGTCAGCTCCTGGCTGGGCGTTTACTGCCTGGTGCAAATCACCACCCGGCCGTTAGCCAAGGCTGCCGCAACAGCCCGCGCGATCATCGATAACAAGGTTATGCAGCAAGTCTATACCGATAACGGTTCCGAGGCCGGGCAATTACTGCTCGCTATCAAACTGTTGTCGGCAAAAACCAGGACCATTGTCCGGTGCCTGGCGGAGGCAACAGAAACACTGGGCAATAAAGTGCAAATCACCGATACCGCCATAGCCCGCGTGAGTGACGCAATGAACCGCCAGCAATCGGAAACCGAACAAATCGCCACCGCAATGCACGAGATGACCGCCACCATCAATGATGTCGCGCACAGCGCCAGTAATGCCGCAACCGCCGCCACCGAAGCCGATCAGCGCAGCAAAGTGACGATGGCGCGGGTGAGAGACACCATCGCCCTGATCGAAACCTTATCGGCCGAAGCCGGCGAGGCTGAAACGGCCATTCAGAATCTCGCCGATTACAGCAAAGACATCGGCGGCGTTCTCGATGTGATAAAAAGCATTGCCGAACAAACTAATTTATTGGCACTTAACGCGGCCATCGAAGCGGCCCGCGCCGGTGAGCAGGGCCGAGGCTTTGCGGTGGTCGCCGATGAGGTCCGCACACTGGCCGGACGCACTCAAAAATCAACCGAAGAAATCAATAACATGATCGAGGTACTGCAACAGGGCGCCCAAAAAGCCGTCGAAGAAATGGCCAAAGTGCGTGCAATGGCTTCAGACGGCGTCGAACACGGTAAAAACTCCACGCAGCTATTGACTGAAACAGGCCAGGCTGTCAGCGTCATCAGCGACATGACGCTACAGATCGCCAGCGCCGCCGAGGAGCAGCACATTGTTTGCGAAGAAATTGCGCGCAACATTGAAACCATAAGCCAATTATCACAGGAAACGGTGAACCACGCAGCGGCGGCAAGCCAGTCCAGCGGCGACGCGGCAAAACTTAGCCGCGAACTTGGAGTCATGGTCGAACAATTTGATGACTCTAAACGTTGAGTCCAAGTTTGTTTGTTAAACAGACGCAGGCATTTGACCGGCGCACGGAAAAATGCCGATCCATCCCAAATTGAACGACCCGAAGCTTTCGATCTATCTTCCTGACACTGATACTTTGTAACCGTTCACAGGGTATCTGAAAGATTTCATCCGCAGATTTGGCTCGGATTTTTCTTTTAACCTGGGCTCTTTCGCGTCATCTGCGGATCATTCATCTGGGGCTGTGAACGGTTACGATACTTTTGTCCGAGGACTCTCTTGCCGTCGGCGCAACGACAACGGCAATCCGGTTACGACGCATATCCGGTAATATAAAGCCACCAACCAAAACGCTTTCATAGTAAACTTATTCCCGCCCCTTTAAGTTTAATGTTACTTTAATCAATGTTTGTAAACTTATTGCTGATAAGCTCGTTTTTATTTTCAAGCTTGACTATTTATTTCATTAAAACTTATGCCCTCAAAAATTGTCTGGATGTGCCCAATCAACGCAGCGCGCATCTTAAGCCCACGCCACGCGGCGGCGGCGTAGGTATCGTTTGCGCCTTTTTTCTGACTGTGATGGCATTTTGGGCGACAGGACGGCTTGAAGGTACCTCAGCGCCGGTTTTGCTCTTTGGGCTTCCGGTCGCCGCTATCGGTTTTCGAGATGACCATCGGCATGTGCCCGCTTGGACCCGCTTGCTGGTGCATCTTATTGCGGCAGCGGGCGCGCTTTATTTCATGCCCGCTTTGCCCCCCCTTACACTGGGCGGTGTGCGTGTGAACTGGCAGATTGTCAGCGCAGTGCTGGCCGTGTTTTATAGCGTATGGATGCTGAACCTTTTTAATTTCATGGACGGCATCGACGGTATCGCCGCTTCGGAAGCTGTTTTTGTCGCAGGCGCTCTTGGCTTTTTTCTGAACAGTGCCGATGCCGGGTTGGCCCGTGTTGCTGCGGCGTTAGGCCTTGCCTCGCTAGGCTTTTTGTTATGGAACTGGCCGCCCGCGAAAATTTTTATGGGCGATGTCGGCAGCGGTTTTCTGGGGTTTATGCTGGCGCTTCTGATTTTACTCGGGGCGCAAAAAGACCTTTTATTTTTATCGATCGGCATGATTTTGACGGCGGTTTTTATGGTCGATGCCAGTTATACCTTGTTATACAGGTTTGTCAGCGGACAAGCCTGGCATCAGGCGCATAGTTGTCACGCTTATCAACAGGCGGCCCGGAAATATGGGCATTTAAAAGTAATTGTAAGCGTCTGGATGATCAATCTGCTGTTTTTGCTGCCTGTCGCCCTGCTGATTTTTCGCTATCCGGTATTGGCCTTGCCTGGCGTATGCGCAGTTTATATCCCTTTACTTTATCTGGCTCTGAAACTGGGTGCGGGCAAGGTACGCGCCGATGTTTAAGTTTCGTTCCCGGCTCACTATTTTTATTCATGATCTGGTGATGGTGCCGTGCGCCTGGTACGGCGCTTATTGGCTGCGCTTTAATTTAGAGCCGCTGCCGGAGCGCTACTTTGCCGCCGCGACCGCTTTTCTGCCTTTTGTGCTGGCGATACAGGTTTGTCTGTTCTGGCAGTTTGGCTTGTACCGGGGTGTCTGGCGTTTTTCATCGCTGCCGGATTTGATTCGCATCGCCAAGGCAGTGGCGTCGGGGATGATTCTGATCACCATTGTCCTGTTTTTTTACAGCCGTCTGGCATGGGTGCCCAGAGCCGTTATACCCTTGTATTTTATCGTCTTGTTGTTGTTGCTGTCCGTGCCAAGGTTCATGTACAGAGCCTGGAAAGAAAAGCTGTCGGGCATCACCGACGGCGACCGGGCGTTGATCGTTGGCGCCGGGGCCGCCGGTGTGATGCTGGCGAAGGATTTGCTCGGCAATAAAAACTCAGGCTATCTCCCGGTCGCCTTTGTCGATGACGCCGTCAATATCCGCCAAAGGGACATTCGCGGCCTGCGCGTCGAAGGCGCTATCGACAAACTGCCGAAACTGATCGATAAGCTCGGTATCGAGGTGGTTTTAATCGCCATTCCATCGGCGACGGATGTGCAAATGCGCAGAATTGTCGAAATTTGCGAAGCGGCCCGAATCCCTTTTAAAACGCTGCCTTCGGTAAGGGATTTATTATCCGCACAGCATCTGGGTCAGAATTTACGCGACGTTTCGATTGAGGATATTTTAGGCCGTGCTCCTGTCCATTTAAATTGGCAGGCTATTGCGGAAAATCTTGCCGGTAAAAAGATTCTGGTTACCGGAGGCGGCGGTTCCATTGGTTCTGAGCTGTGTAAGCAATTGGCGAGAATCAAGCTGGACGGCTTAGCTGTGCTGGATCAATCGGAATTCAATCTGTACAAAATCGACGCGCAATTGGCAGCACAATATCCACATACGCCACGGCACGTCGTACTCGGCGATGTCGCGGATCGAGCGACGGTGCGCAGCGTCATCGAACAATTCAATCCCGACGTGATTTTCCACGCCGCAGCTTACAAGCATGTGCCCTTGCTGGAAAGCCAAATCCGGGAGGGCGTCCATAATAATGTGATAGGCACTCAAATTCTGGCCGAAGAGGCGGTCGCGGCGGGCGTCGGCCGCTTTGTGCTGATCTCCACCGATAAGGCGGTGAATCCCACCAATATCATGGGCGCCACCAAAAGGGCGGCGGAAATTCTTTGTCAGAATATGAACGATGCCGCCGCGACCCGCTTTATCACCGTCCGCTTCGGCAATGTGCTGGATTCGGCGGGCAGTGTCGTGCCTTTGTTCAGAGAACAAATAAAAGCCGGGGGACCGGTCACCGTGACGCATCCCGATATTTCCCGTTATTTCATGACCATACCCGAGGCCTGTCAGTTGATCATGAAAGCCGAAACGGTAGGCCGTGGCGGAGAAGTTTTTGTTCTGGATATGGGCGAGCCGGTAAAAATCACTTATCTGGCCGAACAGATGATTCGCTTGAGCGGCAAGCGGGTAGGCGACGAAATAGCCATCGAGTATGTCGGCTTAAGACCCGGAGAGAAGCTCTATGAAGAGTTATTTCATGAGCACGAACAACTGGTGCCCACCGATTATGAGAAATTATTACTGGCCAAGGCCCGGCTCTACGACCAGGCCAATTGGCAAACGCAGATCAATGCGTTGGTTCGAGCCTGCCGGGAAGGCAAAGAAGCCAACATGCTGAATGCGCTCAAATGCCTGGTACCGGAATATCAGAGTTAAAGAATGAGTAGCATTAGGCGAAGCGGCACTAAAAAAGAGATAACGCAGACCCGGAAAGAAAGCGACATCGAACAAAGTCTGATCAACAAGCTCACTATTGATTTACAGGCTGACGCCCGGTAAACCGGGCTCCTACGGCTTGGCAATCCGTTGTTTCGGATGAGCCTTCAGCCACCCGAACTCAAATCCTGCGCCTCTTTCAATAATGATAATGCCTGTTCACGTTCCAACGGTCTGATCACCACCTCACCGACGCCGGCTTTTGCTATACCGAGCTTTTTGGCGGCTGCGTAAGACAAATCCATGCCCCTTTTGCCGTGAAACGGGCCCCGGTCATTGATGCGCACGATGACACTGCGGTCATTCCTGGGGTTGGTGACTTCGGCATACGATAAAAGCGGCAGGGTTTTGTGCGCGGCGGTCATCGCATACATATTGAACTTTTGGCCGCTGGCGGTTTTTTTGCCGTGAAACTTGGGGCCGTACCACGAAGCGGTGGTGCGTCTTGCAGGTGGTGAGCTGTCATCAACATAGCTTGACGGCTGCGTTTTTTGTTGCTGCGCCGCTGTCGCGGTGGGTATGGCACTGATAAAACAACTGCTTGCTATAAAAACAGGAATTGCCAGTATGATGTTATTCATAAGGTAGAGCCTTTGTGTCAAAATCAGCCCGACTGTACTTTGCCAATCTTAAGTAACGCTTAACTGACGGCCAACGCTATGGCTTCAAGCGCAATTTGCAGCTCTTCATGCGTGCGTATGGCTAAAATCCTGATAGGGCTATCGTTTTGGCTGATGCATGCCGCCGCCGTAACGGCCTGATTATTCAAGTCATTGTCAATGACAATGCCCAGTTCTTTCAGACCCTTACAGCTTCGGCTTCTGATGGCCGCCGCATTTTCACCGACGCCGCCGGTAAAAATAATCGCATCGACACGGCCCAGAACCGCCAGATAAGCGCCAATGTATTTTTTGATGCGATAACAATACAGTGAAAAGGCCAGGTCGGCACTCTCATCGCCTTGCTCGCAGCGCTTAAGCAGCGTGCGCATATCCTGAGTGCCGGTCATTCCGAAAAGACCCGAACAATGATTGAGCTGGTTATCGACTTGCGCGGCGCTCATGCCGGTTTTTTGCTGCACGGCCAACGCAATCGAAGCATCGATGTCGCCGCAGCGCGTCCCCATCACCAGACCTTCCAGCGGCGTAAAACCCATCGAGGTATCGACACAGACACCGTTGGCAATGGCGCTGGCGCTGGCGCCGTTGCCCAAATGCAGGGTAATCAGATTCAATGTATCCAGCGGCTGTTGCAAAAAATCAGCGGCTTTTTGCGCCACAAAACGATGCGAGCTGCCGTGAAAACCATAGCGGCGTATGCCGAATTCCCGATACCAGGCTTCGGGCACCGCATAACGGTGCGCATAAGCCGGGATGGTCTGATGGAAAGCGGTATCGAATACCGCGATTTGCGGTAGTTGCGGAAATAATTCAAGACAGACGCGAATCCCCAAAACATTGGCCGGGTTATGTAAAGGCGCCAGTGCCGATAATTGCTCGATCGCATCGAGCACGGCCGGATCGATGCGGGTAGGCTGGACAAAACGCTCGCCGCCGTGCACGACCCGATGGCCTATCACGGTCGGAACGCTTCGGGTATCGCTTAAAACAGCCGACATGGCGGAAAATCCTTGCTGATGATCCGGCTTTGGCAGCGTCAGTATCCGCTCCTGCCGTTGTCCCGAACCATCCAGCCAGTCATAGCCATGCCGGGCGCTGTCGCCGCCGATACCTTCGACTAAACCGTTAAGCAGAACCGTTTCGGAAGGCAGCGCCAGCAATTGATATTTGATCGAAGAACTGCCGCTGTTGATCACCAGTACAGTATCTTCAGCGGCCTTCCCGCGCAACCTGGCAGCCGCCATCGTTTAAACGGATTGCCAGGTCCAGTCGGCAAACTCCGGTTTATCGGTGCCATGCCGGTAAGCATACTGACTGCATTCGATTTGCATATCGCGCAGCCTTTCCTTGACATGGGCACCGGCCACTTGCAAACGCGGCACTCGGTTAATGACATCGATGGCCAGACTGAAACGATCGATTTCATTACGGATGGCCAGCTCTAAAGGCGTGTTGATATTGCCTTTTTCTTTATAACCCCTGACATGCAGGTTTTTGTGATTGCGGCGCCGGTAAGCAAGCCGGTGAACCAGCCAGGGATAACCGTGAAAATTGAATATCACCGGCTTATCTTCGGTGAACAGGCTATCGAAATCATAATCCGACAAACCGTGCGGATGCTCGCTTTCGGGCGCCAGCTTGAACAAGTCCACGACATTGATGAAGCGTATTTTCAAATCGTGAAAATTTTCCCGTAACAAGGCAATGGCCGCCAGCGCTTCCTGGGTGGGCACATCGCCGCAACCGACCATGACCACATCGGGTTCCAGGCCCTGATCGTTGCTGGCCCAGCCCCAAATACCGATGCCTTTGGTACAGTGCTTGACCGCAGCTTCTGCGTCCAGAAACTGAAAGTGCTTCTGTTTGTCGGCGACGATGACGTTGATATTGTCGGTACTGCGCAGACAATGATCGGCCACGGACAGCAAGGAATTAACATCCGGCGGTAAATAAATCCGGCAAACCGCAGGGCTTTTATTGACCACGATGTCGAGAAAACCAGGGTCCTGATGGGTGAAACCGTTATGATCCTGACGCCAGACCGTGGACGTTATCAATAAATTCAGCGACGAAATCGGCGCGCGCCAGGCAATGCCACGGCTGATCGCCAGCCATTTGGCATGTTGGTTGAACATCGAATCGATAACATGAACGAAGGCCTCGTAAGTAGAAAAAAAACCGTGCCGCCCGGTCAGAAGATAGCCTTCCAGCCAGCCTTCCAGGGTATGTTCGGAAAGCATTTCCATGACGCGGCCGTCGGGCGACAATTCACCGCCGTCGGCATCTTCCGGCAAATAATCGCCCAGCCAGCATTTTTTGCTGACTTCATAAATGGCATCCAGTTTGTTGGAGGTGTTTTCATCCGGGCCAAAAACGCGAAAATTTGCCGGATTCAAGCGCATGATGTCGCGTAAAAACTGACCTAAAGGCCGCGTGTTTTCGACCGTCTGATGACCGGGGTGCGCCACATCGACCGCATAATCCCGAAAATCCGGCAAGCGCAGTGCTTTACGCAGCAATCCGCCGTTCGCTTGCGGATTGGCGCTCATGCGCCGGGCGCCGGTCGGCGCATGAGCTTTCAACTCGGGCCGCAGACGCCCGTCGGCATCGAATAAACCTTCCGGTTTATAGCTCCGCAACCACGTTTCAAGCTGTTGTAAATGTTTCGGATTGTCTTTGATGTTCGCCAGCGGCACTTGATGCGCGCGCCAAAAACCTTCGACTTTATGGCCGTCCACAGCCGTAGGCCCGGTCCAGCCTTTGGGGCTGCGCAACACAATCATCGGCCAGCGCGGACGCGCGGCATCATCATGCTGCCGGGCATGTTGCTGTATCCTGCGAATTTCAAGCACGCATTGCTCCATGACTTCGGCCATTTTCCGGTGCATGGCCATAGGTTCGCTGCCTTCGACAAAATAAGGCCGCCAGCCGTAACCTTGAAACAAATGTTCCAGCTCGTCGTGATCGATGCGCGCCAGAATCGTGGGGTTGTTGATTTTGTAACCGTTCAAATGCAGAATGGGCAAAACCGCGCCATCCCGAATGGGGTTTAAAAACTTGTTGGAATGCCAGGAGGTCGCCAAAGGTCCCGTTTCCGATTCGCCATCGCCGACCATGACGGTCACGATGAGTTCGGGATTATCGAAAGCCGCGCCGAAAGCGTGCGAAATACTGTAGCCCAATTCACCGCCTTCATGAATCGAACCGGGCGTTTCCGGTGTGCAGTGACTGCCGATACCGCCCGGAAATGAAAATTCCTTGAAAAATTGCCGCAAACCTTCCTTGTCTTCGCTTTTGTTGGGATAAATTTCGGAATAGGTACCTTCCAGATAGACCGGCGCCAATACGCCCGGCGCACCGTGGCCGGGGCCTGCCAGAAAAATGGCGTCCAAATCGTATTGTTTGATCAGACGATTCATATGCACATAGGCGAAACTCAAACCGGGACTCGTCCCCCAATGACCGAGTAAACGGTTTTTGATGTGTTCCTGCTTTAAAGGCTCGTGCAGCAAGGGATTGTCTTGCAGGTAAATCATTCCGGCGGCCAGATAATTACAAGCCCGCCAATACGCATCGAGTTGCGTCAAGCCGGCGTCATCCAGAGGTGTCACGGTTTCGGCAGTCATGAGGCTTATCCTTGGAAATTTAAAATAAAAAATGATAATAGACAATTATTACAGTAATGCTACAGAATAGCTTGAAGCCCGAATACAGACACGGCACATCGCTGGTTTTCAGCTATAGCCAGTAACTTCAGGAACAGGCATAAATTAATTTACGCAATTACCATGAAGAGCATGTGGATTTAGGTGCTGAGCAAATCAGGCGGACTCAAAATGACGGCTCACGCTTTAACCCGGGTGATTTTCAGTACGATGAACAGCTTTTTCAGCCGCCGCATGATGTTGGCCAGATGCACACGATCCTTGACCGTCAATGTAATCAAATCGACTGAAACCCGGTCATCCTGATCGACGACAGTAACATTTTCGATATTTGAATCCATCTCGGAAATAGTGGAGGCTACAGTGGCCAGAGTGCCGCGCTGGTTGAGCAGCTCGATGCGAAGGTCGGCGGAGAATTCACCGGTCGTGTCGGCACTCCATTCCACGTCCAGCCAACTGGTTTGTTTTTTTCGGATTTCACTACTGTTACGGCATTCGTGATGGTGAACCACAATGCCCTTACCCGGATTGAAAAAACCGATAATGGAGTCGCCGGGTATGGGACGGCAGCATTTTGCCAAAGTTACCACCATGCCTTCGGTACCTTTGATGATGAGCGGTGATTCGACACCTTTTTCATTGTCATCAAGTTTCACTGCGGCGTAAATGTCATCCTGATTCAGGCGTTTGGCGACCAGAAACGGCATTTTATTACCCAGGCCAATGTCTTCAAGCAAGGCGTCGAGTGAATGCACACCGAGTACACTCAATAAAATGGCAATGCGGTCGGTCGGAATCGCGTCCAGTTGCAGATTCATGGCTTGCAGTTCTTTTTCCAGTAATCGGTGGCCCAGAGTGATGGCTTCCTGCTGTTTGAAATGTTTGAGATAAGCGCGAATACTGCTGCGTGCTTTGGCGGTGACGACATAGTTGAGCCAAAGCGGGTTGGGCCTGGCCCAGGAAGCGGTGATCACTTCGACGGTGACGCCGTTTTCCAGTTGTGTTTGCAAGGGCACCAGTTGTTTGTCGATGCGGGCCGACACGCAGGCGTTGCCGATATCGGTATGCACGGCATAAGCAAAATCGACAATGGTGGCGCCGCGCGGGAGTTTGATGATGCCGCCCTGGGGTGTGAAAATAAAAACTTCCTGGGGAAACAGATCGATTTTCAGGTTGTCGATAAACTCCAGCGAGTCGCCTGCCGATTTATGTATTTCCAATAATTCCCGCAGCCATTCATTAGCGCGGGCCCCCGCGAGTTGGGCTTTTTCGCTATCGGATTTATACAGCCAATGCGCGGCAATGCCGGATTCGGACATGCGGTGCATTTCATGAGTTCTGATCTGGATTTCGATAGGGACGCCGTAAGGCCCCACCAGAACAGTGTGCAGCGACTGGTAACCATTGGCTTTGGATAAGGCGATATAGTCCTTGAAACGACCGGGCACCGGCTTGTACAGGTTATGGACGATACCTAAAATCCTGTAACAGGTGTCAACCTGATCGCATAAAATTCTGAAAGCGTAAACATCGAATACATCGGCGAAGGAAATTTTTTTGTTCAGCATTTTCTGATAAATGCTGTACAGGTTTTTCTCCCGGCCTTCGACTTCGGAATCGATGCCGCTTTGCTGTAAACGGTTTTTAATTGAATTCTCGATAATTTCGACAATCTCGCGGCGATTGCCGCGCGCTTTTTTCACTGCGTTTTTCAATACCGCATGACGACCCGGATACAATGCTTTGAAACCCAGCGATTCGAGTTGATGCCGAATCTGGTTCATGCCCAGGCGGTTGGCGATAGGTGCGTAAATATCCAGTGTTTCCCGTGCGATGCGGCGTTTTTTTACCGACGGCATGGAGCCCAAAGTCTGCATGTTATGCAGGCGGTCGGCCAGTTTGACCATGATGACGCGCAAGTCCTTGGTCATTGCCAGAAACATTTTGCGGACATTTTCCGCTTGTGCTTCGGCACGCGATTTACTGTCGATTTTACTGAGTTTGGTGACACCATCGACCAGCTCGGCCACTTCCTGGCTAAACAGCTGCGCGAGTTCTTTTTTGCTGATTGCCGTATCTTCTATGACATCGTGCAGGATGGCGGCCATGATGCCTTTGGCGTCCATGTGCATTTCGGCGAGGCAAATGGCCACCGCAATCGGATGGCAGATGTAGGCTTCCCCGCTTTTACGGAACTGACCCAGGTGAGCTTCGGCGCCGAAATGATAGGCGCGGACGATGTCATCGATTTGCGCTGCCTCCATATAGCCTGAAAGAATCGAACGCAAGCGCAGGATCAGTTTATCCTGAGGGCGTTCTACTTCGATGCTGTCGGCTATCTGGAGCATGACTATCAAAAAGCTAAGTGGCTCTCTGTCTGGATACCGCCGGGACGGTGCAGCAGTTCAATATTTGTGGTGTTGACATGACCTGCGGCAATTTCGCGTAAAGCCAGTACGGTATCTTTATCTTTGCCGCGCGGAATAAACGGCTCGGCGCCTTTACTCAATTGCCGCGCCCGGGTGCTGGCTAACAACACCAGTTTAAAGCGGTTCTCCACATGTTCTAAACAATCTTCGACGGTGACTCTGGCCATAATATATACCCATAACTAAAAATTTGATGTATGTTTTCGGCAACATAAGCTTGCCTTTCGTTTATTTTTATTTCAATTACTTTTAAACAAAATTTATTATATAAAAATCTCATCAACTATTCAGCGCATTAACATGAACTTTAAAGGATATGCTGAATAGTTTTTGAGAAAGCCGAGGTTTAGCTGCCTTGTTGTAAAACTGCGACAGCGGGTAATTCCTTGCCTTCGAGGAATTCAAGAAATGCGCCGCCACCGGTTGAAGCATAAGAAACTTTTTCTTCAATGCCGTATTTGTCGATAGCGGCGAGTGTATCACCGCCACCGGCAATGGAGAAAGCACTGCTGTCGGCAATGGCTTTTGCCATAGCTTGGGTGCCGCCGCCGAATTGATCGAATTCAAAGACGCCAACCGGCCCATTCCAGACAATTGTGCCTGCCGATTTTAGAATACCGGCATAGTGCGCCGCAGTTTCAGGGCCAATATCCATAATCAAATCATCGGCTTCGACATCGGCTACTTTTTTAACTGTGGCTGTGGCGGTTTCGGAAAATTCCTTGGCGCAGACCACATCGACCGGTACCGGAATTTCGCCGCCATTGGCCTTGGCCGCAGCCATCAAGCGCTTGGCTTCGTCAATCAGATCGGCTTCGTACAATGATTTGCCGACCGGAAAACCTGCCGCCGCAATAAAAGTGTTGGCGATGCCGCCACCGACGATTAGTTGATCGACTTTTGCCGACAGCGATTCCAGCACGGTCAGTTTAGTCGAAACCTTGGAGCCGCCAACGACTGCGACCAAAGGCCGCTCAGGACTTTCCAGCGCTTTGCCCAAAGCCTCCAGTTCCTTGGCCAGCAATGGCCCGGCGCAGGCCACTTTAGCGTGTTCGGCGACGCTGTGCGTCGAGGCTTGAGCCCTGTGGGCGGTGCCGAAGGCATCCATGACAAAAATATCGCACAAGGCCGCCATTTTTTTACCCAATTCGGCACTGTTTTTGCCCTCCCCTTTATTAAACCGGACATTTTCACAGAGCACGACTTCGCCGGGTTGAATGTCAATACCGTCGATCCAGTTTTGTTCCAGGCGCACAGGTCTACCCAGTGCATCGGTCAAATATTCGGCGACCGGTTTCAGCGATGATTCTTCACTGTAAACGCCTTCTTCCGGGCGGCCCAGATGCGACATCAGCATGACGGCCGCTCCCGCTGACAGGGCATGTTGAATGGTGGGCAAACTCGCTTGAATGCGTATGGCGCTGGTGACCTTGCCGTTTTTAACGGGAACGTTCAGGTCTTCGCGAATAAGGACTCGCTTGCCTGAAAGATCCAGGTCAAGCATTTTTTTAATGGGCATAATGCGTATTCTCGTTATCTGAAGGTTAAAAAAAGAGCGGCCTCGTCACTATAAAAATCACTTTGTAGCGATCATTTTTACGAGGTTCATTGCTCTGGAAATGAATGAATCGCAGATTCCTGAATTAAGCCGTTAACTTAAATCTTATGAGCTATTAAGTTTTCCATTTGATCGAACAACCCATGCTCGGAATCTGATGCGCGGGGCCTCGGCCTGTTTCGGCAATCAACTTCATTGCCTGGAACAATTCGCGCGGTGCGTTGGCAGGCGCCGGTTGCATCCGGCTGGCATCGAGCCTGCCCCGGTATTGCAAGGCATAATCGGCATTGTAGCCAAAAAAATCGGGGGTGCACACCGCGCCGTAAGCTTTGGCGACCGCTTGTGTCGCGTCCAGCAAATAAGGGAAGCTGAAAGCGAATTCTTGCGCGATTTTTTTCATATTGTCGAACGAGTCCTCAGGATAATTATCGGTGTCGTTGGCCATGATGGCAACCGCCCCGATGCCGTATTGTTTGAGTTCGTTCACATCTTGGACAATGCGCTCGCGCACGGCTTTGACATAGGGACAGTGGTTGCAGATAAACATAATCAACAAACCGTTTTTTCCCATACATTGTTGCAACGACCAGTTTCTGCCGTCGGTACCGGGTAAATTGAAATCAATCGCGGGTTTGCCGAAATCACAAACCGGAGTTTCCAAGCTAACCATAATATACCTCTTCAAGTAATGGATATGTTGTCCGCTATTATCTTACCCGTTTGGCCGATAAATCAAATCCTGCGGTTATTGTAACAACACCGCCGCGCTGATCAGTGCCGCGCTAAGCAGTATGGCAAACAGCGTACCGTTATGGTTTTGTTGCATTTGCTGGCGCATTTGATGCAATTCCCGGTTGTGGATACTCATTTGCTCGCGCGCATGGGCGGCATCATCCAGCGCCTTGAACATCAGGGCGGGTATTTCCGGAAACTTTTCCGCCACTTCCGGGAATTGTTGCAGGATTTGTTTTATTTTCGCTTTCGGTCCCAAGCGTTCATGAAACCATTTTTCCAGAAACGGCTTGGCGGTTTGCCAGAGATCCAGTTCGGGATAAAGCTCGCGCCCCAGTCCTTCGATATTCAGCAAGGTTTTTTGCAATAACACAAGTTGCGGTTGCACATGCATGTCGAACCGGCGCGCAGTCTGGAACAAGCGCAGCAGTAAATGGCCGAAAGAAATATCTTTCAGGGGTTTTTCGAAAATGGGTTCGCAAACACTGCGGATTGCCGATTCGAACTCTTCAACCCGGGTATTACCGGGAACCCAGCCTGATTCGACATGCATTTGCGCGACGCGATGATAGTCGCGGTTGAAAAAAGCCAGAAAATTTTCAGCCAGATAGCGCTGGTCGGTTAGTGACAAGGTGCCGACAATGCCGAAATCGACGGCCAGATATTTATCCGGCAATTGCACAAAAATGTTGCCGGGATGCATGTCGGCATGAAAAAAATTATCACGAAAAACCTGGGTAAAGAAAATTTCGACGCCGCGCTCGGCCAGTAATTTAAAATCGGCATGGCCTTCTTGTAAACGTTTGGTGTCGCCGACCGGCACACCCTGGATGCGCTCCATCACCATGACTTTGCGGCGTGTCAACGGCCAATGGACTTCGGGAATGTAAAGACTGTCGGAATCTATGAAATTACGGCGCAACTTGGCGGCGTTACCCGCTTCGCGCACCAGATCCAATTCGTCCAGCGTGGTTTTTTCAAATTCCGCGATCACTTCCACAGGGCGCAGGCGCCTGGCATCACTCCAGAATTTTTCGGCGAAACGGGCCAACTCGTAAAGCAGGCCGACATCGGCGCGGATATTGTTTTCAATATCCGGACGTAACACTTTGACGATAACTTTTTGGCCGTCGAGCAGGCTTGCGGTATGAACTTGGGCAACAGAAGCCGATGCCAGGGGTTGATCGTCGAATTCGGCAAAGGCTTCGGCAATGGACATGCCCAGTTCCTGCTCGATAATGCTGCGTGCGGTGTCGCTGGAAAAAGGCGGCACTTTGTCTTGCAGTTTGACCAGTTCGTCGGCGATATCGTCCGGTAATAAATCTTTGCGGGTGGATAAAGCCTGACCGAATTTGACATAAATAGGCCCCAGGTCTTCCAGTGCGCGCCGGATTCTGACGCCACGCGGCTCTGTTTGAGTTCTGCGCCAAAAGCTCGGCGACAGCACCGCTAAATAGCGTACCGGACGAAACAAATGCGTTTTAAGGACAATTTCATCAAGGCCATGAACAACCAGTACCCAATTGATATGCAGCAGGCGTAATAATATTTTGGGGCGAATCACTAAGGTTACCTTGATTGTGTCGAAGCTTGAGTTTGAGTGCGGGATGGGCTAGTTATTGCTTTTGGTTTCGTCAGGTGTGTGGGTCCCTCTCGTTTCGGATTGGCTTTGCAGCCGTTCGATTCTTGCGCAAAGGCGGTCGAAATCGGCCCGGAGAGTATCAACCTGACGATAAAAAATAGCCGCTTCAGGGCCTGCCGGTAAGTCGCGGCTTTCTTCCTGGAGAAATTCCGCTGTGTTCAGCTTTAATGTTTCCAGGGTATCGCTTCCCCACTGTTGTCCTGTGCGCAACAGGCGGCCGATTTTATGCGCGACAATATCGCCTGTGACCTGCGCCAGTTTTTCTTCCGGATCGATATCGAGTTGATCGAACAGTGTTTGCAATTTGCGCCCCGTTTGCATGTCGCCGCTGAGTGTTATCTCACCCGAAAATACCGGGCGCATCGGTTTGCCGCTAAGCCCCATCAGGCCAAAAGCCATGGCCGAACCGGTCAAGGTGGTGTCGGGTTCTCCCGGGTAAGTGTCGAGCACCTGAATATTTGTAGTAGTCGGGCACAGATAAATCGTTTCATTGAAAGGCAGTACGGTGATGGCAATAACTTTACCGGCCAGCGGCGCGAGAAAAAAACCGACATCGCTATCCAGGGCCAGATAGTGATTGAGAGCGGTTTCAAGGGCGCCTGTCAATAAAGGTTTGAGGATCATACGTGTGCCCGAATGGATTTTTTAAAGCTTGTAACCTCTGTGAACGGCTACGATGCCTTGGGTCATGTTGAAATATTCGCAGCGTTCAAGACCTGCGTTTTCCATCATGTGTTTCAGCTCGTCCTGTTTCGGGTGCATGCGAATGGATTCGGCCAGATAACGGTAACTGTCTTCATCCTTGGCAATCAGGGCGCCGATTTTGGGCAGTAATTTGAAAGAATAAAAATCGTAGACTGTCTCGGTCAGTTTGTCGGTAGGGTGAGAAAATTCCAGTACGATAACGCGCCCGCCGGGTTTCAATACACGGTACATGGAGCGCAAGGCCGCGTCTTTATCGGTGACATTGCGCAAGCCGAAGCCGATACAAACGCAATCAAAGCTATTGTCTGCAAAAGGCAGGCATTCGGCATTGACCTGGGCATAATGGATGTTACCGCTAAGACCTTGATTTATCAGCCTATCCCGGCCTGTGCGTAACATTTGGGAATTGATGTCGGCCAATACGACCTGGCCTTTGTCGCCCACCCGTTTTTCAAATAACAACGTCAAATCACCGGTGCCGCCCGCCAGATCAAGTACCTGGTCGCCGCTGCGGACATTGCTGAGCTGTATCGCGACGCGTTTCCAGATTCTATGGATACCTAACGACATCAAGTCGTTCATGACATCATACTTGCTGGCCACGGAGTCAAAAACACCCTTGACCAGTTTAACCTTGTCATTGGCATCTACTTGTTTAAAACCGAAATGTGTTGTGTTTTCGTTTGTCATGGTGGTGTCCGGTAAGTCGGCAAGCGTAAAATTTAAATCAAGCATTACCGCGCGTAAGACCTGCCGCTTTTAGTCTGTCCAGGTAATTCTGCCATAAATGCTGCTGATCCGAACCCAGTTTATAAAGCAAGGCCCAGGTATAAATGCCGCTGTTATGGCCATCGCTGAATACCGGAGCAACGGCATAATTGCCCACTGGTTTGAGTTCAGTGATGCTAACATAAGCTTTACCCGCTTGCAGCACTTCTTGCCCCGGGCCATGGCCGACCGCTTCGGCTGACGGCGTGTAAACCCGTAAATATTCATAAGGCAATTTAAACGTGTTGCCGTCATCAAAACTGATTTCCAGCAACTTTGAAACCTGGTGCAGTTTGATTTCGGTAGGCGTGGCGCTGATAGCGGGAGATTCGACGCGCATGGCTTACAGAATATAACGGCTTAAATCTTCATCCTGAGCCAGTTCCGACAAATGCGCATCGACATAAGCGGCATCGATGAGCAGGGTTTGTTCGGTCAGGTCAGGCGCGCTGAAGGAAATATCTTCCAATAAGCGCTCCAGAATAGTATGCAGACGCCTTGCGCCGATATTTTCGGTCGTTTCATTGACTTGCCAGCCCAATTCGGCAATGCGCCGGATACCGTCTTCGGAAAAAGTCAAAGTCACGCCCTCCGTGGCCAGAAGGGCTTGGTATTGCTCGGTCAGCGAAGCATCCGGTTCGGTCAAAATGCGGATAAAATCAGCCGCCGACAAGGCATCGAGTTCAACCCGGATTGGAAAACGGCCTTGCAATTCGGGAATCAAGTCGGAAGGTTTGGTCAAATGAAACGCGCCCGAGGCGATAAACAGGATGTGGTCGGTTTTGATCTGTCCGTATTTGGTGCTGACCGTGCTGCCTTCGACCAGTGGTAACAGATCGCGTTGAACGCCTTCACGCGACACTTCGCCGCCACTGCCGCCGAGTTCCGAGCGTTTGCAGATTTTGTCGATTTCATCGAGAAAAACGATACCGTTTTGTTCGACGGATGCAACGGCGCGCAGCTTGATATCTTCGTCGTTAATCAGCTTTCCGGCTTCTTCTTCCTGTAATACTTTCAGGGCATCCTTGGTTTTCATTTTACGGGTGCTTTTGCGGTTGCTGCCCAGATTCTGGAACATGCCTTGCAGTTGACTGGTCATTTCTTCCATACCGGGCGGCGCCATGATTTCAACACCGACCGGCGCCGTGCGCACTTCAACTTCAATTTCTTTATCGTTCAGGTCGCCTTCGCGCAGTTTTTTGCGCATTTTCTGCCGGGTCGAGGCTTCGCTTTCGGACAATGTACCGCCGCTCGCGCTGGGCAGCAGTATATCCAAAACCGCGTCTTCGGCCGCATCGGCGGCGCGATTTTGCACCTTATCCATGGCTTCCTGGCGCGTCAGCTTAACGGCAGTGTCAACCAGATCGCGGATAATGGATTCGACATCGCGTCCGACATAGCCGACTTCGGTAAATTTGGTCGCTTCAATTTTAATGAACGGCGCGTTCGCCAGGCGGGCCAGGCGTCTTGCAATTTCGGTTTTGCCGACGCCGGTAGGGCCTATCATCAGAATATTCTTGGGGGTTATTTCGTCGCGCAAAGTGCCGCTGACCTGGCTGCGCCGCCAACGGTTACGCAAGGCAATGGCAACGGCGCGTTTGGCGTTGGCC
Source organism: Gammaproteobacteria bacterium HGW-Gammaproteobacteria-3 (assembly GCA_002843155.1). Taxonomy (GTDB): domain Bacteria; phylum Pseudomonadota; class Gammaproteobacteria; order Methylococcales; family Methylomonadaceae; genus PGZD01. The sequence goes on from PGZD01000003.1 coordinate 35,510, forward strand.
TGGCCGATAATATGTTTGTCCAGTTCGTGAACGATTTCTCTAGGTGTCATCTGGGTCATGCGGTGGGCTCTTTGGGTTCGGCGTCGAGTTCTTCAATGCGCAAATTGTGATTGGTATAAATGCAAATGTCGGCAGCGATGCCAAGCGAGCGCTCGACAATTTCACGGGCGCCAAGCTGGGTATTTTCCAACAATGCGCGCGCGGCGGATTGGGCGAAAGGGCCGCCGGAACCGATCGCTATCAAATCATGTTCGGGTTCGATGACATCACCGGTGCCGGAAATGATAAAGGACGATTTCGCGTCCGCGATAGCCAGCAAAGCTTCCAGCCTGCGTAAAGCCCGGTCGGTGCGCCAGTCTTTGGCCATTTCCACGGCAGCCCGGGTCAGATTGCCGCGATGTTTCTCCAGTTTACCTTCAAAATGCTCGAACAGCGTGAAGGCATCGGCGGTGGCGCCGGCGAATCCGGCGATAACCTGGTCATGATACAGGCGCCGGACTTTGCGGGCATTGCCTTTCATCACGGTATTGCCGAGCGTGACCTGACCGTCGCCGCCAATGACTACTTTGTCGCCTCGGCGAACGGAAAGTATGGTTGTACCTCTAAAACTCACGTTTAATTCCTGTATTTTACGAAAACACGGTTGATTCTACCTGTTATTGTCCCTGATGGGGAAAACAATCTATGATTTAAGCCTGATTGCACCTTGGACTTCGGCTGAATAAATACTTTGGGGGCACAGGAAGTGAATTTCAAGTGGCATAGGGGGGTTGAAGGGACATGCGCAAAACGTCAACAGTCTGTCGTCTTGCGCTTTCAGTACGGACATAAGATTTGTCCGGTAAAACCGGTTTTTCAAAAAAGATTGTGAAGAATCTTGACTCGATAGTCATAATCCGCTTTAATACGCCCTCTTTTGAGGTACGCCCAGGTAGCTCAGTCGGTAGAGCAGGGGACTGAAAATCCCCGTGTCGGCAGTTCGATTCTGTCCCTGGGCACCATAATAAAGAAAAAACACCGGTAAACAGCCGGTTTTTTTATGCCCGAAACTTTTTGGATGTCGAGTATAGGCTGTCTCCCCACACGCTTAATATCCAACACCTCAGCAAAACAATCCAACTCTTCTTTTTTGCCTTGAATACTTAAATTCGGCAGTCTTGGCCGCATAGATTTGAAGATTTAAGGAAAAATTCATTATATCAGCATAGAATTTTTGTTAGGTTTTTTGGTTTTGAGTTTCAATAGAAACAAAACCATGTTATTTGCCGCAAAAACTCGCGTCAAATCACTCATTCTTTCCGAATAAAACCTGATTAAAAACAAATTATATTTTTAACATATTGTTATTTATAAATTATCTGTTGAATAAGGCAATTAGATTGCCAATATTTAAGGCTGCACATGCGCGACAATATGTCGCATTTTAATTGCCCTGAGAAGCTTTTAGACTGAACCTGACTCTTTGCTGAACAAGAAGTCCAAATAACTGATCTTTTTCATGATACGGCCATGATGGCCGCATCCTTTATTTTTGGAGAGGCCACATGAAAAGAAATTATATGATCGACGAACCCATACCGTTACAGCACAAAGAACTTGTTCCACGAACCGCTTTTCACGAAGCCGGTCATGCCGCCGCTATTCATTTATGCAATCAGCAAAAACAACTGCCGCCAGTACATTTTCAGATTACCCTGAACGGATTGTGCGGAGCAGCCAGCCAGACCCGACTTAAAAAAATCGGGGCAAAAGCCAACTGGGTCGCTACTGTCGAGGGCGGGCATTTGATTCACAGCCTGCCCGTCTCCGTGATAGAAAACAGCCATTATTTTTCCAAACCTGAAAGTTGCGGCTACCTCAACGCTTGCGAGGCCGATATCGTCAATTTATTGGCAGGGCCCTTAGCCGAAGCTAAATATGTGGCTCAGCGCGACGATGAATATATTAATGTGCATTTGATCAATATCAACTCACTCAGGTTTTATGGCGGCACTTCTGATCTGAAAAAAGTGGATGAATATCTGGAAGCGCTGACTAGCACTCGTAAAGAGCGTATCGATAAACTTGACGAACTGTTTTCCGCCGCCTTTCGGTTCATTGACGAACCTTGTCATTGGCAGGCCATAACCGATCTGGCGAATTATATTCTTCATAACGATAAAGATATTATTAGCTGTGAAGAAGCGAGTGCGGTGCTGGATTATTCAATGGCATCGAGCGCCATTATCTCGGAATACAGTGGTTTGTCGGTTTTTAACGCGGACTCTAGCTTGTATCGGTCGGTTGATTGAATCTTGGCGTTTGATAACTAGTGCTTGAACGAAAAAGCCACTATCCCCAAAAATCCCCTGCCAGATTGTTTGAAATTCCATTCCAAGAACCGGCAGAGGGAGGGCAATTGCGGTAATGGATCTCTTGGATTCAAGTTATAAGTGCATTAACATATTGCTGAAATACGTCAGATTTTAACACTGATTGGCCTACCCGTTTTCCTGTTGTTTTTCTAAGCTTAAAAACTTGAACATCGAGTACTACAACTTGCGGCAGCAGCAAAATCTTGTGCGCCTGGCAATGAAAAAGCCTGGATGAACAAACAAAAAGACCAGTTAAAGCAAAAATAACTATCCGAGTGTTCCGGAAGAACTGGACGCTTTTTTAGAAGCAGATACGATTGAAGCGCCGAACGCACCAGTACGCGCTTGCTCCGGTATATCAAAAACCATTCTCATCAGTTAGATTATAAAACGGCGTTGGCTCAGGGTTTGCCCATTGGTTCCGGGGAAATAGAAAGTGCGCACCGATATGTTATTCAGCAACGCTTAAAACTATCCGGTGCATGGTGGACTCCCGATAACGCGGCTTCCAAGCAACCCAGGCAAAACCCGGTGTCCATGTATTGGACATAAGCCAAGCCAAAACCTTGCGGCTATATCAATCGATTACAGCCATCAGATAGGCGAATCCCTGTGCGCGCCGGACATAGGTGATGTCGGTGCTCCAGACCTGATTGGGCCGTTCGATCGCCAAGTCGTTTAACAAATACGGATAGACCCGATGTTCCGGGTGACTTTGGCTGGTATCGGGCTTGGGATAAGCGGTTTCCAAGCGCGTCTTCCGGCGCGCTTCGGTAGTAATGGCGGCTACGCGGCACACCGGTTAACGCGCACTGGTGACTCAACGAGAGTTCCGGAGACGGGTTCAGCCTGGCGCCGCTCGCTTACAGGGATAGCCCGGACTTTTTTTAAGCCGGTCCAGCTCGACTTTCAGTCGCCCGATTTGGCTATACAGCGCTTCCTGGTCGGCTTCATACTGCTGGTTCTTTCGGCCTCGTTTAACGGTAAAGCACTCGACCAGCCCGGCTTGTGCTTCCTTTTTCCAGTTCGAGGCCTGATTCGGATGTACCTGATGCGCGCCGGCGCTCTCGTTGATGGTCTTGTCGCATTTTAAGGCTTCTAGCGCCCTTTGGCTTTAAATTCGGCACTGCGTTTCTTTCTCTGCATGATCTTTTTCTCTACATTTGCTGGCGTTGATACATGCAGGTTACCACCTTAATTAGTTGTTCAGTTTTTTGGGGCCATTATAGTTTGAAGCAAACGAAAAACCCGGCGGATGCAGCATAACCGGTCCGGCACAGGCTATAGATAATTTAGAGTACGCTAACCGCGCCACTTTTTATAAGTGTTGATTAGGCCGTTGGTGGAGCTGTCGTGGCTGCTGATGGCGTTTTTATCGTTGAGTTCGGGCAGTATTTTTTTTGCCAGCACTTTACCCAACTCGACACCCATTTGATCGAACGAGTTAAGATTCCAGATGACGCCTTGAACAAAAATTTTATGTTCATAAAAAGCAATCAATGACCCCAGCGTTTTGGGCGTCAGTTTTTTGAACAGAAAAGAGCTTGAAGGTTTGTTGCCGACAAAAACTTTGGATGCGATCAATGCCGCGTTGTTTTTATCCGGTTCCGGCAGTTCGGCGACTACCTGCTCGGCTGATTTGCCTTGCATCAAAGCTTCGGGTTGGGCTAGAAAGTTTGAAATCAGCAGGTCATGATGATCGGGCAGGGGATAGTGACTGTTGGCCGGAGCCAGGAAATCGCAGGGAATCAGCTTGGTGCCCTGGTGTATGAGTTGAAAAAAAGCGTGTTGGCCGTTGGTGCCGGGTTGGCCCCAGATGATGGGGCCGGTGCTGTAATCGACGCTGTTGCCGTCGTTGTCGATGCTTTTGCCGTTACTTTCCATGTCGGCTTGTTGCAGATAGTCGGAAAAAAAGCGCAATGATTCGTCATAAGGCACGATGGCGTGAGATTCGGCCTGGTAAAAATTATTGTACCAAATGCCTAGCAAGGCCATGATGACAGGAATGTTGCGTTCAAACGGCGTGTCGCGGAAATGCCGGTCGGCCTGATGCGCACCCGCCAGTAATTGTTCAAAATTGTCCATGCCGACGCTTAGCGCAATGGACAGGCCAATGGCGGACCATAACGAGTAGCGCCCTCCTACCCAGTCCCAGAATTCAAACATATTGTCGGGATCGATGCCAAAATCGATAACGTTTTGTTTATGCGTTGACACAGCAACAAAATGTTTGCCGATGGCTTTTTCGTCCCCTGTCTGCTGCAGAAACCAGGTGCGCGTCGAATGGGCGTTGGTCATGGTTTCAAGTGTATTGAAAACTTTGGAGGCAACCACAAACAAGGTAGTTTCGGCGGCAAGCGGTTTGAGTGTTTCAAGCAAATCAGCCTGATCGACATTGGAAACAAAATGCACTTTAAGCGAATCCGAAGCATAGGGCGTCAGTGCAGTAGTGACCATTTTGGGGCCCAGATTGGAGCCGCCAATACCGATATTGACAACAGCGGTGATCGGTTTTCCGGTATAGCCCAGCCACTGGCCGGAGCGAACTTTTTCGGTGAAAGTGCGCATTTTGGCCAAAACCGTGTTGATTTTGGGCATGACATTTTCATTGTCTACGAAGACTGGGCTGTTGCTCAGGTTGCGAAGAGCGGTGTGTAAAACCGCCCTTTGCTCGGTATGGTTGATCTTTTCACCTGAAAACAGTGTTTCAATTTTCGTGTTCAGTTCGGCCTGGGTCGCCAAATTCAATAAAAGTTGAAGGGTTTTATCGGTGATCAGGTTTTTTGAGTAATCGAACAGGATGTCATCAAACGAAATGGAAAATTGTTCAAAACGATGAGGGTTTTTTGCAAAGTCGTCCTGAAGACGAAAAGGGTGACAGGAAGCATGATGGCTCAGCAATGCTTGCCAGGCTTGGGACTGGGTAAGAGATGACATGATGTAGCGTTCCGATTAGGGAGAAATGGGTAGCAGTCTACGAAAACAGCGGACGGATATCAATCTATATTAGACTTTGATTATATGGTAAAATAACAGCCGTAACCAATAACCTTGTTGTCAATGGCTTTATTTGTAACAGGTGATATGTTAGAGTTCATCTTGCTTCAGGTTGAAAAATTTAAAAGAAAGCCTCGGTGCAAATTGGTCTCCGAACTTCACTTTTAGATATTTTAAACCCGGAAAAAGCATACAAGAAAATAATAATTAACTAACAAAACTGGAAGGTATTATGAACAGCACACACTTGTTAAAAAAAGGTTTTCTGGCTCTTGTTGGCTTAGTTTTTTCCGCTTCACTGTGGGCGCATGGCGGCGCGGCGGGAACCGATACCGATCAATGTAAATTCGAACTCGAACCTGGGCACTGGATTCACTACACCGCTTACCAGCCTAAAGCTTATCCGGCCGAAGAGTTTTGCGGCAATATTCCCAAAGCGGGTGAAATGACCCAGCTCGTTTTTGATTACCAGGATATTCGCTACAGAAATATGACGGTCGAGTTTGAAGTGACTAAAGAACCTGAAGGTAGCCGGGTATTTTTTCAACCAGCGGCAAAGCATAAATCGGGCACAGTGGTGCTGAGCTTGCCCAGCGGTGTTCCTGAGGCCGGTAAATATCTGATTCATATCACCCTGGTTCCGGATCAAGGCGAAAGACTGGATGCCCATATGGGCTTTGTCGCAGGCAAAGGTCAGGCTACCAGCGGAAGATTCAAATTATTGTATGTGTTTTTTGCGTTCGCAGCTTTATATATCCTCTATCTTTCCCACGCAGGGTTCAAGAGAAAAGTGGATGGTTTGTTGGGCAAAATAAAAGACGCATGACGCAATCCTAAAAATTATATAAGGTATAAAAAATGCGGAAACAACCCAGAAACATTGTTTTGGGTACTGTCCTCGCGCTGATGCCGTTGATGGCATCAGCCGTTGCGGATTTGCCTGAATCAGTCAAAGTCGATTACGGAAAAGTCGAGCCTGTTTGTAATAATTTCAATCCCGAGTGGCGGCAAGCTCAGGAGCTGGAAGGGGTTAAAATTCAGGAGTCGTTATTATGCAGTCCTGACCGGCCTGAGGATATCGTTGCAGCAGTCAAAGGTACCAACAATATTCCCATGGAAACGTTGATGAATACCTATTTTGCCGCTGACGCCATTAGCAAAAGTGATGACAGGGACGGCGATGGCGACCCCGATCTGATCATCATCAAACTCGAAGTGGCGGAACTCAACGGGCATTCGCCTGATTTTCAAGGCGTCGTGCCTACCTTTGACATTGCGCCGGGAATTCAACCGGGTATGTGGGTGTTTGCACCTAAGAGCCGTGGCATGGCAACCAATAGTTTTGTCGGATTGGATGCCAACCCGCTGTTAAGGGCGCCATCACCTGTGATCAGGGTCGAACAGGGTGATACTGTCTGGATTCAATTGGAAAATACCCATTATTTCCCCCATACCATACATTTACACGGGGTCGACCATCCTTTCGTGGATAGCGCGGGCGAAGGTAACGATGGCGTGCCTCAGACCAGCGAAAAGCTGGTGATGCCGGGGCAGAGCCGGACTTACGAGATAAAGCCGAGGCACTCGGGCACTTTTGTTTATCATTGTCATGTGCAAACGCATGTGCATTTGGCCATGGGCCTGGTGGGCATGTTGATCGTCGAAGAAAACCGTCCCAACAACTGGGTGCAGACTTTTAACGTCGGCGGCGGCCATGTCCGGCATCCTTCCAAAGCTGTTCTGGAGCAGTATGATAGTGAATATGATTTACACTATCACGCCATGGATAAAGAGTTACATAATGTGATTCAAAAGTATAACGACCCTCGGCTGATTGCCCAGAAAATGAACCGTGAATACGATTTGACCGAATCGACCGAAGACTATCACACGCTGAACGGTCGTTCGTTTCCTTATACCCTGCGGGAATCGTTGATTATTGCCGAGCCGGATCAGAATATCAAACTCAGGATGTTCAACAGCACCGGCGAGATGCTGGCTGTGCATACACATGGGCACAAAGCGACCATCACGCATTATGATGGTATCGAGCATAATCCCATCGCGCAAATTACCCGCGATATTTACGATTTGGCGCCGGCGCAGAGAAATGACTTGAAAATAAGTACGATAGATGATGGCTTTCATAGTTATGGCGAAGGCATCTGGATTTTCCATGATCACCGGGAAAAAGGCATTACTACGGATGGCATGAATCCTGGCGGCAATGTCAGCGCTCTGGTTTACAAGTCGTATCTCAATGATATGGGCATGCCAAAAGTGCAGGGTGCCGATATTTCGCCGCTGTTCACCAAAACTTTTTTTGAACGAAAAGTGCCGGTATGGCAGGATGCGGATGCCTGGAATAGCTTGGGTCAAATCAATGCGGAGGGTTATGTCGCACCGCCCTCAGCCCAACCGGTTGATATAGAAGCGCCGCCTGGTGCGCAAGCGGATAACCCGGTTAAAGATAATGCGCTGGAGAATTTTTTCGCAGGTCTAGTGTTGGGTGTGCTGGCTTATTTGTTGGTCATCAATCGAGCCAAAGTCATTCGGGTTGTTGCTTTACTTAAAGGTGGAAAATAATGAAAACTAAATTTTTGTCAATTGCGGCATTGGGTTTTCTGTTCTCTGCCGTAGCGCTTCGCGCCCAGGAAATAGAGGAACATAACCATTTGATGGATCATGGTGGCGGCCATTTGATGGATATGGGTGGCGGCATGGTCATGGGGCAGAATGTCGATACTCTACCCGGTGGCTGCGATAAAATCGCGGCGACCAAAGAAATTACAGTCCATGCCGGGCATAAGTACGCAGAAAAATTTCCGGGGCGGATGTTTGCCTTCGATACCCAGGAGTTTCAGTTTGAGCCCTGTACAAAATTGACCGTCAACTTCATCAATGACGATGATATTCGTCATCAATGGATGATGCACGGCTTACCTAAATACCTGTACCCGAAAGGTATGTTTCATCTGGAGGTAACAGGTCCCGGTAAAATCTCGGGTACCTTGATTTTGCCGCCGGGCGATAAAACTTATTTGGTGCACTGCGATATTGCCCAACATATGGAAAAAGGCATGAAAGCGCAATTGAAAGTGGGGCGCGGCAGTGGTGATTTACCCAGTATTCCAGGGGTGACGGCCTATGTCGTTCAAGACACCTATGATACTTCACCGGTAGAAGCAATCGTGCAAGCGCCCAAACCCGTCGCTACGACACCGGCAGCGGCTACGACGCAGGATAATGGCTCGTTTATATCCGGGGTCACGGTGATTGGTCTGGCGGTAGGTTTGTTGGCGGCGCCTTTGTTGGCGCGTAAATTCAAAGGTATGAGTTTGTCGGAGATCGTGGCTTATGTTTTTGAATTGCTGGCTGAAGCCATAGGCTATGTCTCAAAACTCGTCGGCAAACTGGCTAAGCTGGTCTTTTCCGGTAAAGATAAAACATTGCCGGAAAAATAACGCTTTTTGTTAAAGTTAAAAACCCCTGTTGCTGTAAAGGCTCAGGGGTTTTTTTATGGAGTTTAAATGCCGTCTGAAGCATGGGGATTAATGAGCCTGTTTGTCAGCTCTTTTGTGTCATCGACCTTAGCGCCGGGCGGGTCTGAGGCTGTGCTTGCGTATATGGTTTCTGAAAAAGTTTATGAAGCGTCGATGTTAGTCATGATTGCAAGCATAGGCAATACGCTGGGCGCCATGACGACCTGGTATCTGGGGGCGCTGGCGGCCAGAAAATTTCCGTTGGAAACATCGTTGTCGCAACAAAAACAAAAGGCCGTGACGTGGCTGCAAAAATGGGGACGCTGGGTGTTGCTGTTGACCTGGTTGCCGGTCATTGGTGATGGGCTTTGTTTTGCCGGGGGCTGGCTGAAGTTTTCCCTGATTTCATCCAGCCTGATTATTTTTATTGGAAAATTAGGCCGCTATGCCGTCATTGCCTGGTTATTTGCCGCAAGTTAGTCATCGGGTCTTGGCAATGGTAAACTTGCAAAGTTAAAGTTTAATGATTTGGCGAGGTTAGTTGATGTTAAGGTATTTTCCCCAGCCTGGGTTGGCTTACGAGCATAAAAAACGCGATTATTTTATTGCCGCATTCACTTTTTTTTGTGTAGCGGTATGTTTATTGGCCGACGCCAATGCGACTTTGGAGAAACAAAATGCCTTAGGGGTTTGCGGCTGGGTTTTTCTGATCGGTTTGTTGTTGGGCGAAGCCCGTGAAGTGCGCATGCAGGTATTGATAGCGGTGGCTTTTGCCACTGTGGGCGAACATTTCGCTTCGCCTTATATGGGGGGCTATACCTACCGTTTTGAAAATGTGCCGGCTTATGTGCCGCCAGGTCACGGCATGGTCTATCTTACGGCTGTGGCGTTAGCCCGTTCAGGCTTGTTTTTGCGCCATGCCCGGCGCATTGCCGGTTTTGTCGTGCTGGTGTGCGGGGCGTGGTCGATTTGGGGCGTGAGTGGCTATGCTCAGCAAGGCGATTCGGTCGGCGCGCTGTTATATTGCATTTTTTTGGGCTACTTGTTCAAAGGGCGCTCTCCTCTGGTTTATCTGGCTGCATTTTTTATCACCACTTGGCTGGAATTGATCGGAACGGCCGCAGGCACCTGGAAATGGGCGGCTATCGATCCGGTTTTGGGCTTGCCGCAAGGCAATCCACCGAGCGGTGTGGCGGCTTGGTATTGCCTGGTTGACGCAGTGGCAATGGCAGGTGCCGCGCCGGTATTAAAAACCTTGTCAGGATTGGCGGGTTGGATTCGGATAGGGCGCTTGAGTGAGGATGTGGCTTTGCAAAGAGCTGAATAAAGGATGTTTTTTGCCTGTGGCGTAACGCATCTTATTTGAACGGATGAAAACCATCGACACCAATAACGGCGCGGCGGCAAAATCAGGGTCAGGACTCAGGATTTACCGAAGGCTGTTAAGTTATGTGCTGCCCTATCAACGCTGGTTTGCCGTCAGCGTTTTTGGTTTTTTGATTTATGCGGCGACGCAGCCAATGTTCGCCGCTATTTTGAAGCATATCATCGATTCGCTACAGGCCGATGCCAGGGAGAATATCGGTTTATTGCCTTTGTTGTTTGTCGGATTGATGCTGCTGCGCGGTGTCGGTTCCTATCTTGGTAACTACTTCATAGCAAAAGTCTCCACCAGTGTTGTTCATGTGCTGAGATGTAAAATCTTCAATCATTACACCCGGTTGCCAACGGACTATTATGACGCCAATAATAGCGGTTATATGATGTCCAGAATTACCCACAATGTCGGCGAAGTAACGCAGGCGGCGACCGAGTCGGTGCAGACTATTATAAGAGAAGGTTTGACCGCAATCGGCTTGATAGCTTATCTACTTTATATGAATTGGCTTATGGCCGTTGCTTTTCTGTCGGTGACGCCGTTCATAGCCTGGCTGGTGCGTTACGTCAGCAAGCGCTTGCGCAGGCTCAGCAGGGATATTCAGGATTCGATCGGTAACTTGACCCATATTACTTCAGAGTTGGTGAGCGGCCATAGAATCGTCAAAAGTTATGGGGGTGAAAATTATGAAAAAAACAGGTTTCAGCAAAACAGCCAGTTTCATCGACGGCAATCGCTTAAATTAGCCGCAACTTCGGCCATTCATGGGCCGTTGATGCAATTGATCATTGGCATTGCCTTGGCCGGGTTGATGTATTTGTCGTTAATCTTGATGGAAAACGCGACAGCCGGTGAATTTGTGGCTTTTATTACCGCAGCGTTTTTATTGCCACGCCCGATCAGGCAGTTAAGTGACGCCAATTCAAAAATTCAAAAAGGTGTCGTGGCCGCTGAATCTTTATTCATGATACTGGACGAGCCGGTTGAGGCCGATTCCGGGCACTATAAAACTGAAAAATGCCAAGGCAGAATCGAGTTTGATAAGGTAAGCTTTTCTTATCGAGGGGCTGCGCATCCGGCATTAAAAGGGGTCAGTTTTGTTGTGGAGCCGGGTCAGACCATTGCTTTGGTCGGGGCTTCCGGCGGCGGAAAAAGCACCTTGATTAATTTACTGCCCCGATTCTACGATTATACCGAAGGTAGAATTTTGTTGGATGGCGTGGAAATCAAAAACTATGAATTAACCAGCCTGAGACAGCATATTGCCTTAGTCACTCAGCACATCACGTTGTTTAATGACACAGTTGCCAATAATATCGCCTACGGAGCCTTGGCGGGCGCTTCGGATGAAAAAATAAAACAGGCGGCGAAAGATGCTTATGCGATGAATTTCATAAAAAATATGGCCCAGGGTTTAAATACTGAAATTGGCGAAAATGGTGTCAAATTATCGGGCGGACAAAAGCAACGCCTGGCGCTGGCAAGAGCGTTATTAAAAGATGCGCCGATATTGATTCTGGACGAAGCGACTTCGGCGCTTGATAACGAATCCGAGCGCTACATTCAAAAAGCATTGCAAAAAATCATGCAACACCGAACGACACTGGTTGTCGCCCACCGCTTATCGACCGTTGAGAATGCGGACAGAATTATCGTGTTGTCTGACGGTTGCCTTGTAGAACAAGGCACGCACAGCGAATTGCTGGCAAAAAATGGAGCTTACGCTAGACTTTATGATGTGCAATTCAAGGAAAATGTGTAGGTTAGGGGCTTAAGTTGTTTATCTGGCTTAACTGATTTTTGTAAGGATTGTCGATGCCTGGCGACGCATCATCCTTGGTTCATTAATCAAGGCAGACTGATGTTTACTAAAGGGTATCAACTGAGAAAACAGCTAATTAAACAGATAAGCTTTTAGGAAGGTGGCCAGTGAAATTGAACGTATTGGTATTAAGTTTGATTTTGTCTGTGACGGCGTCAATCGCCGATACCGGGAATAAAAATGAACTGCAAATACAAATTCCAGGGCACTGGGTTTGGTCTGAGTTATCTTATCAAGCATCAAAGTGGCCCGCTGAAGCGCAAGTAGATTTTAGCTCTGAACGAGTTTCGGCAATGAACATGCCAACGAAATATGTTGTTAGTCCCCAAGGAATTCCTGTAAGCCCCAAAAAAAACGACGTTCTGTTATTGCGAGCCAAAGTAAATCTGAAGCTCCCGTTACAGAGTGCCGATGATCAGTTTTTTGATGTCTGGTATGACCCGGATGATGGTGCCGCGTTAATGCGGGTTCATTGGCGACGGGGAGGGCGCCCCAAATGGAATGCCTATCGTTTTACCGATACGGGTGTTTTTCGCATCAAGCGTAAGCCGGGCAGTCATGATGATGTGGTGCACTTGCCGAGTGAGTGGCGCGAGGAAGCCCGGTCATACTATAGCTATCAGGGCGGTCAACATGATTGCAACCGAGTTTCCGACCCGGTGGCGCTGTTTTATTTGCTTGCATCGAAAAGTGTATTATCAAGTTCAAAGACGACCGATATATGTGTGTTCGGAGAAAAGCACTTGCATCATGTGTCGGTCAAACAATCAAAGTCTCGGCGAGTAGCAGCAAATTTTCGCCTGGCCATTGACGGAAATGAATGGCGTCAACAAGGAGAGTACGACGTAACCGAATGGACATTACGAGCGGTGGAAAGTGATGGTGATTCTGTGGAGCCCTTTAGTCTTCTGGGTTTACAGGGGGATATCCGGTTTCAGGTAGATCCTGTGTCGCACCTGCCTTTGATGTTCAGCGGGTCGATTTCAGGGTTTGGCCAGGTGGTATTCCAATTGACGCGAGCCTGTGGTTTTTCGCTGGATTCAGCTAAAGTCTCTGATTTAAGTCCCTGATAAGATTGTGTAAGACTGGGTGAGAATAGCCGGGTCGATAAGATTTTGACAAAAAATTGGTAATTTAAAGGTAACGACTTTATAATTCAGTCATGTGTTGCGATATATTGACATATTTTTGGTAATTTGAGACAGATAACTTTATAATCTATTATAATGGAGCGTCCGTCCGATAAATTTTCTGCGATGAAGTCCGGCATGGCTGGGAAACATCCATGTGCCGATGTTGATCGATTCGAAACTGCCAGGTGTGAACCTGTATTGCCGAAGACGATCTCGGGGCGGGTTATTATTTGAGAGATAGAATAAAGGGTAAATTGATGCAACCGACTGTAAGTTCTCATGATCTTGCTTTACGACTTTCCGCGTTTGCAACGCTTTCCGAGGCGTTGGATTACGCGGCCCGTGGCGATACCGGGGTGAATTTTTACAATGGCCGGGGTGAGCTTTACGCCGCAATTTCCTACAGGGATTTGCGTGATCAGGCTTGTTCATTGGCCCAGCGCCTTTGTGGTCTCGGTATTGAACGGGGTGGTCGAATTGCAATGGTGGCCGAAACCACACCGGATTTGGTGCGGTTTTTCTGGGCTTGTCAATACAGCGGCCATGTACCCGTGACGCTTCCTGCATCGGTTCATCTTGGCGGACATGGCGCATTCGTCAGTCAACTGCGCGGGCTCCTGGAAAGTTGTAAAGCAGAAGCTGCCATGGCGCCGGCGGATTTACTGCCTTTTCTCAAAGAAGCCGCAATAGGGCTTGATTTACGTTTGGTTGGCAGTCCTGAAGCTTTTTATCAATTGCCGCCTGCCAATATTGAATTGGTTGAAGCCGCAAGTCATGAAACCGCCTATATTCAATATACCTCGGGGAGTACTCGTTTTCCGCGCGGCGTTGTCATCGATCATGCCACTGTCCTCACCAATATCAACGACATGGCATTGAATGGACTCAAACTAAATGATCAGGATCGGTTTGCGACATGGTTGCCTTTCTATCATGATATGGGGCTGGTGGCTTTTGTCATCATGCCCATGGCTACACAGCGCTCGGTGGATTTCATCGGTACCCGTGAATTTGCCATGCGTCCACGTTTATGGCCGGAATTGATGTCGCGTAATCGCGCTACTATTTCGTCGGGCCCGCCTTTTGGTTATGATCTGGTGGCCCGCCGAGTGCGGGCCAAAGACATCGAGCAATGGGATTTAAGTAACTGGCGGGTTGCCTGCGTGGGTGCCGAGCTGATACGACCCGGGCCGCTACGCCGCTTTGCCGAGGCCATGGCGTCGGCCGGATTTGACCCGAACACTTTTGTTGCCTGTTACGGCATGGCTGAATGTGCTTTGGCTATCAGCTTTTCTCCGCTAGGCGAAGAATTGGTATTGGATAACATCGATACCGAGCATTTGCAAAAACGCCAGGAGGCACGCAGCGTATCGGTTGAGCAGGCGGAACAGCAAGGCATTCGGCTGGCGCAGCATGTCGATTGCGGGCCGCTTTTGCCCACATTTGAAGTTTCTATCCGTGATGATAAAGGCCGGATTTTGCCTGATCGCCAGTGCGGCACCATTTTTTTGCGGGGCCCCAGTGTCATGAGTGGTTATTTTCAGAATCCCGAAGCGACTCGGGAAGTGTTGTCTTCGGATGGCTGGCTCAATACCGGTGATATTGGTTATCTTGTCGGAGGTCATTTATTCGTTACCGGACGCCAGAAAGATATGATCATCATTCATGGCCGTAATATTTGGCCGCAGGATCTTGAATATGTCGCCAAGCGGTTTCCCGGTGTGCGTTACACCGATGTTGCCGCTTTCGCCGTGACAATGGACGATGATGAAGAAAAAGCCGCAATCGTAGTGCAATGCCGTGAACGGGATCCGGTAAAACGCGCCCAGTTGGTGCATGATCTGAAAGGCGAAATCCGGGCCGAATTCGGCATTGATTGTTTGGTTGAATTGGTCCCGCCGCAAACCCTGCCGCGTACTTCATCGGGCAAATTGTCGCGTTCACGCGCCCAGTTGGATTTTCTTGAGCGCAATCGTCGGCAAGCCCGACCTGCGGACAACGATGATGCTTCGTTTTCAACCTTGACCCTATTGCCCAAACGATCTGTAGAGGTGGCTCATCAAGCTCAGCGTATAGCATGAAAGGCCGCGTCGCGGTCACCGGCGCAACGGGATTCGTAGGCATTGCCTTGCTTCGGCATCTGGTCGGTGCAGGCTGGCAGATTCGTGCGCTGGTGCATAAACGCGCAATACCCGCCGATCTTGCGGCTTGTGTTGAAATTGTCCGGGGCGGCCTCACTGATAAAAAGGCGCTGCTGCAATTGGTCAAGGGGGCCGATGCCGTGGTTCATGTCGCCGGTAAGGTGCGTGGACGAAGCGCCGAAGATTTTCATGCTATCAACGTGCAGGGTGTCGAAAGTCTGGCTGAAGTTGCGTCTACGCAGCCGATTCCTCCCCGCTTTATCCTGATCTCCTCGCTCGCGGCGCGTGAACCCCAATTATCTCACTATGCAGCTAGTAAGCGCGAAGGTGAATTTGCTTTGGCTCAAGTTGCGGCGGATTCCACCATGGCCTGCGCAGTATTGCGGCCGCCGGCAGTTTATGGGCCGGGCGATTTGGAGCTGAAACCGCTTTTCGATGCCATGGCGGCTGGTTTCGCGCCTTTGTTAGGCGTTAAAAAAGCCCGTTCTAGCGTTATCCATGTCGATGATCTTGCGCGCGCCATCGGGCGGCTTTTGGAGCAGCCTCAGGTGCAAGGATGCTTTGAGCTGCATGATGGTTGTGCCTTGGGTTATAGTTGGGATGACATCGCCGACGCTGTGTCCAGCGTGACCGGGCGACGCTCTATCAGAGTGCGGGTTCCGGCTGCGTTGTTGCGCACTCTGGCGCGTCTGAATGCGTTCGCTGCGGGCGTCCTGAATTATCAGCCCATGCTGTCGCCGGGTAAAGTCAACGAATTACGTCATCCGGATTGGTGTTGCGACAACCGGGCCTTTACCGAAGCCACCGGCTGGCAACCCGAAATCAATTTACACGAGGGCTTGCGGCGATTGTTGTCTTTCGGCCCGACATCGCCCGCCACCGAAACATCGGATGGTCTCTGAGGAAAATATGGAAAAATATGAGGATATTGTGCAAGCCCTTTTTGAGGACTTGTCACGTTTTCGCCGGGAAAAAATAAACCTGAGTGAACGGACTGATTTAGTGGCGGATTTGGGCATGGAGTCCATCAATGTCATGGAGTTGCTGCAAGAGATTGAAGACCGTTACGACATTTCAATTCCCTTGAATATCATGCCGGACATTCGTACAGTCGAAGATCTGGCGCGGCAGATTCAACACTTAACTATCGATAGAGCATGAGTATTACAGAACGCTTCGCGGAACTGGAAAACACGCGCCGTTCGCTGGCTGAAGTCAACGCCGACCCAGGTAGCCTAATTATAGAGCGCATTCTGTCTGCTACCGAAGCAATCATAAAAGGTCGCCGTACGGTGCTGGCGGGCACCAATAACTATTTGGGCCTTACCTTTGAAGCGGGCGGCATTGAAGCTGCCAGTCTTGCACTGCACGAGCAAGGCAGCGGTACTACTGGGTCGCGCATGGCCAATGGCAGTTTTGCCAGTCATATCGCTTTGGAACAGGCTTTTGCCGAATTTTACGGCTATCCTGGGGCGATGATTTTCTCCACCGGCTATCAGGCCAATCTGGGTGTGCTGGCGGGCCTGGTCCGGGCCGGTGATAAAGTGCTGATCGATGCCCACAGCCACGCCAGTATTTATGATGGCTGTAAACTGAGCGGCGCCGAATTTTTTCCTTTTCGTCATAATGATCCGGATGATTTGCACAAAAGGTTGCGCCGGTTGGGAGCTGCCGCAAAAGGCGCTCTGGTCGTGGCGGAAGGGCTTTACAGCATGTTGGGTGATACCGCGCCTTTAGCCGAGGTGATGGCGGTAGTCGATGACTATGCTGCGTATTTGATGGTTGATGAAGCGCATTCTCTCGGTATTTATGGTGAACATGGCCTGGGTGTCTGCGAGGCTGCGGGAATTTTGGATAGAGTGGATTTTATCACCGGGACTTTCAGTAAAAGCCTGGGTTCCTTGGGCGGTTTTTGCGTCAGCCGGCACGAGCAGCTTAATCTTTTGCGTTACGGCAGTCGGCCCTATATTTTTACTGCTTCCGCCAGTCCTTCCACCATTGCTTCGGCGCATTGGGCGCTACAACAGATAAAGACGCGACCGCAATTGCGTGAACGGCTCTGGGCCAATGTCGATCGGCTTTATCAGGGCTTATTGAAAATGGGTTATCATTTAAGTGCGGCTCCAAGCCCTGTAATTTCTATTCGTGTAGAGGTGCTTACCGAAGCGCTAAGCATGTGGAATGCCTTGCTGGAATACGGGGTTTATGTCAATCTGGTATTGCCGCCGGCATCGCCGGATGGCGCGCCTTTATTGCGTTGCAGTGTGAGCGCCGCCCATACTTTTGAGCAAATCGATACTATTGTTTCAGCTTTCGCCGCAGCGAGGGAAAGCTAAGAATTAACGTGTGACGGCGTTTTACAAGTCCGTTTGGTGAATAGCTGGATTAAAGGTTCGAAGTCGCCCTTGGCTCTTTTTTGAAAAAAGGGTCAAGGGCTTTGATGAAATAAAATACTTCCCGATCAAAAATAGCGCTGGGATAATTTATGGGCCAGCGCTGAATTTGATATTTGAAAGATATGCGCCAGTATCAAGCGTCAAAATTAGCCGCAGCAAATTCCCAGTTGACCAAGGCCCAGAACGCATCCAGGTAAGCGGGGCGGGCATTGCGATAATCGATGTAATAGGCATGTTCCCAGACATCGCAAGTTAACAAAGGTGTTTGGCCTTCGGTTAACGGGCTGCCGGCATTACTGGTGCTGACCAACGCCAACGAGCCGTCTTTATTTTTGACCAGCCAGGCCCAGCCGGAGCCAAAAGTGGTTACCGCCGTTTTGGTAAACGCCGTTTTGAATTCTTCAAAAGAGCCGAAAGTCCTATTGATGGCGTTGGCCAGGGCGCCGACAGGCTCGCTGCCGCCATTAGGGCTCAAGCTGTTCCAGTAGAATGTGTGGTTCCAAACCTGGGCGGCATTGTTGAAGATTCCACCTGAAGACTTATGAATAATCTGTTCCAGGGACAGACCTTCAAATTCAGTGCCCGGCACTAAATTATTGAGATTGGTTACATAGGTTTGATGGTGCTTGCCATAATGGTATTCTAAAGTTTCCTCGGAAATGTGAGGCGCCAGAGCATTTTTTGCATAGGGTAAGGCAGGAAGTTCGAAAGCCATGTTTTGTCTCCTTAAGATTTACGAAAAATAGCGAATTGCTAAACAGATCACGGGTATAAACCCAGTGTTTTAATAAAGAATCATTAGTCTATCATTGCCCGTCCCTTAAATAAAAGCAACGGTTAAATTTAATTCAGGCGCCAAGTGCAACTTGCATCCACCCGGCTGTGGCATAACGTTTAAGCCGGCAGCATTGACAAAACCTTAAAAAAGCCTTCGTGCGATAGTCTGCAAATTTGCCGACCATATCGGACAAGGTAATATAACATACTATTAAATATGGAGAATCACATTGAGTAAAGCTATTATCCTCAGCGCCGGACAAGGCAGCCGTTTACTGCCGTTGACCGCCAATCGACCGAAATGTCTTTTGCCAATCAATGGCCGTAGTTTGCTCGAATGGCAAATCGATATGCTGTTGAAAGCCGGTTTCGAGGACATTGTCGTCGTTGTGGGATTTTGTGCCGAGCAAGTCGAAAATCTGGTCGCGCAAAACTATCCTGAACAAGTGCGTACGCTTTACAATCCTTTTTATCAGGTTGCCGACAATATGGGTACCTGCTGGCTCGTCCGCAATGAAATGGATCGCGATTTCGTATTGATCAATGGCGATACATTGTTCGAGCAGGAGGTCGTTGAAACCTTGCTGAAGGGCGCCCGCCATGCCATTACCCTGGCCACCGATCACAAGGACGAGGCCTATGACGACGATGACATGAAAGTCACGCTCAATGGCAGGCAGTTATTGAATGTCGGCAAACAGATTCCGGCCGAACATATTCACGGTGAGTCTATCGGTATGTTGCGTTTTCAAGGCGAGGGTCCTGCGCTGTTCCGCGAACATCTGGATCGTGAGATGCGCCGTGAGGCTTCGGTGAAGCGCTGGTATTTGTCCACCATCGCGCAATTGGCGCAAACGGGGCAGGTGGGTATCCAGTCCATTAAAGGCTTGGCCTGGGGCGAAGTGGATTGCCAGGCCGATTTAGTCAATGCCGAGCAATTGACGGCGAACTGGTTTGAAAACGAACTCGATGCGCCAGCATGCGCCGACTGATGCGCTTTCTGCCCGCCCGTCTTCGATTTGGCAGTTTAAGCCCCGGCTCCGAAATCGGTTGACAGGGTTTGACGCCAACAGTTTGTTACGAGGCGATGGGGTTATTTATACGCTAACGAGTTACAGGTTAGTCGGGCGCTTTCATTTGCCCGGATACAATCGTTTCAACCAATGCTCGGTCAGCCGGGGTATCCACATCCAATCCGGCTTCCGGGGTTGTTAAGGGCACCATGCCGACCTCTGCGCCAACACGCCTGGAAAGCCTTTCAAGGGCTTCTTTCAAGGTCAAATGTCCGCTGAGATAGCGCAACAAAAGCATGGGTCCCAGCGCCACGGCCCAGCGCCAGGGCGTTTTGCGCTGACTGTCCAGTCTGCGCCAAAACGCCAGTACGTCGGCCGCCTGCGGGGTGCGCAAGGCGAACAGATTACACGAACGGTAAGCGCCATCCTGAAGTCTCAGTAAAGTACGTTTTAATCCCGGATACTGGGCGTCGAGAATGGCCCCTGCCAGCAGCGCGACTAAAAAATCGTTTTGCGCCCGATCCACTTGGTCACAAAATTCAGCAATGATCTCCGGTGTCAATAAAGCATGATCGGCGGTGGTCACCAGGCAGCGGCGACCTGCCTCCACTTGCTGAAAGGCATAGAGTGCGCTTTCGCTGGGACTGTCGCCGACGGGAAGCCATTCCACGCCTGCTTCTGCAAGTGCCGGAGCCATCTCCGGAGAAGCTTCTAAAAGCGCTTCGTGCGGTCCGCTGATAAGGATTCGGTCGATTCGACCGCTGCCGCATAAAGCATCGACAACCCTCAGCAGCATGGGTCGTCCACCGATCGGAATTACCGCTTTGAGATTGACGCCCGCCTCGGCACATAAAGGACTGTCACCGGGGCGCTGGCCCGCCAGCACAATGGCGGTGTATTGTAGTTGCGGGTGTTGGCTATCTGCTTGGGGCATGGGCTTATTTGGTTATAACTTTTTCATAAATACGGTAAAGCTTGTAAACTTCAGCGCCCAAGGTTTCAAGTATGCGTCGCAAACGACGGTTGTCTTCCAGAATCCAGGACAGCTCAAGTTCGGCTACTTTACGGCTCAGTATCGGTTCGCGAATGGCTTCAAACAAGCTGTAAACAGCCGCAGTACCCAGATTGGTGCGATGATATTGTTTGCGCAGCCCCATCAGGGCGACCCGTGCGCGGCTGGGATGGCGCACTTTAAGGCGCCACAGCAGTTTGAGCCAGCCAAACGGCAGCAAGCGTCCGTTCAGATCGGCAATCGCTTCGTTGATGTCGGGAAGAATGACGATCATTGCCGCCGCTTCGCCGTCGATTTCAGCAATCTGAATGTAATCGTCCGGCAGTAAAAATTTAAGATTATTGCCGATTTCATGGAATTCGGCTTTGGTGAAAGGAATGTATCCCCAGTTATCGGTCCAAGCATCATTGAAGATGTCGCGTAGGATTTCCATGTCTTCGCTGTATTTTGCCCGGTTCAGTGAGCGCACCTGAAGGTTTTTGCCGGCTTTTCTGACTGCGCCTTCCATGACTTTAGGCGTTTGAAAGCCGAAAGTATCGAGCATGTAGGCGACCATATTTTTTACGCCGGAATAGCCGCAATGCTCCAGTTCGTCGGCGTAGTAAGGCGGGTTGTGGTTCATCATGAACATCGGCGGGCGCTCGAAACCGTCCACCAATAAACCGCACTCTTCATTGATTGACAGGTTGAACGGGCCGCGCGCGCATTCCGCGCCTTGTTCGCGTAGCCAGTTTTCGGCTGTTGTCAGTAATGCCTGGAAAACTTCAGTATTCTGTTCAGCTTCCAGTAGGCCGAAAAAGCCCATGTGCTCGTTGTGCGTCTGGTTGTAAAGCGTGTCGATTTGGGCGCTGATGCGCCCGACCGGCACACCGTCGCGAAAGGCAAGCCAGGCGCGCATTCTGCCGTGTTCAAAAAAAGGTTTTTTCGCCGACAAATGCTGTTGCCGCTCCAGATTGAGCGGGGTAATCCAGTTGGGGTCATTGCGATAGAGCCTTTGAGGCAAGGCTAAAAATTCGCGCCAGTCGCCGTTCTCACCGGTCGGTGCTACTTTTAGATTGCCATCGCTCTGCATGTCGGGCGTTGTGGTCAATGCAGACTCCGGGCAAGCGCTGCCGTAGCCGGAAAGTGAGTGGTATCAGAGTTCTGTTTTACTTTCATCAAAGATTTTTTTCATGTGTCGCTGAAATTAAAGTTGTGTTGTCACGACTTCATTGGGTCGGTATCATAACCTTTAGAAGACGATGGCTCAAGCATCCTTAGGATTCCGGCTGGCAAATAATAGTGTGTGATGATGAAAATGACAGAAAATGTAACCATGAAAAAATTTGGCGCGCCGGCCACCGAGATCCGGGTTTTTGAGCATTGGGTCGTATTGTTGCGTCCGCAGCAGGTGACTTTGGGTTCTTTGGTACTCATCGCTACCGATAACGCCACCGCCTTCAGCGACCTTAGTCCCGCTGCGTTTACCGAACTGCACCAGGCGACGCGTGAAATCGAACACGCTTTGTCCAGCGCCTTCGGCTATGACAAAATCAACTACCTGATGCTGATGATGGTCGATCCTGATGTACATTTTCACATCCTGCCCCGCTATCGCCGAGCGCAGCTTTTTCAAGGTCATGACTTCTTCGATTATGGCTGGCCGGGGGCGCCCAAACTGGATGTAGCCAACCCAACCGATAGCGTTCTGAGCCAACAGATCCTCAAGCATTTACAAAGCCATTGGCCGAGCTGATCCGTGATACTTGAGCGTTATCTCATGCGGGAGGTCATGCGCCCGTTAATTGGCATGTTGGCAATGCTCATCGTGATTTTTGCCACCTACAGTTCGTCGCGGTTCCTAGCGGATGCCGTGGAAGGTCTGTTGGAAACCCGGACCGTGCTTATCCTCACCGGGCTTAAAGCGCTGATTGCACTTGAAGTGCTCATTCCGGTTTCCTTGTACCTTTCGGTCATGGCGGCGCTTGGCCGCCTTTACAACGATTCTGAAATCACCGCCATGCAGGCCAGTGGCCGAGGGCCTGCATGGCTGGTTAAAACGGTCGCTACCCTGGCGCTACTGTTGGCATTGCCGACCGCGCTTTTGTCGATACAAGTGCGGCCTTGGGCTTATGCGCTGAGCTATTCGATCGAAAAACAAGCGGAAGCGAAATCCGATCTCAGCCGGCTTTTGGCGGGCCACTTCTATCACAGCCAGGACAGTACCCGTACCATTTTTGTCGAAAAGCTTTCCGAAGACGGCTTGCTGATGGATAAGGTTTTTGTGCGCATGGAAATGGCAGGATCGCATTGGGCTATCGCGGCCGACCACGGAACCCGGACTGTCAATGATGCGACCAGCCAGCAAATTCTGACGCTGTTCGATGTTCATGCTTACCATTTGTTACCCCTCGACAAGCCTTCTATGATTGGACGCTTTAACCGGGTCACCCTGAATATTACCCCGCCCAATGTCAAACCGGTGGAGTACAAAAGCAAATCGGCGTCCATGGGTGAGCTGCTGGTCTCGGATAACCTGGCGGACAAGGCGGAATTACAGTGGCGCCTGTCGACGCCGGTATCGACTATCATCATGGCCTTGCTTGCCGTACCCTTGTCCCATGTGCGGCCACGGCAAGGCAAATACGCCAAGTTACTGGCGGCAATTCTGATTTACGCGGTGTATTACAATCTTATCGGCATGGCCAAAACCTGGGTAGGACACGGCAGCCTTCCGGTGATCCCGGGCATCTGGTGGGTTCCCGCGCTGCTGGTGCTGCTCCTGTTCGCTTTGCTGGCGCCCGCGCCCGAAAAATTTTGGGTCTCGCGTCAGGCCAGGAAAAGTCCTTGACATGGTTCTTTGGTCTTTATGAAAATTCTTGACGTTTACATTGCCCGTAATGTACTGCTGGGCTTTCTGCCGGTATTGTTGCTGATGCTTTCCCTGTTCAGCTTCATCGCCTTGGTCGAGGCGATGGAGGATGTCGGCAAAGGTCAGTTCCAGCTTATCGATGCCATCAAAGTCGTTATTCTCACCCTGCCATTACGCGCCCTGGATTTGATGCCGACCGCCGCCTTGCTGGGCAGCGTGCTGGGTTTGAGCTGGCTCGCCAATCACGGTGAACTGATGGCCATGCGGGCGGCCGGATTTTCGGTCGAGCGTATTGCCTGGGCCGTGCTCAAGGTGGGGCTTTTTCTCATCGCTTGCGCCATCGGTCTGGGGGACACGGTGGTGCCAAGGTCTGAGCAAATGGCTACGGTAATCCAGGCTAAAACATCTCCCGGCATAACCAGCCTGGGTACCGAGGCTGATTTTTGGTCGCGTCAGGGCCAAAGTTTTATCAATGTTCGCCGGTTGCAGGATAACGCCCTGCCTGCCGATATTGAGCTGTTCAATTTTAATGACCGTGGCGAACTGCAAAGTTTCATACACGCAAACCAGGCCCGGTTTTTAAGTACCGAGCGCTGGTTGCTTGAAGACGTGACGATAAAACGTTTTTTTAACGATGGCGCCGAGAGTATCGAGCATGCCGAACAATTGGAATGGCAGTCTTTTCTTACCTCGGCTCAGATGGACATCCTGCTGCTGCCGCCGGAAAGTTTGCCCAGCGCCGATCTTTATCACTACATCGGCCATCTGCGCAGCAGTGGCATGGACCCTTTGCGCTATGAGCTTGCCTTATGGCAAAAAATCAGTTTGCCGCTGAAAATCGGCATCATGGTGTTGCTCGGGATCTCGTTCGTATTCGGCTCCGTGCGCAGCGTGGCCATCAGCCAGCGGGTGCTGGCCGGTGCCGTGGTGGCCATTTTATTCTATCTGGTCGAGAGGATGAGCGGCTATGTAGGGCTTTTATACCGGTTTAATCCGATATTGACCGCCATTGTTCCGGCGGCGCTGTTATTGATCGCCGCCGTCTGGCGTTTCCGGCAGATTCGTTGACAAGAGGCAATCAGGCGTCCGCCACAGGCTTCCAGTCACGCATATTTTTTTTGGCGTCCTGTACATAAGCGCTGCGCCGGATAATGGCATTGAGCAGGTTATTCACCAGGCGTCCGAGCGGACGCAAAGGGCGGTCCACATCGAAAAACAATACGACGCGCGTTTCGTCGGTATCGTTTTTGACTTCATGTTCGAAATAATCATTGAAAACGATGCACTTGCCTTCGTCCCAATGCAAAATCCTGTCATCGACGCGGATATGGCAGCGCTCCCGCGCTTTGGGCACCATCAAGCCCAGATGAATGCGAATGATGCCGTTGGTTGGGCCTTTATGCGGCGGAATATGATAGCCGGGCGCGAGAATGGAAAACCAGGCGTTTTCGATATGCGGTACCGCATCGAGCAGGCGCGCAGTTTCCGGGCAGCGCAGACAGTTGTCGTCCACGCGATAACCGAAACCGTAAAAAACGAAAGTTTTCCAGTTGTCGCCTTTTGAAATGCGGTGTTGATCGGGCGAAAGCTCATGAAACGCCGGAAGAGCGTCCTGATGCTGGAGGATGCCGTCCAATTCCGTGCGTATTTTTTGCCAATTGGCTTCAAATTCGGCGGTAAAAGGAAACACGTTTTTGTCGAATACGGGCTCGTCACCTATCAGCGATTGCTGGGCGATGAAGCGGCTTACCGCACGAATCAAGCGTTTGCCTAATTTTTTGATTTTTTTGCGCCGATAGGTGCGGAACTGATCGAGGGCACTCATGAATAAAACTCCTGGAAACATTATAAATAGTAATGATATATCAATCTGTCAGATTCAGGGAAAGGAAATCATTTCATGGACTTTTCAGTCGGTTTTTTCATCTGACAAAACGCGATGCCGACGTACCGAAAAAAAGCTTTTTAATCTGATGCGTTAAGTAAACGCGGACAAAACCGTCATGCCGACCTGAATACCTTGAGCGCAGAGGCCGAAACATCTGATGATTAGCGTTCGCGGAGCAGCAGGATATTCTGTGTCCAGGTTTGGGTAAAGTCCAGTCCGCTCGGGTTTAACGCCCTCGCCGTTATATTCAGCGCCCAACCCTCGGGCGCAGGTTTTATCCGGTAAAGATGATAGGCGGCGCGTTCAGCCTTGGCGGATGAAGCCGACGGTACGCCGAAAACCGGCGCTATGCCGCACACCGTAGCCAATTCACCGGTGTGTTTTTTATGGCCGTGACCGTGCAGCACCAGTTCGACGCCGTGCTCACCCAGCACGGTTTGAAGTTTGGCGGCATCAAGCAAGCGTTTGCGCCAAATGACAGCGTTATCGAGCACCGGATGATGCAGCATCACGACTCTGAATAAGCCCATCTGGCGCGTCCGCTCAAGTATTGCCGCCAGCCGCGCTAATTGTTCGGGGCCGAGTGTGCCGATGGCAAGCCCCAGCGCCGAAGGCCGGGCGCTGGATAAGCCAATCAATGCCATATTGCCTCGAATTCGAAGCCAGGGAAAAGCAGATTGCGCCGCACCAGCGGCAGCGTTCGGCTTGGCGTCATCGCCCGCCCAGTAGGGATGCCAATAGGCCGCACCCGCCTCCCATGCGCCGCGCACATAAGCTTCGTGATTACCCGGAATGACGCCGACGCAGTCCGGCGCGCCAAGTTCGGCCAGCCATGCGGCGGCCTGTTTAAACTCGGCTTCCAGTCCCAGATTGGTGAGATCGCCGGTCACTATGATTTGCTCGGGCCTTTCCGCGTGCAGGTCTGCCACCAATTGTTGCAAAACTTCGAAGCGGTGACGGTGGCGGCGGTGGCGATACCAGGACAAAAAACCAAACATGCGTTTATTAAGCAGCATGGCCAGGGGAATCCCGCCGGTTAACGGTAAATGCGGATCCGAAAAATGGGCGAGGAGCTGTTCCGAGGATGCGCGGGGCGCTTTAGGGCTTGTCATAAGATAGCGCGCCGACGGTTTTTTATAGGTTGGAGCCGCTGGGCTTTTTTCAGTGCCATGTTTGATTAAAAGTTGTTAAATAATACGTTGCGTTGCGTCGCAGTGATGCTGACGTGTATGCAGTTTAGAGGCGGTTAATTCAAGCATAAAAAGTCAAGCCAGCCCTGTCTTGTAAATATGGCTTTTTACCACAACAACCCGCATAATAGCCATTTTTGTCTTGCGATCTGTTTGTATGAGATCGATTTACCCCCCCCCATTTTACCGCCATGAAAAATTACGCATTCCTGATCAATGAAAGCCCTGTAAAACTATGGGGACTGTCGTCGCGGGAGCGGCTGACCCGACAACTGGCGCAAGTCGGCGTCACCGATATTCTGACCCGACTCGACCAGGCTCCTCAGGACGCCAAAATTATTATAGTGCGCATGGACTATCTTTTCCCCGACCGGGTGCTGCGCACATTGGTGGGCACCGAAGCAACATTGCTCAGCGTCCCGGCAGCCGGAGGCGAGATTCCGGTTGCCGCCACCGTTGTCAGCCAAAATGTTGACCAAGCGCTCGCCTGGCTATCCGCAGCAGACACTGCGCCTGAATTCGATGGGACGATGGCGCGCCTCACTCCGGAAACGCTGGTCGGCGATTACGATTCCAAGCTGAGAAAATTAGCGCCCCCGAAAGTGTTACCGATTAGTGAAAGCAACCGGGAAGTATTGGAAAACGAGCTGTTTACCGGTGTTTACAAAGGCATTACCGATTTAATTACCAAATGGGTTTGGCCGCGTCCCGCCCGCTGCGTGACGCGTTGGTGTGCTGAACGCGGCATACAGCCTAATCATGTTACCGGCTTGAGTTTAGGTTTGACGCTATTGGCCGGTTGGGCATTTATGGAACAATATTGGACTTTGGGTTTGGCAGCGGCCTGGATCATGACTTTTCTCGACACGGTC
This sequence comes from Gammaproteobacteria bacterium HGW-Gammaproteobacteria-3, assembly GCA_002843155.1. Lineage (GTDB taxonomy): Bacteria > Pseudomonadota > Gammaproteobacteria > Methylococcales > Methylomonadaceae > PGZD01. The sequence goes on from PGZD01000003.1 coordinate 62,816, forward strand.
GACGGCAAACTTGCGCGGGTAACGGTGACTTCCAGCGCATTCGGCAATATTTTCGATCATGGCATCGATTTACTGGCGCCGCCGGTGTGGTATGTGCTCTGGGGGCTGGCTCTGGGTGAAGGCGGCTATAACCCGGGCATCATGGCTGTTGCCCTCGATACCACCATACAATTGACCGTGATAGGTTATATTGTCGGCCGCGTCGCTGAGGGTGCTTTTCAGCTCTTTGGCGAATGTTCAATGTTTGCCTGGCGTCCTTTCGACTCCTTCTTCCGCCTCATTACGGCTAGGCGCAATCCCAATTTGGTGTTGCTGAGCGTATCTGTCCTCGCAGGTCGCCCCGATCTGGGGTTACTGGCGGTCGCGCTTTGGACTGGCCTTTCTACCGTGATTTTGCTGGTACGCCTCGGCATAGGGCTGAATGTGGGCGTCATTAAAGGACAACCGGTCATTTCCTGGCTTGGGCAGCCGGAACAGGTGGCGACTAACAGCCTCGCTGCGGATTGGTTTACCGATAAACAGACGGATTCCGTCCGCGTGGCTGAATAAATCGATATGAAGTTTACTGAAGAGACACGCACGCTGATACGGCGGCAACTCGATCGGCCGTTACCGCCAGAACTCGACAGTTTCGCCGAGTCTCTGCGGCAACGCTACGGCGAATCGGTTCTGGCGATTCTCTATTATGGTTCCTGCCTGAGACGGGGTCAGCATCAGGAAGGTTTGAACGATTTCATCGTGGTGGTGGACAATTACCGGCGCGCTTACGGCACGTTGTTACCGGCTTTGGGCAATGCCATGCTGCCGCCGAATGTTTTTTATCTGGAAACGCAGTCGGAATCTGTGCGTCTGCGCGCCAAATACGCCGTCGTCAGTTTGGCTCAATTGCAAAGGCTCGCCCGGCCTGAACGCCTGCAACCTTATTTCTGGGCGCGGCTGGCGCAGCCGGTCGCTTTACTTATGGCGCGTGATGATAGCCGGATTGCCGTCGAAGCGGTTTTACTCGATGCACAGCGGGCTTTCATCACTAATGTCCTGCCTGCTCTCCCTGCTGTTTTTCAACCGCTGCAAGTGTTCACACAGGGCTTGCAACTGACTTACGCCACCGAATTTCGTTCCGAACGCAGCGCCGCCGTCGAACAACGCGTACTGGCCGAACAGGATTTCTACGAACAAATAGTAACAAGCCTGCTACAAAACAGCGGCGAGTTTGGCGGTTGCCGGTGGCAGCGTCAAGCCGATGGCGCTTACCATCTCGATGCCAGTCGCCTGCACCGAACAGGGTCGCGCTTGCTGTGGGCTTTACGGCGCCCTTACGGCAAGACCCTGGCGGCTTTGCGCCTGATCAAGGCGGCGCTGACTTTTCAGGGCGGTCTGGATTATATTCTGTGGAAGATCGAGCGTCATTCAGGCGTCAGACTGGAGCCGAGCGCCGCGCAACGACGCCATCCCTTGTTGTTGTCGTGGGGCTTGCTGTGGCAAATCTATCGGCGCGGCGGTTTTAAATAATCCGGATTGTAAGCGGACGCAGAGTATGCCGAAACTTCGTTTTCTCCGTCGGCCTTCGTGCCCTTATACAGCATTTTCAGTTTTGGTTAACTTAAAGTCCCCCAATCATTGAAGAAGTAAACTGGCGTTGCGCAGGGGTTGTGAGGTTCTTCGATTAGGTTTGCGCAAAACGGGGCAACCCCAGCCCCCCTGCGAGCCGGGATACTCCCATAAAAACCGCGAAACTTCAATTGGTTAATACGTTGTACTTATCCCTGCCGCCCGCCTTAATCGGTGCAGGATGAAAGGTGGAAAGTTTCATGTATCCACCAAGGCCGTACTGACGCACTATAAAAAACGCTGTAAGCCGTTACCATTATTCGACCAAGCGCCCCAAAAAATCGGGTGACGACTGCCCGCGATAAATTGCGCGCATTGCATCGGTTCAAGCTTGTGTGTATTCTCCTGGCGATGCAAATACAACTGATTTCCATAGGCAACCGAATGCCGGACTGGGTGCGGCAAGGTTATGAGGATTATGCCAAGCGCCTGCCGCGTGAGTGCGAGCTGGTACTGAAAGAGATTGCGCCGGGTAAGCGCGCCAAAAACAGCGATGTCGCCCGAATCATCCATGCCGAAGGCGAGCGCATGATAACCGCCATTGGTAAAGGCAGCCATGTGGTGAGCCTGGATGTTCAAGGTGCGCCCTGGGCGACACCGGATTTGGCGCGCGCCATGCAACGCTGGCTGGCAGGCGGTCAACATGTCGCGTTGCTGGTGGGGGGGCCTGAAGGTTTGTCCTCTCAGGCAAGGCAGTTGGCTCGGGAATCCTGGAGTTTATCGCCTTTGACTTTTCCGCATCCTTTGGTTCGGATTATCATTGCCGAGCAGATTTATCGGGCCTGGAGTTTGCTCAATAATCACCCCTATCACCGCGAATGAAGGCCCGGCTTATTTTAGCGTCGGCGTCGCCAAGGCGCCGGGAGCTGCTGGATCAGATCGGTGTCGGCTACCGGGCGCGGCCGGTGATGCTGGATGAAACACCGCATACGGACGAGGCGCCTTTAGCTTATGTCCAACGTGTCGCTGCGGAAAAATCCCGGCTGTGCCGGACGCAAAGCAGCGAAAATCTGCCCATACTGGCGGCCGATACGGCTGTTGTCGTCGAACAGCGGATTCTGGGCAAGCCGAAAGATCAGGCGCAGTGCCTGGCTATGCTGAGCCTGTTGTCGGGTACGACGCATCAGGTTTACACAGCGGTGTCGTTGCAAGGGCGTGAACATTGGCAGGCCGTCAGCATCACCGAAGTTACTTTCAGGACGCTGACCCGCCAGGAAATGCTGGCGTATTGGCGCAGCAAAGAGCCGGCCGATAAGGCGGGGGCTTATGCTATCCAGGGCTTGGGCGCTGTTTTTGTCGAATCGATCAAAGGGAGTTTTTCCGGCGTGGTGGGCTTGCCGATTTTTGAAACGGTGCAACTTTTGTCGAAACAAGGAATCCATATTTTCAAATGAGTGAAGAAATTTTAATCAATGTGACGCCGCCGGAAACCCGGGTCGCCGTTATTGAAAACGGCGTATTGCAGGAATTGGTGATCGAGCGCAGTCGGCAACGGGGACTGGTCGGCAATATTTATAAAGGTGAAGTGTGCCGGGTGCTGCCGGGAATGCAGGCGGCGTTTGTCGATATTGGTTTGCCGCGGGCGGCTTTTCTGCATTTGTCGGATTTATGCGGTAAAGAGTTGGAAAAAAAAGGCTCGGCCAATATCGAGCATTATTTGCACGAAGGCCAGTCTATTGTCGTGCAGGTGACGAAAGACCCTCTCGGCACTAAAGGCGCCCGCTTGACCACGGAAATTTCAATTCCGTCCCGGTATCAGGTGTATATGCCCTACGCCAATAACTGCGGGGTATCGCAGCGCATCGAGAACGATGGGGAGAGGGCGCGTTTGCGAAGTTGTCTGGAAGTTTTTCGGGAACAATATCAATGCGGCGGTTTTATTGCCAGAACGGCGGCGGAATGCGTGGAAGAGGCAATATTGCATTCGGACATGAACTTTTTGCTGAAATTATGGGACGCCATTTCCGACAAAATTAAAAACGCGCAACCTAAAGCCTTTATTCACGCAGAATTACCATTGAGTATCCGCGCTTTGCGCGATTTATACAAAGACCGGATTGAAAGGGTCAGGGTCGATTCAAAAGAAACCCATGTCAAGTTGGTTGAATTCGCCCGGATTTTTTTGCCGGACATGGTCGATGTTATCGAACATTACAACGGCGAATGTCCGGTTTTCGATATTTACAATGTCGAGGATGAAATACAGCGCGCCCTGGAGCGTAAAGTCAAATTAAAATCGGGTGGGCATCTGGTGTTCGACCAAACCGAGGCGATGACCACGGTCGATGTCAATACCGGTAGTTATGTGGGCGGCCGCAATCTTGAAGAAACCATTTTCAAGACCAATCTTGAGGCGGCACAGACTATTTCCCGCCAGCTCCGGCTGAGAAATCTCGGCGGCATTATCATTATCGATTTTATCGACATGCAAAGTCCGGATCATAGGCAACAGGTGCTCCAGGCGCTGGAGCGGCATTTACAAAAAGATTATGCGAAAACCAAAATCACCGAAGTGTCGGTTTTGGGCTTGGTGGAAATGACCCGCAAAAGAACGCGGGAAAGTCTGGAGCATATTTTGTGCGAGCCTTGTTCGGCCTGTGGCGGCCGGGGTGTGTTAAAAACGGCCGAATCGGTTTGCCTGGAAATATTCAGGGAAATCATCCGCGAAGTCCGGCAATACAACGTCCAGAAATTATTGGTTCTGGCGTCCAATGAAGTGGTGGAAATGTTGCTGGATGAGGAGGCCGACATGTTGGCGGAACTGGAAGCATTTCTCGGCGTGCGCATCAAATTCAGGGCGGAGTCGGAGTATAACCAAGAGCAATACGACGTTGTGTTGCTTTGACGGGATGCTAAAGTCTGGTTCAGGATTGTTCTTTATGGGTAACTATTCGGCCATGGATCGACACGGATGCGCGCGGATAAACTAAAACATAAAGGCGTAGGCTGGGCTGGGCTGGCGCCAGCCAATCCGACATTTATCGTTGGGCTATGAAAAGCGTGTGATCCAGCCTGCGCAACTGTTCCTGAACCCGTTTATTAGCTAAACGAGCCTTAATCCAAGTGATACATCATCTAACCCGCGCTACCCGACATTTAATCTTCTGGTCGCTGATCACCTTGGCGCTGGGATCGGTCGGTGTGCGGTTAGTATTGGCCGTGGCGGCCCATTACAAAGCCGAGTTGGTGCAACAAATCAGTCTGGCCATCGAGGCGCCGGTGCAAATAGGGGTGCTTAAAGCCCATATGCGCGGTTTTTCACCGGGCTTGATCCTCAAGGATATAAAAGTCGCTGACGCTGGCGATACCGTGATCAAACTGGATGAAATCCGGCTCCAGATTGATTTGCGCGAAGCGTTGTTGAACAGGGCCGTTTGGTCGTCGTTCTGGGTCACCTTGGTTGGCGCCGAATTTTCGGTAACGCAACGGCAGGATGGTGGCTTTGCGATAGCGGGCTTGAAAGCCAATGCCCGGGACGAACGTCCGCTTTGGTTGTTGCAGGGCAGTAAATTCGAACTGTTGCGCAGCCGGATTAGCTGGCGCAACGAAAACAGTAACAGCAAGCCGCTGGTTTTTGCCGGCGTCGATCTGGTGGTCAAAAACAGTGCCGACCGGCACCAGATGCATATGCTGATGAAATTGCCGGCCAATTATGGCGATTCAATGCGCGTATCGATGGCGCTCAAGGGTAATTTTTTTGAACCGGCCGGTATCGATGGGCGCATGTATTTTGAAGGGCGGGGCATTCATTTGGCCAAAATGCTCAGCGGCGTATTGCCTTCGGATAGTGTTTTACGTTCGGGTGCGGGCGATTTTAAGCTTTGGACGCAGTGGCGACACTCGAAATTGACCGGTGTCACCGGCGATGTTGCGTTGCGGCAATTGGCCGTTGACAATAAACAGCGCGATGTTTTTACCGCCAAGCATTTGGCGGGGCGCTTTAACTGGAAGCGTCAAGAGCAAAACTGGCAACTCGATGTCAGTGATTTTTCCCTGGCCACGGATACACACAGGTGGTTGCCCATGCATTTCAGCCTTCGTGGCGTGCAAGCGCCGGATGGCCGCTGGCAAAGGCTGGCTCTGGCCGTGGCCGACCTGGATTTGCAAGGAGCCACGGAATTGCTGGCTTTTCCGGGATTGTTGCCGACCGGGCAGGCCCAGTGGTTGACTTCGCTTAAATTGTCGGGGCGCTTGCAGGCAATGACGCTGTCAAGCGATTTTGACCGCCAGCGATTCACGGTTGATGGTCAATTTAAGAAGTTGAGTTTTGCCTCATTTAAAGCGGTGCCGGGCATGGCCGGGTTATCCGGCCAAATTCACGGCAACGACCGGCACGGGTGGCTGCAATTGGAAACCGCTACGGCGGCCATGGCGTCCGCCGGATTGTTTCGGCAAAAACTTGCGCTGGACCGGCTTGCCGGCCGGTTCAACTGGCGGCAAACGGCCACTGACTGGATAATACAAAGTCCTCATGTCATGCTGGATGTGCCTGGGATACAAAGCCATAGCCGTCTGCGCGTGGTAGTACCCAAAAACGAAGCTTCGCCATTTCTGGATTTGCAAACCGGCTTTGCCATCGCCGATGTCAGCCTGGCCGCACGGTATCTGCCGGTGACGATTATGGATAAGGATGTGGTGGCCTGGCTGGACCGCGCTTTTGTGGCGGGACGGATTCCGGATGGTGGATTGCTGGTTCACGGTACTTTAGCTGATTTTCCATACACTGAAGGGCAGGGCGTATTTGAAGTGCTGTTCGATGCCGAACAGGTGGAGTTGGGTTTTAACCCTGAATGGCCGCATTTATCCGATTTGGCTGCCGAAGTACGGTTTTTCTCCGAGAGTCTGGCCGTCAATGTGCATCAGGCCAAAGCCATGCAAAGTTCAATCAAGCAAGGCGTTGTGACCATTCCTTCGTTTAAACATAGCCAACATGTCACGGTCAAGGCCCAGGCTCAAGGCAGTATAGCCAATGTGCTGGCTTTTTTGCGGCAATCGCCACGCAAGGCATCGGTTGAAAGAATTATGCAAGCGATTGAGCCGAGCGGCGAAACGGTTATCGAATTTGTGCTTGATGCCCCTTTAACGGCGACGGCTGAGCAAATTATCGAGGGTTCCGCGATCTTGCACAATGCGCAAATCATTTTGAATTCATTCGAACTCCCTATAAATCAAGTCAATGGAATTTTAAAGTTCAACGAACAAGGCGTCTTTGCCCCAAAGTTGAGTGCTGTCGTCTTGGATTTTCCGATACAGATACGCATAGATAACCAACCGGATCAAACCCTTATCGGCGTGGACGGTCAGGTTGGCATCGACGCGCTGCAAAAGCAATTCGACTGGCCTGAATGGGCTGCGGCGACAGGAAGCACGGATTATCATCTGGAAGTTTCGCTGCCCTTTGACGAAAGTCGCGAGGCCGCAATCAATATCCGCTCCGATTTACAGGGTGTCGCACTTGAATTGCCGGGAGCCCTGGCAAAAACACAAGAACAAAAACGGTCTTCTACGCTTGACTTTGCATGGAACGAGGAATCGGTGTTGCCGGTCAGACTGGCCTATGGCAATGAGTTGAAAGCGGCGTTCAGCATCGATACCGGGAAAAAAACTTTGTTGACCGGGCATTTTTTGTATGGCGAGGGCCGGGCGTTCGATTCCGGCCACGGTATCAAACTGGACGTGAAACGCGATCGAATACCTTTGGAGCCCTGGCTGGCCTTATATCAAGGATTGGCTGAAGGGCCCGGGCTGAAACTCGATCAAGTTAAAATTCAGACACAGCATCTACTCAATGACAATCAGGATTTGGGAGCTGTGTCTCTGGTTCTGAAACGGGGCGCGAACGGCTGGTCGGGCGTTATTCAGAGCCGGGCTGCAAACGGTGATATTCAGGTGCCTTATGATTTGACCGGCGCTGAAAAAATCAGCCTGGCCATGAAGTTCATCGACTTTTCCGAGCTGGGTAAACTACGCTTGAAAAATCTGGATCAGCGCGATGCACGGTTGCCTTTGTTTGCTATAACCAGCCAAAAAACCCTTTGGCGCTCGGTCGATTTGGGATGGCTTGAACTGGAAACCGCGCGCATACCGCAAGGTCTGGCTTTTAAACGTATTGCTCTGACGGGGCCCGCGCAAAAATTGAATTTGACCGGTTCCTGGACAGTTGAAAGGGGGCAGGCTGTAACACAGCTTGCCGGAAGTTTCAGTAGTGAGAAATTTGGCCGTCTGCTGACCGATCTCGATATTTATGATGACATGAAAGAAACCCGTGCGGAGACGGATTGGGTATTGAGTTGGCAAGGCGCGCCTTATCAGTTTGCGCTGATCGCATTGAACGGCCACGTCGATATTACCTTGAAGGATGGCCGCCTGGCCAGTATAGAACCCGGAATAGGCCGGGTTTTGGGTATTCTGGCCTTTGCTCAATGGACTAAGCGCTTGCAACTGGATTTCAAGGATATCTACAAGGAAGGCTTGTCTTTTGATAGTATCAAAGGACGCATCGATTTGCAGCAGGGCATTGCCCGCACCGATGATCTTATCGTCAATGCCGTACCGGCCAAAATTTCCCTGACCGGCGATGCCAATCTGGTCGATAGGACTCTCGACCAAAGGGTGCGTGTCGTACCGAAAAGTTCTGACGCCGTGCCTATTGCTGGTACAATCGTCGGCCAAATAGCGGGGCTGATCGCCAACGCCGTGACCGATGATTACCGGGAAGGTTATTTTTTTGGTTCGGAATATCAGGTGCAAGGTTCCTGGCAAGACCCGGATATTACGCCTTTGCATGAAAGCGATGGCTTGTTTCAAAAAACCTGGCAGAGTATCACGGGCTTCCCCTGGACAAAAAAACGATAACAGAGAGTTGATATGAATCGATGCGCAGTCCTGCAAATGGCTTCCAGCCCCACTATCGACGCCAATTTGTGCGAGGCCGCAAGGCTTATCGGCGAAGCTGCAAAAGCCGGTGCCGGGCTGGTAGCCTTACCGGAAAATTTTGCCCTGATGGGAGAACATGAAGGGTCTAAAGTCGAAGTTAAGGAAGTCGATGGCGCAGGTCCCATACAGGATTTTCTGGCGCGCAGCGCAAAAAAATACGGCATTTGGGTGATAGGCGGTACGATTCCTTTGGCGGGGGATGATGACCGCAAGGTCAGGGCGGCTTGCCTTGTCTACAATGATCAGGGCGAACGGGTGGGTCGCTACGATAAAATCCATTTGTTCGATGTCAACGTCCCCGGCAGCGATGAAGCCTACAAGGAATCGAATTCAATCGAACCCGGAAGCACGCCGGTCGTGCTGGATACGCCTTTTGGCAGGTTGGGTCTGTCGGTGTGCTATGATCTGCGTTTTCCCGAGCTGTACCGTAAACTGGCGGCGCAGGGGGCTGAAATTCTGGTCGTGCCGTCCGCTTTTACCGCCAAGACCGGCGCCGCGCATTGGGAAATATTACTCAGGGCCCGGGCGATAGAAAACCTCTGTTATGTGCTGGCGCCCAATCAGGGCGGTTTACATGGCAATGGCCGTGAAACTTTTGGCCATAGCATGATTATCGACCCCTGGGGCGTGGTTTTGGATGTCAAAAAAACCGGCGCGGGTTTCGCTGTTGCCGGGATCGATCATGAACATCTGGAGACAGTCAGGGCGGCTTTTCCGGCATTACAGCATCGCCGTTTCAGTGAGTAAGAAGATTTATGTCAGTGCGGAACTACTGTTGGATTTTAGGGCTTGCGTGTGTTTTGCCCGCGTGTTCGGATACCGGTGACAGGTACCGGGACACCGAAAGTCTGGAACAACCGCCGGCATTGGTCATCAATGTCAATACAAGGCCCGAGTCGTCCGCAGCCGACTCGGGAACAAGCGCCGAAGCAATCAAGGCAGGACTGGAAGAACAGGTTCATCTAGACAAGGCGGATTCGGGTGCTACTCTGGTCATAAACAAACCTTTTGAACAGGGCTGGTTTATTCTGGGCGTATTGCTGAACCAACTGGCGCTTGAAGTAACCGACCGTAATCGCGATCAAGGTTACTATTTTGTCAGATACGACCCGGATATCGACTATACCAAACAAGACGATTATTGGTATGACATCAAATCGCTGTTCAGTGACGATAACTATAGCGAGCGGATATACGGGCTGAAGCTGATGGAAAGCAACGCCCAAACCGAGGTGACGGCGCAAATTGCCCCTGCCAACGCCGCCGAGCCGGATGACAGTGCGCCTTTACCGGATAAGCATGACGACGGTGCCGACCGCTTATTGCAAGCATTATTCAAGACCTTGCGCGATGGCATGTTGGAGCAATCACGCAAACATCGTGATGAATTTGAATGATGGCTTTTCGGGCCATTTGCCTGACGAAGCGTGGTAGGAGCCCGGTAAACCTAAGCGATGAAGTGCTTAAATAATTCAAGTACAAACAGAGACTGAATGGACATTATAAAACAAGCAAAACAATCGATTCTCGCGTCTACGGCGCTTTCCGATCACGATATAGACCGGATTATGAGCAGCTTGCTCAGTGTGCCGGTAGATGCCGCCGATATATATTTTCAATCCAGTCATTTTGAATCTTGGGTGATGGAAGGCGGCCTTATCAAAGAAGGCAATCATGGCATCGAAAGGGGTGCCGGTGTCAGGGCCGTGGTTGGTGATAAAACCGGCTTTGCCTACAGTGACCGGATAGAATTGCCGGTGCTGCTGGAAGCCGCCGACAATGTCAAGGCCATTATCAGACAAGGTCAGAATACGCGGACTGCATTGACGCATAGCAATCGGTGGCCGCAGTATTATTCTTCTGTAAACCCCTTGAAATCGCTGGCGGATCGGCAAAAAGTCGAATTGCTGCACAAAATAGACCGCGAAACCCGGCAACTGGACAGCCGCGTCGAAGAAGTGATCATCAGCCTGACCGGCGTCCACGACAGTATTTTAGTCGCCAATCAGGACGGCGCCCTGGCAGCCGACATCAGGCCGTTGGTGCGCTTGAATGTGAGCGTCATCGTCGCGGCGGACGGACGCCGCGAACGCGGCAGCATGGGCGGTGGCGGACGCTGCGATTACCAGTGTTTTCTCGATCAGGATCTGGCGCTGGATTATGGCCGGGAAGCGGTCAGGCAGGCTTTGGTCAATCTGGAAGCGGTTGACGCCCCGGCCGGTAATATGACTGTCGTGCTGGGCCCCGGCTGGCCCGGAATATTGCTGCACGAAGCCATAGGTCACGGTCTGGAAGGCGATTTTAATCGCAAGGGTACATCCGCATTCAGTGGCCGCGTCGGTGAAAGGGTGGCGTCGGAGTTGTGTACCGTCGTCGATGACGGTACTTTACCGGGTCGGCGCGGGTCGTTGAGCATCGACGATGAAGGCACGCCGACCGAGCAAACGGTATTGATCGAGAACGGCGTGCTCAAAGGTTATATGCAGGATAAATTGAATGCCCGCTTGATGGGCGTCGAGCCGACCGGCAATGGGCGGCGTGAATCCTATGCGCATTTGCCGATGCCGCGTATGACCAACACCTACATGTTGTCCGGTCATCATGAGCCGGAAGAAATCATCAAATCCGTGAAAAAAGGCCTGTACGCGAAAAATTTTGGTGGCGGACAAGTGGATATTACTTCAGGTAAATTCGTGTTTTCCGCCTGCGAAGCTTACTTGATAGAAGATGGCGAGCTGACCCGCCCGGTTAAAGGCGCGACCTTGATCGGCAATGGCCCCGATGTGTTGACACGGGTGTCGATGGTCGGCAATGACCTGGCGCTCGATGGCGGCGTCGGGACTTGCGGCAAGGACGGGCAAAGCGTCCCGGTCGGCGTCGGCCAGCCAACCTTGAAAATCGATGGTTTGACCGTTGGCGGTACTGGCGTTTAGCAATAAACTTCGCGCGGCCACATTTGCGTCATTAACAAATCAACCAACTTTTAGCGTAAGAGATTATTTTGCAAAATCACGAAGAAATAAATCATCTGGAAGCCATTGTCCAAACTATACTGGATACCGCAAAAAAACAAGGGGCGACGGCCGCCGAAGCGGGTTTGAATGTCGAAAACGGCTTGTCGATCACTGCCCGTCTGGGCGAAGCCGAAACCATCGAACATCACCGCGACCAGGGTTTAGGCGTTACCGTGTATTTTGGCCAGTGTAAAGGCTCGGCCAGTTCCACCGATTTATCGGAAGACTCCATTATCGAAACGGTTTCGGCGGCTTGTAGTTTTGCCCGTTTTACGAGCGAGGATGTTTATGCGGGCTTGCCTTCGCAAGAACTGTTGGCGACGCAGTTCCCGGCTCTGGATCTGTACCATCCTTGGTCGTTTGATGTCGATCAGGGAATTGCGCTGGCTATCGAGTGCGAGCAGGCGGCGCGTGATTTTCATCCGGATATAAGCAATTCCGAAGGGGCGACTGTCAGCAGTCACCAGGGTATTCGCGTATTGGGCAATAGCCTCGGGTTTTTACACAGTATGAACTCGACCCGGCATTCGATCAGTTGTTCGGTATTGGCGCGGCGCGGCGAGAGTATGCAGCGCGATTACTGGTATAGCGTGGATAGAAATGCCGGCAAACTCGAATCGGCCAAAGCCATTGGCGAAAAAGCGGCGTCAAGGACTTTGCAGCGGCTACAGGCGCGTAGTTTGACGCCTCGCCATTGTCCGGTGCTGTTCGCGGCGGAAGTGGCGTCCGGTTTGATCGGTTCGTTGATTGGCGCGATCAGCGGCGGCAATTTGTACCGTAAATCGTCTTTTTTGCTGGATGCCCTGGATACCCGGATTTTCCCCGATTTTGTTCATATTCATGAGCAGCCGCATTTGCCGGGCGCATTGGGTAGCGCGGCTTATGATGGCGAAGGCGTGGCGACGCGCGCGCGTGATATTGTCGTTGAAGGTGTGTTGCAAAGCTATATTTTGAGCACTTACTCGGCTCGCAAGCTCGGCATGCAAAGCACCGGCAATGCGGGCGGCGTGCATAACCTGACGCTGGATTCGGGCACGAATGATTGGCAAGCTTTGTTGAAGCAAATGGATACCGGCTTGTTGATCACCGAATTGATGGGTCAGGGCGTCAATATGGTCACCGGCGACTATTCGCGCGGCGCGGCCGGATTTTGGGTGGAGCAGGGCGAAATTCAATACCCGGTCGAGGAAATCACCATTGCCGGTAATCTCAAGGCTATGTTTAAAAGCATCGTCGCCGTGGGCAATGATGTCGATTATCGCGGTAATATCCGCACCGGTTCGATACTGATCGAACGCATGGCCATTGCCGGGGAATAGCTCATTTGATTTGAAACAGGATAGGACGATGTCATATAACACGCAACTTAAAGACAATCGAATCAGTATACAAGACTATCTGGAAGGTGAGCTCATCAGCGAGGTCAAACATGAGTACAGGGACGGTTATGTTTATGCAATGGCGGGCGCGAGCCGTAACCACGAAAGGATAACCGGTAATGTTTTTGCTGAAATAAGAAATTTGTTAAAAAATAAACCGTGCGAACCTTTCTCGTCCGATTTAAAGATAAAAGTCGGCGACAGTTTTTTTTACCCCGACGTCATGGTGGTTTGCGAGGAGCAAAGTGCGCATGACTATTACACCGAATCGCCGGTGATGATTGTTGAAGTCATATCCCGCTCCAGCCGTAAAATGGATGAGACGACAAAGCGCAAAGCCTACCAAAGCCTGCCGAGTTTGCAGGAATATATTCTGATCGAGCAGGATATCGTCGATGTGGAAGTGTGCAGAAAAAGCGAAGGCTGGGTTTCCAGGCATTTTTTCATGGGTGATACCGTCACTTTCGAAGCCATTGGTTTGACTTTGCCGGTTGAGGAAATCTACGACCGCGTTGAAAACGAGGACGTTCGGAGCTTTTTACAAGAACGGGCGCAACAGCAATTGCTTTAGTGCCTGATAGATAGTGCGGGTCACGGTTTTTTGCCGATGGTTTCAGAAACCCGGAAAAATAGCTGAGTTTCAGGTAAAAGCGGCACAAAAAAGCAATATGGGGGGAATTGATTTAGCTTAATAATTAAGCTAACGGGTTGGAAAGCGCTGAGAACCTGCCCCGTAACTCAAAAAGTTTCGGGACAAGTTTCGGGTAACGCTGGGCCGAATTAGATGACGATCACTTCTTCGGCTTGAGGGCCTTTTTGGCCTTGCGTCACGACAAACTGTACGGCTTGGCCTTCATTCAGCGACTTGAAGCCCGAACCTGCTATATTGCGGAAATGAACAAAGACATCAGGGCCTTGCTCTTGTTGAATAAAACCAAAACCTTTGTCGGCATTGAACCATTTAACTGTACCGGTTGTAGTAGACATATAATATCCTGTGAATTAAGTAATTAAAGCCTTTTTAGGCGGATGCAGCCAGAAAACAGTAGAATTACTTATTGAAAAACGTAACGGGAGACTACAGTACAGCGCGCAACAGGGAACAAAAAGCTAAATCTCTTTTCAAGCTCCCTTCATTGTAAGTCAAATTCCCGCAAAGTCAATATCTTCAGCAATTCCCGATTTGAAAACGGCGGCGGTTATCGGGCGGGTTGACGAAAAATTGACCGCGCGAAGTATTAAATCTAATCAAGTGGGTTAAAATACAGCCATGATCAAACTTTGCCCGCCGACCGCTAAATCCGAGTGTGCCGCCCCGCAAGCAGTCATTATCGGCGGCGGTCCGGCCGGGTTGATGGCTGCCGAAGTGTTGGGTCTTGCGGGGCTACAGGTCGATGTGTATGACGCCATGCCCTCTTTCGGGCGCAAGTTTTTGCAAGCCGGTGTCGGTGGTTTGAATATCACCCATAGCGAAGCTTACGAAACTTTTTGCGCGCGCTACGGCGACCGGCGGCGGCAGTTACAGCCAATACTCGACCGTCTGCCGCCGACGGCCTTGCGCGCCTGGATACAGGCGCTGGGCATCGAAACCTTTGTCGGCAGCTCGGGCCGGGTATTTCCCCGGCAAATGAAAGCGGCCCCGCTGCTGCGCGCCTGGCTGCATCGCCTGCGCAGTGCCGGTGTGCGTCTGCATGCGCGCCATCGCTGGCTGGGCTGGAATGACCAGGGCGCTTTGCGGCTGGTCAACTTGGAAGGTGAAATTTTGCTCAAGCCACAGGCAACCGTGCTGGCATTGGGCGGTGCCAGTTGGCCTCAGTTAGGGTCGGATGGCGCGTGGACTGCCGCGTTGCAGGCACGGGGTGTTGGCATCGCGCCGCTGCAAAGCGCCAATTGCGGTTTTGATGTTGCATGGAGCGCTTATCTGCGCGAGAAATTTGCCGGTGCCCCGCTCAAATCGGTAGCGTTGACATTGACTGACGCAAAAGGTCGTAGCGAGCGGCGGCAAGGTGAAATAGTGATTAGCGCTCAGGGTGTGGAGGGCGGCCTGATTTATGCATTTTCGCAGCGACTGCACGAGTGTCTCAATGCCCACGGCAGTGCCACCTTCACGCTTGATTTGACTCCGGGACGGGAAGCCGGTCGGGTATTGGCCGAAGTCAGCCGGCGCCGTGGCTCCCGGTCGATATCGAGCCATTTGCAAAGTCGCGTCGGCATCGCCGGTGTCAAGCTGGCTTTGCTGCACGAAGTGCTCAACAAGGAGCAATTTGCCGATCCGGTGACATTGGCAGCGACAATAAAAGCGTTGCCAATCACCGTACACGCAGCCCGTCCCATCGCAGAAGCGATCAGCAGCGCCGGCGGTGTGCGCTTTGACAGCCTCGATGAAAACCTCATGCTCACGGCCCTGCCCGGTGTTTTTGTCGCCGGCGAGATGATTGACTGGGAGGCGCCGACGGGCGGCTATTTACTTACGGCCTGCTTCGCCACCGGCCTGAGCGCGGGTTTGGGCGCGCGTGACTGGCTAAAACGCAGTCAAAACACCGATACTGTCCCTTCGCGGCGATAATAAAAAACAAAACCACCGGTCAGAGGAGTCAAGCGGGCATCAATCCTTCGACGGCGCTGTTTATTGAATAGCGTTTCTCTCACAGAGGATAAATCCCACCGGAAATTCCGCCAATATTTCTGCCGCAGGTAAACGCCATTTGGAGAAATGCTGTTGTGGCTTCAGTATCTTTCCAGTGAAGGCGCATGTGTATTGATTATCACGCTGATGAAAAGGCAAGTCCACGGTGGTATTTCCCCAAATCTTTTCTCCCAGAGGCAAGTCACCGGCCTCCTCCTGCAACCGTGCCAAGAAACGTGGCGCTACCGTAATAACGATACGCTGTCCGGTAATGCGCGCGTAGGCACACAGACAAGTCGCTTGTTTTCCTTTGATGGCCAGCGCCAGATAGCATCCTGCCTGAAATACTTCCGGCCAGCTTTGCCGTAATGTCAGAGCCGTGTTGACGACCAGCAGTTTGGCTCGACCGTCTTCCGATTCATCACATAACGCGCGTACCCTGGCGCTGCGGTGTTGTGATTCCAGCGTGGGCAGTGGCTGCAATGAATCGAGCAGGGTTTGGCAGTGGCCGAAATCAACCGGTCTCCGGTTGTCGGGGTTCACCAGACTGAAATTCCATAATTCGCAGCCTTGAAAAATATCCGGCACGCCGGGTACTGTCAGTTTGATCACTGTTTGTGACAGGCTGTTGAAAGGTGTGTGGCCGATGCGCTGGCATTGCTCGGCCAGCTTGCAAAAATAGGCATCGGGATCGTACAGCCCATCAGGATGATCCAGGCGCAAGCCGTCCAGTTTGCCTTCCTGAATGAGCCCTAGGAGCCTGTCGGACTTTCCGGAGGAAACCCGCGATATTTGTTAAAATAGCGGCCAATACTGAGACGGAAACCGAGAAGAGTCATGGCCCGATTCATCCAATACGACCGACATCAACAATATCTACTGCCGCCGTCGGTGGATGAATGGCTGCCCGAAGATCACCTCGCCCGGTACATCGTCGAAGTCATCGATCAACTGGATTTGTCGAAGCTGACCAGTCGGTATTCGCGCAGCGGTTCCGCCGCCTATCATCCTGCGTTGTTGCTGACCCTGCTGGTTTACGACTATGTTATAAGTTTGCCTGATTAATAAAGCAAACCCATTCGTTTAACCCAACTTCGTCACCTAATAACGAAGTTCCCCGCCATTTCAATCAGTTAAAAATTTTAACTACTGTCGGTTGGCACTACAGATTTTTTGCTG